>JAKQJG010000099.1 GCA_029561305.1 Bacteroidota bacterium | reverse complement strand
AGTTTTCATTTGACTGCAGGCGTGTTGCTGTGGCCGGTGGTTTTTGTAATGACGGACATTATCAATGAATATTATGGTCCAAGAGGCGTGAAGTTTTTATCGTACTTAACGGTGGGACTTATCAGTTTTGTTTTCTTTGTTATTACGGCTGCTATTCACCTGAGTCCTTCAGAATATTTTTCTGTTGGCAATGGTATTGATAATGCCAACAATGCTTTCAGGGGTATTTTTGGCCAGGGAGTATGGATCATCATTGGTTCGATGGTGGCATTTTTAGTTGGTCAGGTGCTGGATGTGTTGATATTCCACCGCATAAAAAAGATCACCGGGGATAAGCGCATCTGGCTCAGGGCAACAGGTTCTACATTGGTATCACAGCTTATTGACAGTTTCGTGGTATTGTTCATTGCTTTTTATATTGGCAAGCGGATTCAAAGCGGACAGGGTGAACCCTGGAGCCTTCACCAGGTGCTGGTAACAGGAACGGGTAACTATATTTATAAAGTGGCAGTAGCCATATTGCTTACGCCGGTTATTTATGGCGTTCATGCGCTGATCGAAAAATATTTGGGAAGTAGCTTATCCGCCGATTTAAGAAAAGCAGCCATGAGTAAGGGAAGCGAATAATTGTAAACAGTACAATATGAAAAGAATTATATTTTTAGCAGTCTTGGTATTTTCCTTACAGGCCACTTTTGCGCAGGCAGTTACTACTGCTGAAACGGGTCTCTCAAATCTGAAAGCAGCATCAGCAGATATGGCCCGGCTTTTCCTGGCAAAAAATTATGCTGACTACATAAAGTATGTTCATCCCAAAATCGTTGCTATGATGGGAGGAAAACAAAAAATGGTCACTGTACTCAAGAAGACGATGACAGATATGGAAGAAAACGGCGTTGCTTTTATTGATATGCGTTGTGGCGAACCAACTGCCATTGTAGCAACTAAAACATCGCTCCAATCGGTGGTGCCACAACACATTCAATTAAAAGTGGAAGGAGGAAAATTACTGACCACTGGTTACCTGATAGCAATGTCATCTAACAATGGTAAAACCTGGCATTTTATAGATACATCCACCAAATCAGTAGATGAATTAAAAGAAACATTTCCAGACCTAAGCAGCCAGATCATGATTCCGGCCAGGGAGCAACCAGCCTTTATAAAAGATTAAAGTCAGCTTTCTGTTTTAGACATTACACTTTCTTCAACTTCCATTTTCCTTTCTTAAATAAAATAAACGCAACAATACTAATAGCCGTTTCTGCAACCGGTATGGCAATAAAAACACCCAGTGGCCCCATGTCAAAAACTTTTGCCAGGATATAAGCAAGTGGTATTTGAAAAAACCAAAATCCAAACAAATTGATGATGGTGGGTGTACGGCTGTCGCCTGCACCATTAAACGCATTCGACATCACCATTCCAATAGCATAAAAAACATAGCCAGCGCTTACTATACGGGCAGCATCCACCGCATATCCAGCCACCAGTGGATCTTTTGTAAAAAAGGAAATGACCTGCGGTGCAAAAACAATGATGATGGCGGAAACCACGAACATAAAAATGGCATTGTACTTCGCTGTTTTTAAAACGGAATCTTCTGCCCTTTGTGGTTGTAAAGCGCCGAGATTTTGTCCAACTAATGTTGCTGCCGCATTACTCAACCCCCAGGCTGGCAACAAAAAAAACATCACAATTCTTATTGCGATCTGGTAACCGGCAGTTGCATCGCTATGCCCGGTTTGAGCCACCAGTCTTGCCAGGATGATCCAGCTTCCGGAGGCAATTAGAAACTGCAGCGTAGCAGGCCAGGCAATGTCCACAATTGAACGGATCACTTTCCAATCGGGTGTAAAATATTTTACTGCAAACTTTACCATCCGCTTACCATCAAATAAATGATAAAACTGGTATAACACGCCAATACCTCGGCCAAGGGTGGTGGCAATAGCAGCACCTGTAACACCCATGGCAGGGATTGGTCCAAGCCCACGAATAAATAACGGGCATAAAATGATATTGCAAATATTGGCAAGCCATAAACTTTTCATGGCCATCATGGCATCACCGGCCCCACGAAAAATACCATTGAGTAAAAATAACAGCATGATCACGATACTGCCCGCCATGATGATCCTGGTATAATTAATCCCGGATGCAATTGTCTCGGGCTCTGCACCCATCCATTGCAATAGTTCTTCTGCGTATATAAATCCGGCAATGCTGATAAGGATGGTGATGGCTACGGCAATCAGCATGGCCTGCATTCCGGCTTTGGAAGCAGCTGCAGGATTTTTTTCACCCACCCGCCTTGCCACTACTGCCGTGGCTGCCATACTCATACCCATTGCAAGCGAATACACAATGGTGATAACAGACTCCGTAAGGCCTACAACCGATGTGGCATGTTTACCAATATGGCTTACAAAGAAAATATCCACCACCGCAAATACACTTTCCATACACATTTCAAGCACCATCGGTATGGCAAGTAAGATAACGGCCCGGCGAATGCTGCCGGTGGTATAATCCTGTTCTTCTCCCTTTAGAGACTGCAGGATAATGCTCTTTAAATTGTTAAAGCGGACAGATATAGATTGAGATTGATTATTCAACATGAGACTCTTTTTGTAAATGAAATAAAACTCAGCAGCGTTTGCTGAAAGATAATGTGACCGGGAAAATGATAGCAGCTTTACGAAAAAACTACTGTTAACAGAACCTCATAGTTCAAATAATTGAAGGATGCAAAGATTTGGACTTTTTTTTAAAATGAACAAAAAATTATTTGGGTGGTTAACACAGTTGAAAGTTTATCATGTAAAGTATATTTGCGGCATGAGGAAATTGCTTACAATCTCTCTGATCTCTTTCGTTTTGTTTTCTTCCTGTAAAAAGCTCCCAAAGCTTACTGAAAAAGAAGTGCTGGATGTGATCAGCCGTTTTGATGAGGGGTGGAAAAACAAAAATGTACAGCTGGTAGATTCTACGTTAGCGCCTTCTTACATTTATTTTACGCAAAGTGGCGGTTTGTTCAGCAGGCAGGGCGTGGTGGAAACGGCCGGTTCGCCTGTTTATAAACTTGATTCTGTTTGGCGGCATGCCATCCGGGTTACGTTATATGAAAATACGGCTGTAGTTAGTTCTGAATGGGAGGGCAAAGGCATTTACCGGGGTGTGCCGTTCAGGGAAGACCAACGCTGCAGTATCGTAATTGTAAAGATCAAAAACAAAGTGCAGATATTGTCTGAACATTGCACTCCAATTACAGCAGTTACTAAGTTTCATTGAGCCAGCTTAAATTTCCTGCTTTTAAAAAACTATATTTGCAGCCTCCAAAGCAATGAAACAACTTTTATCTTTTATACTTTTTTGTGCTATCAGTCAATTTTCCGCTGCACAGGATATACATTTCTTTTTAACCGGTGGCGCCATGAATTACCAGGGCGACTTACAGCCAAGACGTTTTACATTTAGCCAGGCGAGACCCTTTTTTGGAGGTGGTTTTTATTTTGAGGCTACAGACAAGCTGTATTTCCGGTTGGGTGTTTTAACAGGTAAAATCGGAGGTGATGACAAACTGGGCCAGTTTAACAAGGACCGCAATCTCAACTTCCAGAGCAAAATAACCGAAGTGCATATCGGCGCTGAATTCGACATCTTTAATTCATATGAACATACAGTGGTGCCATATATTTTTGCAGGTGTGGCTGGCTATCATTTTAATCCATATACTCTTGATTCTTCGGGCAACAAAGTGTACTTGCAGCCATTAGGTACAGAGGGGCAGGGATTTTTTCTTGGAAGAAAAAAATATGGTCTCAATCAATTGGCGGTTCCTTTTGGGGGTGGTTTAAAAATGGCCCTGAGTGATATGGTAAATGTCAGGCTGGAAGTTGCACTGCGTAAATTATTTACGGACTATCTTGATGATGTAAGTGCCAGTTTTGCCGATGAAGACGAATTGAGGGCTAATAACGGCCAGGCAGCTGTTGACTACTCTTTTAGGGGAGATGAAATAAAAAATAACCAGCCTTACCCAGATGCTACAACAAGGAGGGGTAATCCCGGCAGTAAGGATTTCTACTACACCGTCGGGCTGTCATTTAGTTTCCGGCTCCAGGGTAATTCCGGCGGCAATAAACAGGGTAAAGGCAAATTGGGATGTCCCACCAACCTGTCTGGCTGGTAGATCTTCCGGCCGGGCCCCGGGTCTGAAAAAGCTTCTCATTCCTTCTGTACTTTACAATCTTTCCCAGGATAAATGATTAGCGATGCTTCTGCAATAATAAAAGTGCAGGTGATAATAAGCCCGGTAAGATAAAAATTCCCCACCCGGTAACACAGCATTTTCAAATCCGTTTTCTATTAATCAAATTTTCCTACCTTCCCTATATGAAGCACTTTAAATTTTACAGTAAAGAAGATATACTCTCCCTTACGAAGGTTCGCCGTTTTGAGACCAGGATAGGGGAGCGGGTGAAGAATATACAATCCGAAAGTGACTGGACGCAGCAACTGGAGCAGTCCACCGCAAAATATGTGTTGCTGGGCATACCAGAAGATATAGGCGTAAAAGGTAATTATGGAACCGGGGGTGCAGATACAAACTGGCTCCCTTTTTTGTCGGAGTTTGTTAATGTGGAGAGCAACGATTTTGTTACTGGCGAGGAAGTGCTTTTATTAGGTCATTTTGATTTCGGTGATATCAAATACCTGATAGAAAATACCGCCTACGGCCAGGATGAATTGATAGATGCTTACCGCCATGCATTGCATTTGATTGATGAAGAAGTGGAAGCCATCATCAAAATAATTGCAGCGGCCAAAAAAATCCCTATTGTAATTGGTGGAGGGCAAAACAATGCATATCCCATTATCAAAGGCGTTGCCAAGGGATTGAACAAGGCAGAATTGATACCATTGGCGCAGATAAACGCCATCAATCTAGATGCACACCCGGATTTCCGTACAACAGAAGGAAGACACAGTGGTAATGGTTTTCGCTATGCCAGCGAAGATGGTTTTTTAGGTAAGTTCTGTAATTTGTGCCTGCATGAAAATTATATTCCGCAAACTGTATTGATGGATATTCACAACGATCCATTTATTGACTATGTTACCTACGAGGATATTTTTATAAGAGAAAAGAAAAATTTCATACAGGCCGTGGCACATGCCACTGGTTTTACAGAAGATACTTATGCCGGTATTGAACTGGATTTAAACAGCATTGAAAATACATTGAGCAGCGGCGTTTCTCCATCTGGTATAAGTGTCTTGCACGCCAGGCAGTATATAACCTTTGCTGCCCAGGATGCCAAGGTTGCCTACCTGCATATTTGTGAAGGTGCCACCCAATTAACAGACGGAAGAAGAAATGAATCTACCGGTAAACTGATCAGTTATCTGGTAAGTGATTTTATAAAAGAGGCTACGCAGGATTAAATTTCATT
>JAKQJG010000244.1 GCA_029561305.1 Bacteroidota bacterium | reverse complement strand
CTGGGGTGCAGAAGCCCGTTATGAAATTGCCAACAGCCAGTTTAACCTGCGCAGTTTTACTGCAGCCGAAAAAGCAGCACAGGCGGTAATAAGAGAAACAGGCAGTTACGACCAGTGGGTTACCAAAGCATATATTTTACTGGGAGATATTTTCATGGAGCAGAAGGACTATTTTAATGCAAAAGCAACTTATGAGAGTGTGGCATTGAATTCCACCATACCTGAATTAAAAGCCGAAGCTCAACAAAAATTTGACAAAGCAAAAGAAGCGGAAAAAGCAACCTCCAAAATTGGTGAATAATAAAACTATGAACAAATCAATCATTATAAGATCAATGCTTTTTGTAACAGGGGTGTCTTGCTCATTGCTGTCCTTTGCCCAGCGGGATACCACCAAAAAGCAAACTATTGATATCACCAGCAGTTATAAACCTGTATTACGCAATGCAGTGAAAGTGAATTTTTCCGCCACACAGTTGAATGCCGACACTTCAAAAAATGTTGGACCTTATAATATTCCGCCACAAAATTTATTTTACTCTTACCAGCCTGTTTCTTTGCGGCCGCTGGCCATTGCGCAGGATAGCCTGTTGAACCTGGGTACCAGGAATTATGTAAAAGCAGGTTTTGGTAACTATACCACACCTTATTTAAGTGCTGGTTTTAGTTTTGGTGATGGTAAAACAAGCCTGGTAAATGTATACGCTGATTATGTTTCTTCTAAAGGTGCCATTCAAAACCAGGATTACAGTGAGCTGAATATAAAAGGGGGCGGGAGTTATTTTACCGCCGACAATGAGATATATGGACGGGCATCGGTAAGAGTGCAGGACAATTATTTATATGGTTATGATCATGCGGTACATAACTATGCAAAAGCAGATGTGCTGCAGCGTTTTCAAACACTCAGTTTAAGTGGCGGTATCCGCAACAAAGCAGAAACAGGTACAGGGATCAATTATAATCCACATGTGGAGGTGAATCTTTTTAGCAATGAGAACAAAGCAAAAGAATCATCCCTGGTGTTAACAGTACCGGCTTCTAAAACTTTTGCAGAGTCGTTTACGGTTAAGGTTGCTGCAAAAGCTGATATCACCAGTTATACTTCAAAAAACCTGCAGCCGAATGTAAAATTTACCAATAATATTTACAGCATAGCACCAGAATTGGTATATGCCAAACCGTTATTCAATATTCATGCAGGTGTTACGCCTACCTGGGAAAATAACAAATTATCGGTGTTTCCTAATATTTATGGTGAAGCCAAAATACAGGATAAGATATTTTTAGTGCAGGCGGGTTTAACTGGAAGGTTTATCAAGAATACGTACCAGTATCTTACTTCGGTGAACCCATTTTTGCAAACATTGTCGTTTCAGCAAAACACCAAAGAAATAGAATTGTATGGCGGACTAAAAGCAACCATTGGCAGTCATTTTAATTTTAGTGCCAAGGCATCCTGGCTCACTTACAGCAATCTTCCATTGTTTGTAAATGATACGGCTGATGGTAAAACATTTGTAGTGAGGAATGAAAGCAGGTTGTATAATTTCAGGATTCATGGCGATATGAGTTTTGTAAAGCAGGATAAATTCACCGTTACAGGGGGACTTACTTTTAATGGATATAATGGTATGAAGGACAATGACAGGGCATGGGGTACCATTCCGCTTGAGTTGAATGCATCTTTGCGCTGGTGGGCATTTAAGCAAGTGCTGCTAAAAGGCGACTTTATGGCCTTTAGTGGTGGTGCTTTTTTAATGAAAGACGGCAGCGATGTTAAGCTTGGAGGCGGGACCGATCTTAGTGCCGGGGTTGAATTTGCCATCAACAAGCGTTTTAGTGCCTGGATCGATATCAACAACATCTTTAATAACAAGTACCAGCGCTGGTATAGTTATCCTGTATATGGACTTAATGTTTTAGGAGGTGCTATCTTTAGATTCTAAGGGGAAGATGCAATTTGAAACTGTATCATTCATCACTCATCGCTTTACCCACTCAATTTTTTAAAAATTGCTGCTAATTGCAGGGAAAAGTTTTTCTTTGCAGCCAAACCAGGTAAACCAGCAAGTATTTATGCCAGGCCAAAATCAAAACGGTTATATGTTTGATGTCATTGCATCTTCTTTTTTTCAAAAGAAATCGTGCAGGTTGCCGGGTATTGGTAACCTTGAACTGGCCTATACCCCCGCACAATACGACTACGGCAGCCGCCTTATAAAAGCGCCTAAAGAAACTGTCCTCTTTATTGCTTCTTCACCTTATGATAACCATTTCAACGAATTTTCTGCCATCAGCCAGTTAATAAAAGAAGAACTGGATAAAAAGGGAACGGTTCAAATTACCGGGCTTGGAGCCTTTTCAAAAGACAGCAGTGGGAGTATACAATTTGAGGCGCTTCCTGTGAATGAAGATTTTCTTCAGCCTGTGATTGCTGAAAAAGTGGTACACAAAGATGCTGAACATGCTATATTGGTAGGTGATAAAGAAACAACGAATGTAGTGATGAATGAATACTACAGCGAAGAAACAGCCAATACAGAAAGTAAATGGTGGATATGGGCATTGATCCTGGGGGCCATTGGCCTTGCGGCTGTAGTAATTTATATTTCTTCCAATGGCACAAATGCCTTTGCAAGTAAATCTCTTTTTTAAGATCGTCCTGCAAAGGCATTTAATGGTTACTGTCTTTATAGATACTTATCCAAACAATCCGCCTTTCTTCAACACTGCAACACCTTCTCCAATTTTAAAGCCATTGTGGTACACTTCAATTTTGTAATTACCTACTGTAAAATTGGTATTTTGTTTCCAGTCGAAACTCACGGTCTGCTTCTGGCCTTGTGTATAGTTGATCTGTACTTTTTGTGTGTATATTTTCTGACCATCTTCCCTGGTGGTAAAAGTACCTGAGCCAAGTGCTTCCACCGCAATTGCATTTCCATCCGGACCCGTTATACATACAAAAAGATCTTTCTGTCCTGATTGTGCTATCCTGTTTTCATCCAGGTTAAATGATATCCTGAGTTTATCAACTTTTTTTGCCTTGGTCGTTTCTTTTTCTTTACCACCTTTCTTTTCCTGTATACCGTTTATATCAAAACCAGAAGCATGTAAGGTTGACCCTACATCAATTACATTCTCTCTTTCTTTTACCACATTTTTGGCAGAGTCCAGTCCTCTTTGTACAAGGTTTCTTTCCTGCGTTACCTGCTCCTTATCTTTGGTCAATTGCAGGTTCTCTCCTTTTAATACTTCTATTTGTTCTTTATACGAATCGATATCACCTTTAAGAGAAGCAATAAGGCTTTTGGCTTCCTTTAATTCTGCCCCGGTTGCGTTAGATTTTGCAAGAATACTTTGTATCCTTGATTTTTTTTCAGCGATCTCCCGGTCTTTTGCGGTAATAGTGCTGTCTTTTTTTACATTCTCTGTCTTTAGCTCATCATAGCGCATGGTAGCTTCGTCCAGCTGTAGTTTCAGGTCTTCTTTTTCTTCAGACACCGAAGCATACATGGTATCTTTCTGCTGGATGGTTTCTTTTACTTTACTCTTGTCCCAAATAATATAACCCCAGGTGCCCAGCAGGGCAATCACAAGCCCGATAGTGAGAAAAAAACGCCAGTCGGTCTTAGGCGCTTCTGGCGGTGGGGGTGGGGTACCGGTTGCGGATGGAAAATTTTCAAATGCCATTGTTCAGGTTTTTATTGATTTTTTAATGGATAATAGTACTCAAATGTATTGAACTGCCCCGTTTAAATGATCATTTAATTTATCACCATACGTGGACAAGCCAAAATTTCCAAAATCATGCCAAGGAATATAAATTGTAACACATGCTTATAAATTATTTCATTTGTAGCTTTAGGGCCATCAAATTTTTAAGTATGTTCCGGACGATTTTACTGCTGGTTTGTTCAAATATTTTTATGACCATTGCCTGGTATGGCCATTTAAAACAGGAAAATGTGCCTTTGTGGAAAGCCATTCTCGCCAGTTGGGGCATTGCTTTTTTCGAATATTGCCTGATGGTACCAGCCAACAGGCTCGGCTATGCCAACGGTTTTAGCGGTTTCCAGCTTAAGATGGCGCAGGAAGTGATCACCCTTGTAGTGTTTGCCGTGTTTGCAGTACTTTACCTTAAAGAACCCTTTCACTGGAAATACCTGGTGAGTTTTGCCTTTTTAATGGGAGCTGTGTATTTTATGTTTAAGAAGTAATTCGGGCAAAGTTTTTTCAATCCGTTATTAACCTGGCTATTCTTCCACCACTTCCGGCAAGAAAGACAGCTTTATCTTCTTTTGCTTTACGGCATACATGAAAGCCTTCGCTGCTGATCAGTTGCCAGTTGTTGCCATCGTCGTTGCTTATGTCAACGCCGTTAAGTCCACAGCATATCCATTTGTTTTTTTCAATATACTCCACACAACTCCGGTAGCCATGTGGCGCAACAGCAGGGAAGTTGAAACTTTTGCCGCCGTTTGCAGTAATAACGCAATTTTTTCCAATGGAATCTTTGTTGTTAAAATCCCCACCCACAATGATCATCTTATTTTTATCTTTTACCGCAATAGAGTTAGCACCGGTGCTTTCCCTTCCCTGTACAATGGGCAGGTCAATTTTTTTATCCCGTATAAAAAGCCGGCTTCTCGTTCCGCCGGTTACAAACACCGCTTCTTCTTTTGTCAGTTTCCTGATATTGGTACCGCTGCTGGCAAACATAGCTTCACCACTATCAGCCCGGGGGTAATTATCTGCGGGCAATGCTCTCCAGTGCATGCCGCCATCAAAGGTTCTTGCTATAAAAATTTTTCCATCAACCGGGTCGCCGATCACAATGCCGCTCATCAGGTTCCAAAATTCCATAGCATCTAAAAACATGCCTTTTGTTTTATCTTCAAATACTATTTTCCAGGTTTTACCAGCATCTGCTGTGCGTAAAATATACGCTGGTTCGCCAATGCCCATTATTACAGCACTCGTTTCATCAAAAGCTTCTATATCCCTGAAATCTGTTTTTTCAAAACCCTTTACCGTCATCCAGTTCCAGGTGTTGCCACTGTCTACGCTGTTACCTACTGTACCATTACTGCCGCTTACCCAAATAACCCTGGTGTTTACGGCACTCAATCCTCGAAGAGAAGTGTTTTTATTTTCGGCCAATAATTTTAAGGATTGTGCAGAAGCAAATTGAATACTTGAGCCACAAAAAATAAAAAGAACAATTATTTTGATATTCGTTTTCATACAATCATTTTTGCAGCAACAAGTTAGTTATTATCAATTATCCACTAAACAATTATCCATTATTATGATTCCTTACTGGATGAGCAGAACGGAACTCCTGCTGGGAGAAGAAAAAGTACAAAACCTCATCAATAAAAATGTATTGATCGTTGGCCTTGGGGGAGTGGGAGGTATCTGTGCAGAAATGATCGCACGGGCTGGCGTTGGCCGGATGACGATCGTAGATGGAGATACTGTTGACCTCAGCAACTGCAACCGGCAAATACCGGCCTTGCATAGCACCGCTGGTAAATTAAAAGCTGAAGTAATGGCAGCAAGGCTACAGGATATTAACCCGGAATTGCAGCTTACGGTTATCACAGAATTCATAAAAGAAGAAAAAACCATTGCATTGATTGAATCGCAGCGGTTTGATTATGCAGTTGACTGTATTGATACACTCAGTCCAAAGGTTTGGTTTATCAAAGCCTGTGTCGACAGGAACATTCCCATCGTGAGTTCACTGGGGGCAGGAGGAAAGGTGGATCCGCTGCAAATACAGGTAACAGACATTTCAAAAAGCTATAAGTGCAACCTTGCCCGTTATGTTCGAAAATACCTGCACAAAGTGGGCATTTCTACCGGGGTGCAGGTAGTGTTTTCTGCTGAAGATGTTGACCAAAGCAGGATCATTGAAACTGAAAAAGCTTACCCCAAAAAATCTATTATTGGCACGGTGAGTTATATGCCTGCGGTGTTTGGTTGCGTGGTGGCCAGTGTGGTGGTGAGAGGGTTGTATGAGAAGTAGTGTGTCAGTTTGAAACGAACAGCTATCCGATTGCGAAGCAACTCTGCGACCGCTGCCCCTCAGCGTGCCAATTGTCCCACGCAGACTTGCCTGCCGGCAGGCAGGGTGGCAGGGGCCGCAGAGAAAAACCACTTCATTGTTACTTCTCTTACACAGTGAGTAGCCAAATGAAGCCTGGCAAAGGAAACAGCGTTTTGTAATATAATTAACTGCCAACTTTTCATTCTTTGAAAAGTTGTTTTTTTATTCGCTTAAATTTTTTGATGAAATATTTTTTTAGCACCCTTTTGATTTTATTAGCCTGTAATGTTTTAGTAGTTGCACAACAAACAA
>JAKQJG010000093.1 GCA_029561305.1 Bacteroidota bacterium | reverse complement strand
AAATCTGTAAGCTGGATATAGATTTCACCCGCTAATGTAGAACGCAGTTAAAGTGAGCTATCTTTAATAAAGGAATCAGGTTTATACTCAATCACAAGTACCCCTAATTTTTTATCATACCCCATAATGGGTGCCGACATAATCAGAAGGTTGTTATCAGTATGGTAGATCTTTATTGCATCCGCACTCAGCATAGTGGAATCATACAGTATATTGGCATTTTTTCCTTCAACCTTTTTGTTAGTCGACAGGATAACTTTCCCATCAGGATCTATGATCTGGAGAACCTGGAAATTCTTTTCTTTAACAATGTCTTTTACGTAAATATTTACCTGTTCCAGGTTCCCTTTCAGCATCTCAGCACGGATACTCCATATCAAAGGTTTGGAAAGCGCTGTCAGCATTTCCCTGTTATTTTGATCCAGCTTTTCTAAAGCCTTTTTTTCAACCAACGCTATCTGGCTGTTTTTTTGAACGTCTTTCCAAATATATACTGTAGTTACAGCAACAAGCGCCAATAATACAGTTAGTAAAACCGGGTTCTTTTTTATAAAATTGGAAGCTCTCTTTTTCCCGTCAGCGGGTAAGTCGCTTTGATTGAATTTTATCGCTGGGTTTTCCATTATGCCTTTTATTAAACTGCTTTGAACCTGTCTTTAATTTGCAGTTGTAAGTACAATAGCAGATGCAGGGTACTGAACATTGCCATCATCTTCAGCAGTAATAAAGAAGCTGGAAGGTTTAAAAGAAGTAACTGTTTTTAAATTTGCTTTCAACGCACTTGAAAGCATACCGCTGGAACTGTTAAGCTGACCTATATTTTTGGTGCCGTTGTTTTCTGTAACCATCCAAACAACATAAGTTTTTTTGGGAGGCGTTAGTTTATCTGATGGTGCCAGGTTGTTGATGCTTATGTCAATTGTTTGGTTGTTATTTTTATCAGACTTGATTTTAACCGAGCCAACAGCCGCCGGTACAACAGCCGAACTGCCAAACATTATTTTTTTTGCACAGGAAGAAAACATAATTATTCCGGCCAATAAAAGAAGCACAGTCCGGGATTGCTCTAATAACTTTTTCATTTGATGATTGCTTGAATTTGATCTATGAATGAAATACATGGAAAGGTTCTTTCGCTACAGGTAACTTAGTTACTATTTTTTCAAACTTTACTGGTGATATATGCAATGAGTTTATCATCGCTCATTTTGTTAGAGGTGGATTCAGCTGTTTTGCAATTCTTAAATTGTGGAGTAGCAGCTAAATAGTGAATAAACTGTTCCTGTGCCTGCCCGGTACCAGTTATATGAATATGGGTGGCATTTACCAGGTGAGCAGCGATTTCTTTAAAAAATTTTGCTTGAAGTGTTTTTTCGTGGTTGTTAGAATTTTTCTCATTGGAATTTGGGGAATTTTCTTCCCCTTTTACGTGCCCAATTACAGCTAGAGTACCTTCTGTATCCCCATTTCCCACCACGGTTGCATTGTGATTGTCCATCCAAACGCCAAATTGTTTCTGATTGTTCATGTTTTTATTTTATGTACATTAATGAAACCAACAACCGTACCGCAAGCATTGACAAAACAGAATGTGTATTGAACAATCAGTTATTACCGTGTATGTACCGAAGGATGTTTTCTATGTCATTTTAAAAATGCAAGTACATGGAGAAGGTAAAATGCTTAAATAATGCTCTGTACAGATGCAAACAGATCAATCCCAAAAACATTGAGCGGTGTAAATATCCAAATTATGATAAAAGCAACGTTTGTAAAAGAGCCATTCGTTATGGTGTCAAGAACGTTTTGCAACAAAAGTAGTTCGGCCAGTGCACCAAAAACAGTTGGTGCCACATAGGCGGAGAGTGCAGCAATAATGGCCGGGAAATGCCCGATAGCAACGGTAGTATACGTACTGATGCTGCCAGCTTTGGGCATCATCAGTGCCAGTTCTGAATAGGTAGATATGTAACAGAGGGCAATGATAAATGCCATCAGAATGGCAATAAAAAAGTACCTCCGCCTAAGCCCTCACCCTGTACTATTGAAACAACAGATGTTTGTGAAACAACGATTCCGATCGTGATGATGAAAAGCGAAGTAAACCCTAATACTTTATTTAGCCGTTCTGTTTCGGGTGGTTTTTCATTCATGCTTGTTATGTAAGGTAAATATATTTATTGCTGTTCAAATTAAATTAGCTCACCGGTAATAAGGTTTTTAACAGGAGTTGGAAAAAGTTTCATGCGAGTATACACAAGGCGAGGGTCTATTGAAACGAACTTCAGGGCTATAGTTTGAATTACTAAACATGCTGCCAGCGAAATAGTGTGGATAATGAACTTTATTCAGCATTATTTTGACTAATACAAAACCATCACAGTCCCTTTCCGCTGAAATACATTACCCCTGTATCCTACAGCTTCCGCTATCCACACGTAAGTACCCGGCGCCACCAGTTTTCCTTTTAAAGTGCCATCCCAAACAGGATAATTATTGCCGCTGCTTGTAAATACCACCTGGCCCCACCGGTTGCAGATAGTAAAATAACGGAGCGTTTTTATACCGGCCGTTGTTACATGCAGCTCATTATTGATAGCATCATTGTTGGGTGTGAAAGCGGAGGCAACATATATCTCCGGGCCAGTATAGGTTTTTACTTTTATTGAAGCACTGCTGTTACAGCCTTCTGCTGTTTCAGCCATCACTGTGTAAGTAATGCTCTCTCTTGTGTTTATTGCAATGGGGCTTGCAATAAAAGGATCAGATAAACCTTCAGCCGGTGACCAGGTAAAGCTGCTGAAACCACTGTTGTTGATGTCTATCGCCAATAACCGCAGCGGCTGGTTTACCGTAACTATCGTGTCATTGCCTGCAGAAATTAAAGCAAGCGGTCGCACGGTTACCAGCACACTATCTGCAGTAAGTGAGGAACAACCTTTGTCATCGGTTACCTGCAGGCTGAAATAAGTATCAGCAATCAATGCTTTGGTTACCGGGCTTGAAATGCTGTCGTTACTAAGTAGTAAAGGATCCTTCCACTTGTAAGTTTGCCCTCCATTCCCTTTTAAAACGGTGGTGGTATTATAGCAAATGTTTATGTCGCTGCCTGCATTTGGAACAGGTGCTTTATTTACAGTTATATTCACAGAGTCGTAGCCCGTGCAGGTTCCTTTTGTTGCTGTCAGAATATATTTTGTGTCACTAACAGGAGCGGCCAGGGGATTTTGACTGCTGCTGTTATCCAGCCCGGCAGCAGGCACCCATGAATAACTGCCGGCACTGCTTTCTGTAGTGAGTAAAAGCGTTTGTCCTTCACAGATAGTTGTATCAGCAATGATATTTACCCTTAACGAATTAACAAATGGAATAGTAAAGTTTCCCGGTAAACCAACACAGCCAGCAGCATCTTTTACAAACACGGTGTAATTACCATTGAATAAATGGAAACTGTCTTTTACAGTAAAACTGTTATTATCTAATGATAAAGAGAAAGGAGCTGTACCACCAGCTAAGATAATTGATGCAATACCATCGGGCAGCCCGCTGCAGGTAGCCGCGGAAACTGCAACGGAACTGATCTGCGGGTCGGGATTTTTTTGATCAATAAAAACAGGAAGACTGTCTGTACAACCAGCCGCATCTCTTACCCTTATAACATAATTTCCTTTTACCAATGAGTTAAATATGCTGTCACCTGTAAAAGCAGTATTGTTCAATGAAAACGCTGCAGGATACTCCCAGCCCGCATTGGCAGAAACAGTAATGGCGCCATCGCTGCTGTTGCCGCAGGTAGTATTGTTTTGTGAAATTATTACAGGCTTCTTTTTTATCACCAGCACAGAATCTATTGCACGGCAGCTGCCATTTTCCGCAATACATAAATAGTTTGTTACGTCAGCTATTGGGCTGCCAACAGGATCCCTGATGGTTGCATCATTTAAGGAAGCGCCATTACCCCATTGATAGGTTGTATAGCCTGCTTCTGCAATCAACTGAACTGTTTGACTCCCGCAGATGGCAGCGGTATCCGGCGTGAGGCCAAGGATATCATAGTCTCTCAATAATATTTCCATGCTGTCATTTTGCACAAGGCTGTTGTTGTTGCAGTTATACAGCGCCGTTATCTTCAGTGTTTCAGTTCCCTCAACAATATTATCAGACAGTGGAATTATATCCACCTCTGTTGCCGTGTCACCTGCAGGGATAGTAACCTGTGCAGGCAGTAACTGTACATCCGTTCCGTTTACCGCTGTGCCGGAATACTGCAGCACCACGCTTACAGGTTCCGTCATTGGTTTAGGCTGGCGGATAGTTAGTTTTCTGCTGCCACAACCTTCCGCAAGATAGGGGGCACCGTCAGGATCAGTTTTTGTATTGGCGGCAAGGGTAATATTAGACGAAGTAAGACTTTTGGCTTCAAGAAAGACGCCACTGTCATATGCATCATCAACAACATCTGAGATCACCAGCTTTAAATGATAGGTTGCACATCTTGTAACCGGAAAAACCGCCTTTAAAACGGTGGTATGACCGTCGTGAGTAAAGTGACGGTTGCTGTTATTGTTAACATAATAGTTGCGGTTGTTATTGCAGTTTACTCCCGGTACGTTGTTTACGTTCAGTATTGTGACGGGCGTATTGGTACCCGGAACAAGGGCGATATTCTGCTGACCCGCAATTCCTGGTCCTGATATAAAAAATGCAAAGGCATCGTTGAATGTGCAAACGAAGGAGGGGTTGTATTCTTCTGAACTAAATACATACCGGAAACTGATACTGTCACCAATCGGGATAAAATCAAATTCAAGGACGCAGGCGTCTGAAAGACCGGTAAGATTTGTTCTGATTTCATTGGCAAGGTCTGCATCACCCGGCAGTCCCCATCCATTATCAGCAAGTAAGTTTACAGCTGCAGATGAATTACGGCTGGTGAGGCCAATTTCTCCCCGGCCTGTAGTGGCCCTTCCGGTGGTTAAAACAATGCCACTGTCTATATCAAAACTTCTTTCTTGCAGGTTTTGAAAAATGCCTGTCATCAACGGGCTTCCGGTAAAGCGGGCATTGAAAACCTGTACGCCATCGCCTGTTAGTGTTTGCGCTAGTTGATTCGCCGGGATGCTGCCCGTTACTTGTAATTGAGCAATACCTGTACCGGGTAAGAAAATAATATAAAGTAGAAAAAAACTATGCAGGAATACTTGCTTCATTACAACTGTTTCGTGGTAAAGATATAAAATCAGGTTGAGGCTGAGTTTGTATCAATTGATTTTAAAACAGCAAGAATAATTCCTCGTTTAAAATACAGCATTTACTGCAGGATGGTGAGGTTGCCCCTTATAATGAAACTCTTGCCTGTTACTGTGTGTAAGGTTGCGCCGGGCGACAATGTATAGGGGATATCAAGAATGCAGGTACCGTTGCCCTGCGGCTCTATCATAATTTCATTGCCCGGTAAAAGTGCTGCCGGGGGAATAATTTTGTCTTTCCAGTTGCTGGCATCACTCCAGTTGCCATTTCCGGTAAAACTATATTTTGTCAAGTAGTTGCCAACGAAACTGCTGATATCAAATGAACGGAGTTTTTGAGGAACAGTAATAGTAAAAGGGCCCACCGTTCTTGTAAAGAATTCATTACACATGTATCCATATTTTCCATTGCGAAAACAGATGCCTTCGCTCTGTCCCATCACCGTTGCATCACCCAGATCTATTCTTCGTTTATTGCCCGTGAAAAAACTGTCGGCTCTGTAATCTGATAAAATATGCAGGTAATGGTTGCCAACACCGCTGTTGACATAGCCAATTAAGGCAATAATATTTTGACCTGCAACCTTAGCCGCAGCCGTTACCATATAACCAACAGGATAAGATTCTGTCGCATTGGCTGTGTAATTACCGGCATCAGTACTGTTGATCACATAATGTGTGGTTATATTATCAGCCCAGTTCTTGCTAAAAAGGTGAATTTTATTATTTTCTACAAGCATGGCCTCACAATCATACCTTGTATTGTTATAACCGGATGCTGTTGCTGGCTGCGGTTGATCACTGTAAGTAAAATGGATTGTTTCAATTTCATTGGCTTGTATGGTGTCTGTTATATCAGTGAGATCAATGGCAGAAAACAGGAATTTGTAAATTTTCAGGTCTGTTCTCCCGCCTGTGAGATTATTTCCGAAATCACCAACATAAAAAAAAGTGCCATCAAAAGCAAGGTCTTCCCAGTCATCATTGATAACGCCGTTTAAATACACCCGTTGCTTAATGGTATTTGTCAGGGTATCGATCCGGTATAATTGTGGTTTGCCATTTTTATCGTTGATTGTCCACAATTCACCATTTGCAAACTGGAGACCACTGGTTTCTATAACGGAGTCGGAGAGAGGGTCAACTTTAACGAAAGGCGTATATGTGACACTGTTATATACACAGGAACCGTTGTTGGTTGTGGCAACAGGATTATAATTGCCTGCAAATGGATCCGTGCAGCCTGGTTGCGCAAAAGCAGGCAGATGGAATGGGCAGGCGGCTAAAAATATCAGTAACAGCTTGTTCATACGAAACGGGAAATTAAACCACCTTCCCAAAACGGGGAAATGTTTTCACAAAAATAAGATTATGTTCCTCCGTATAATTTAATTGCAGCAATCAAAAGCCCTTCCTGCACTTGTTTATTGAAGGATATCTGCATGTGTTAATGTTTAGCACAATTTTTTATACTAAGTATGGAAAAACGCTGTTGTATGAAAAATGTAGCAATTATTTTTGTAAGCCTGTTTGCTCTTTCAGGTTGTGTTTCAAAAAAGATTTTAAGGCAATCACAGGCGGAGACCGCCACATTGAGGAATGACAGCAGCATGCTGGCCAGTAAGGTGTCTTCATTACAGGGCAATATATCTTCTCTTAATGCCAGCATCAGTGAAAAAGAGCAGGCTATAGACAAGCTCAATAGTCAGTATAACCAACTTGGAAAGCAGTCTGCCAGCCAGCAAACGCAACTCACGCAAACAAAACTCACACTGGAGCAACAGCAACAACGTTTACAGCAATTACAGGCGCTGTTGCAGGAGCAAAGAAACAGGTCAGAACAATTGAAGAATAAAATGATGGAAGCGTTGAAGGGCTATAACGAAAAAGATCTGAGCGTGGTGCAAAAGAACGGTAAAGTATATGTGAGCCTTTCAGAAAATTTACTGTTTCCCTCTGCCAGCGCAGTGGTGAATAGTAAGGGAGTGGAGGCTTTGTCAAAATTGGCGGCTGTGCTCAACTTGAATTCTGAAGTGGCAGTGGAAATTGAAGGCCATACAGACAGTATACCCATTAAGGGCCGGTATACAGACAATTGGGATCTGAGTACTGCAAGAGCCAATTCAATAGTACGGATATTGGTTAACAATTATGCTGTTGATCCGGCGAGGGTAATGGCATCAGGACATAGTTTTTATGATCCATTAGACAGCAACAGCACGCCGGAAGGAAGAGCAAAGAACAGGAGGACAGAGATCGTGTTGTCTCCTAAACTGGAAGAGATGTATAAATTGCTTGAGTAAAAAAGCAGCATATTAAAGAGCCGGTACCTGACGATTGGGGCCGGTTTTTTTATTTTATGGATGCACCCTGTTCTATCCAGCATCGCAACAAGTCTCTTTCTTCAGGAGTAATGCCTGTTTTATTATTCTGCGGCATTGTTTTGGTGATCACCACCCGCTGCATGATCAGGTCTTTTTTCTTTACAATATCTTCCGGAGTATCATACTTTACACCATTGGGTGCAGCAGTATATACATCATCTGTTGGCTGAGAAGAATGGCAACTTACACAGCGTTTTTGAATAATGTTATTTACTTTGGTAAAGCTCACTACTTCTTTGCATTCACCTGGTTTGGCTGGTGCCGTTACAAAACTAACGGCAAGCAACAGCAGCACAGATGCAGGCAAAATATAGACATTATATTTTCCTTTTTCTTTCAAATTCAGATAGTGCTTTACGCCAGCAGTGCCCAATGAAATGGCTGCCAGTACCGCCCAGGAATACTGGTGCCCGAAAGTGCTGGGAAAGTGATTACTGATCATCACAAATAAAACCGGCAGTGTGAAGTAGTTGTTGTGCAGCGATCTTGCCAGTGCTTTTTTGCCATAAGACGGATCTACCGGCTTCCCGATCTTAGCTGCTGCCACCATCGCTTTTTGTGCAGGGATGATGACAAAGAAAACATTGGCCGTCATCAGTGAACCGATCATGGCACCAAAATGAATATAAGCTGCCCTCGCATTAAATACAGTGGCATAGAAATAAGCAAAACCCGTGAGCAAGGCAAACCCAACCAGCGCAAAAGCCAGCGGTTTTTTTATCAAGGGAGATTTGCAAAGCAGGTCATAGGCGATCCAGCCAACAATAAAGGAACCAACGCCAATGCCTACCGCAGCAGCAGGACTAAGGTCAAGCACTGCACTATCAATCAGCATCGCTTTGGCATTAAAATAATATACCACGAACAACAAACTGAAACCGGATATCCAGGTGAAGTAGGCCTCGTATTTAAACCAATGTAAGTGTTTGGGTAAGGTCTTGGGTGCAACTTTATATTTTTCTAAATAATAAAATCCACCGCCGTGTACAGCCCAAAGATTGCCCGCCAGTTCATCTCTTACATTCTCCGTTCGGTTCAATGCATTTTCTAAAAAAACAAAATAAAAGGAAGCGCCGATCCAGGCTATGCCAAAAGTAATGTGCATCAGCCGCACGATGATATTCAGCCATTCCATCAGGTGGCCCTCATAGGGTGTTCCTTTTGCCAGGAACCAGGTGTAAGTGACCATTACTATGATGGTAAGAACAAGGGAGGTGTAAATGAAACCTTGTGATAAGCCAATGTTTTCCTTACTGGCATCGCTTCCTTCTGTATTGTTCTTTTCAAGATGATGAAACTGGTAGGTCATTTTTACCAGCATCACCAGTATAAAAAGAAGCACACCATAAACAAGGAAAGGGACCATATCTTTTCTGCAATTTCTGTTTTATAGAAGTCCACAATTTAAAATATTGTTTTGTATTTTTATCGTTTCTAAAAATTTTATAGTGAAAGGGTTTCATAGTACAAGAGTGATATTGCCAGAAGGTGAGCGGGAAGCCTGGGTTTTAATTGATAACGGCATCATAAAAGATATTGTAACTGCTTTGCCATCATCCAATGATGTTGAGCTGACAGAACTCGGCAATAAAATTCTTATGCCGGGTATTATTGATACGCATGTCCATATTAACGAACCTGGGAGGACGGAGTGGGAAGGTTTTGATACTGCCACCAAATCGGCCATTGCAGGTGGCCTCACTGCCTTGGTGGATATGCCGTTGAATTCATCACCTGTTACAACATCTGCGAAAGCTTTTGATGAAAAATTAAAAGCGGCAGCAGGTAAGCTGCATACCAGTGTGGGTTTTTGGGGTGGCATTGTTCCTGGTAATGATAATGAAATAGAACCTTTAATAAAAAAGGGTGTGCTGGGTTTTAAAGCATTTCTTACCCATTCCGGTATTGATGATTTTCCAAATGCGACCGAAGAGGATCTCAGAAAAGCCATGCCCATCATCGCAAGGCACAACTTACCATTACTCGTACACTGTGAACTAACTGACGCTCACAAACGAGAAACAAATAACGAGCAACCAGCAACCAGAAACGACTCTTATACTAATTACTTAAACAGCCGCCCTAAAAAATGGGAAGACGATGCCATCGCCATGATGATCCGTTTGTGTGCCGAATTTAATTGCCGTACGCATATTGTTCATTTATCTTCAGCAAACTCTTTACAACAAATTGCGGAAGCTAAACAAAGGGGTTTGCCATTAACAGTTGAAACCGGCCAGCATTATTTATATTTTAACGCAGAAGATATCCTTGACGGACAAACGCAATTCAAATGTGCGCCCCCCATACGGGAGAAGGAAAACAATGATCAGCTTTGGCAGGCACTAAAAGACGGTTTGATCAATTTTGTTGCTACTGATCATTCGCCAGCCACGCCCTCATTAAAAGAAATAGAGAGTGGTGATTTTATGAAAGCCTGGGGTGGTATCGCTTCCATACAGTTTGCATTGCCGGTATTGTGGACGGCAGCAAAAAAAAGAGATGGTAATTTTTCCGATATTGTAAGATGGCTTTGTGAAAACCCGGCAAAACTTGCAGGACTTGAAAACCGGAAAGGAAAAATCGCCATTGGCTATGATGCAGACCTGGTTGTGGTTAATGAAGAAAAATCATTTACTGTGGATGAAGCATGCTGCCATCATAAACACAAGGTTTCACCCTACATGGGCGAAACATTGTATGGCGTGGTTGAACAAACTTATTTAGCTGGTGAAAAGGTATATGATGATGGAAAGTTTCAACTTCTAAATAAGGGAAGGGCTCTTTTAAAATAATTCAACTACTTTAAAAAAGTAAAAGCTATTTAAAACAAAAAACTGTCACTGTTTGAAATAAATAGAACTAATAAAATATCAGACTCTCAAAGCCCCCTCTCCTAAAGGAGAGAGCCTGTCCCGATAAGATCGGGAGGTTGGGGTGAGGTAAATATAAAAAGAGCTGACAAAATAAAAAGCCAGCAAAAACAAAAACGATTGCACAAACATGAGCACCAACACTTTCAACAACCTGATCGATCTTGCATCCGAACGTCTCGGTGGCAAAGCAATCTTCTGTACCGATGATTTTTTTGCGGAAAAAGAAAACCTCTTAAAACCCGGTCGTGGAATTTTTATAGTGGACAAATACACCGACCGAGGCAAATGGATGGACGGGTGGGAGAGCCGCCGTAAAAGAATACCTGGGCATGATTGGTGTGTAGTTCAACTGGCTACTTCCGGCAGGATACACGAAGTGGATATTGACACCAATCACTTCCTTGGTAATCATCCGCCCTTCGCTTCCATTGAAGCGGTAAATGTACCGGAGGGTATTTCTATAGCCGATGCTGCAGCATTTGAAAAACTGCAGTGGGTGGAAATTTTATCAAAAGTTCCTTTGCAGCCAGGTTCACAAAATATTTTTGAAGTGGAGGATAGAAATATCTACACTCATTTACGTCTGCACATTTACCCTGATGGTGGTGTGGCCAGGTTAAAAGTGTATGGAGAAGTATTTAAAGACTGGAGCATGGTTAACCCGGATGAACTGATCGATCTGGCTGCCGCGACTAACGGTGCCAAGTCAGTGCTTTGCAATGATATGTTCTTTTCTCACATGGATAACCTGATTATGCCTGGCCGGGGAGTGAACATGGGTGATGGCTGGGAAACCAAGCGCAACCGTACGCCCAATAATAAAGACTGGGTGATTGTAAAGCTGGCACATGAAGGAACGATCAGCAAGGCATTGATAGATACTTGTCATTTCAAAGGAAACTACCCTGATACTTGTAAGATTGAAGGTTGTAATATACCGGCAGGCAACAGACCGGATTTTTTAAACGATGAAATCAAATGGGAAGAAATCTTGCCTCAAACAAAATTACAGGCAGATCATGAACATTATTATGAAAATGAGCTGGAGAACAGGGATAAAAAGTTCACGCATGTGCGGTTAACGATATTTCCTGATGGAGGTATCAGCCGTATGCGGTTGTGGGGAAACCCCCTCCGTCCCCTAAAGGGGGAACCATAAAGACTCTGTAAATTTATATTGCTTGCTGAGTTGCATACTGTGGCTACTTCGATGAATAAAGAACAAAATAAACAAATGCTTAATTACAAAACTTAAATAATAAAACAAAAGCCCGGCCTCCCTCTCTTTTGGAGAGGGAACGAGGGTGAGGCCGTTATGACACTACACGACTTAAACATACTCCCTAAAGACCAGCTAAAAGCTGAGCTTTTCAAATGCTGCGGCAGTACCCGGTGGGTAGAAAAAATGCTGCCTTTCTTTCCTGCTGATGATATGGCAGAGTTGTTATATGATGCCGAAGACCAATGGTACGAATGCAGCGAGGAAGACTGGCTGGAAGCATTTACGCATCATCCGAAGATCGGTGATATGGATTCGCTGAAAAAGAAATTTGCCACCACGGCCGGCTGGGCCAGCGGCGAACAGGGCGCAGTGGCAGAGGCTTCAGAAGAAACATTGAAAGCACTGGCCAAAGGCAACGAAGACTACGAAAAAAAGTTTGGCTTTATATTTATCGTTTGTGCTACTGGCAAATCGGCGGAGGAAATGCTCGAACTGTTACAAGAGCGGTTATCAAACGATATAGAACATGAAATGGTGATTGCCATGGATGAACAAAACAAGATCACACAAATTCGCTTACAAAAATTACTATCATGAGCCAGGTAACAACACATATACTGGATACCACCAGGGGCCGTCCTGCTGCAGGCGTATCTATCATTATGTATGAAAAAACAGGAACCGAATGGATAGAAGTTGCCAGTGGTATAACCGACCACGACGGCAGGATAAAGGACCTGTTAAAGTCAGACGTTATACTGCCTATGGGAACTTACAAAATGCATTTTGCCGTGAAAGCATATTTCACTGTGCACGGTATAGAGGCTTTTTATCCATTTGTTGATATCGTATTTGATATCAGCAGCAAAGAACATTATCATATACCACTATTATTAAACCCATTTGGATATTCCACCTACCGTGG
>JAKQJG010000091.1 GCA_029561305.1 Bacteroidota bacterium | reverse complement strand
TCATCAAAGAAGATGGTATGATCATGGTGAGAAGGGGAGAAGTCAATTCTTTTCCAGGGTCCTTTCTCAATGTCTTTTGTTGAATAGATAAAGGTTTTATTCGGTGTTTGTGAAAATGTAGAAACATAGAAAGTTCCCTTGTGGTAACGCAAACAACTTGCCCAGGAACCCCGGCCATAGATGTTCTTTCCATTGACAAGATTTAACTCATCCATGCTGGCTAATGTATCATAAGCATAGCTTACCAGTTTCCAGTTTACAAGGTCTGTAGACTTCATGATGGGTACACCCGGGCTCATGTGCATGGTAGTACTGCTCATGTAGTAGGTTGTGTCTACACGGACAATCGACATATCTGGTACATCAGCATAGATCACCGGGTTGGTAGCCTGTTGATGCTGGCAAAAAGCTGGTAAATAAAAGCAGCTGTTTGCAAGCAGGATTAGTAATAAGTTTTTCCTCATCATTCTGTTTTTTCCGTGCAGAAAAATATTTACAAGGTTACTTTTTAGCACTGTTGTGTTTGTTGACCAATTCTGCTGCCTCCAGCATAGTGGTGATCCAAATGTTTTTTTCCTGTTCTTTTAAGTAATGCAAAAATTTGCTGTGTTCACTCACAGACACATCTAATCCATTTCCACCACCCACGCCATGAAACAGCATGATCAGTAGAGAATTTGTTTCTTGCGCTTTTTTCACCCATTCTATCATTTGTGCTGCAGTATGATTATTTACTACATAGCAGTCAGCATTGTACACATCCACATTGTCAATCGTATGCATTTCATGTCTCACTGCCCTTGCTGCTATAAAATCTTCTTTCATTGCACTGATAAAAGAAGAGTCTCCTATTTTCATATCGCCACAGGTAAACGCAAATGTTCTTTTTGATTTGCCATCCAGCGCTTTTAGAAAAACATTGGTCATCCTTACTTCATCGAGCATTCTTTGTACTGTGTAGTTTTGCAGTTGGTAGTCGGACTTTACCCATTCTCTTCCTTTGCCACCGGTACATGGATGAAACAAAGTATGGTTGCCCAATTCATGTCCTTTAGTTGCCAGCTTCCGCCAGTCGTCAAGCCGGTCTTTGGCAAAAAGTGCGGTCAGATAAAATGTGGCTTTTATGTTGAGAGAATCCAATACAGGTACAGCATTGTCCAGTTGTTGAGTAATGGCATCGTCATAGGTTAGCACTACAGCACATTTTTTATTTTGCCAAACCGTATTGGTTTGACCAATTGAAATGAAGATCAGCAAAGTGAAACAATAGAAAGTAAGGCCTGTTTTTTTCATCTTATTATTTTGTTGATTCGTTGAGTAATGCTGTAGCCCAGGGAATAAAATATTTGTAATTAGGAGCATCGGTATGGCCACCATCATGCTGGCGCCAGGCCAGTTCTCCATTAAGCATTCCTGTTAGTACAGGTGGCATTTTTTCAGTCAAATAATTATTGCTCACCCCCAGGTCTTTTGCTCCTAAAAACTTATAGACTATTCCTGCAGCAACGGTTGCCATATAGCTTCCTTTCTGATCCAGCCAGTTGGCATCACCTTTTTCCGGAATACCATAGCTTACAAACAGTGGTCTTGGTGCACAGAGTGCAATTAATTGATGGGCATCTATTGGCAGATCACAGCCGGTTTTTTTACCAGCGGCAGCTTCCTCGGCACCGTATTTCAAATAGTTGCCACACATCCAGTAATAACCACCACCAGTAAGACTTTCAACTGCTTCTCCAAATACACGGCGTTGCAAGGTAGTACCTCCTTTGCCAGATGAGCCGATGAGACCAACAGCAAATCTTTGTTCAAATGCCATTGTCACCAGAGCTGCTTTTCCAAATCGGGATACGCCTTCTATGCCAACTTTTTTTGCATCCACCATTGGTTCTGTTTCTAAATAATCCAACACACGGGCCGCACCCCATGACCATGCTCTTAGTGCTCCCCAGTCTTCCGGTTTCCTCGGTTGTCCTTTGTTTACCAGGCCAATAATTCCTCTTGTTAAACCTGCGCCATTGTCATCCTGTATGCTGGTGGTTTCCAACTGCACATAGCCCCAACCTGCTGCCAGTAATTGTTCCGTTGGAGTTGGTTCTGTTGTTGGTGCCGGAGCAAAAGGATTAATGCCAGGCAATCTTGTAATGGGTGTATAGGCCGGATATTTATCAAAGATCTGTTTGAGGGTTGGATCATGCTGTATCATCAGATCTTTGAAGGCAGTATTTAATTTCCCCATTTCATCAGGCGATGGTTGAGCCGGCGCAGGAAAGGATGGCTTACCACTGAACATGATCAATACGGGCACCGGCCCTTTTGCATTGGCCGGTATAACCAGCATCATATTGATGTCAACATTGATCAATGGATAAGCACTGTTATCAACATGTCCTATAATTTGTTTGGCGATAACTGGTGTCCATCCAACAAATTCTTTGTCCGTGATTTTTACTGTCCAGGTTACGTTGGGTACATTTGCAGGAATGCGGCCATACATTTCCGTTTCAAAATCTTTTACAATTTCGGGACGGCGCTGGTTCAACCACATTTCTTTCGTAGTTACCTGTTTGCCATTTTTAGTTATTAAAGGGTCAGGCAATTGCGGACAGGGATCTGCCAACGATTGATCATAGTTGGCATGATTGGGTGCTTTTTCATCCCCACTGGGGCCTGGCCGTAATTTTTTAATACCGAGTTGCTGCAGCATGTTCGCCTGGTCCTGCGCTGTCGTAAAGTTTACAGGCTTACAATACTTAACGCTGTCAATGGCTGGTTGCGCTGTGGCAAACAACGAAGTCAACAATAAAGAAGCAGTGATATATTTTCTAAGCATTTTATTTTCTACTTATTAATTGTCTTAATGCGGATGACCGTCAACGACATTGGCGGCGCTTCATAGTTCATTTTTTTACTCACCTCAAAAGATGATGCTATTGGCTCAACAGCATCCATGTTCTCAAAACTGTTAGCATCTTCGGCATTGCCACTGAGTATTGTTTTTGTACTCTTCGATATTATTTTTCCAAATGCATTCAGATTGATCTTAAATACATTTTCTTCTTTCCCGGCATTTACCAGTTTCAGGATGATGTCGCCAGAGCCGCTATCAAAAACACAGGAACCTGCCAGTAAAGAATCACTGTTGTTTTTATCAATCACTTTGTCTATATAATAATTGCCTTTGTTGGCAGAGAACATTTTTTGTACATGGTAGTTCGGTGTGAGGTAGTAGCCATTGTTGGAAAAAAAAATCATGTCTGTTTTCCATTGGGTATAATCTTTTTTTGCAAAAAGGGGTGCGTAAGAACTCAGTTTTACAATATCTCCATTCCGTTCCAACCCGGTCATGTAGACAGCTTCGGCAATGGCATTCTGCATTGTGTTTCCCCAGGAAGCATATTCACCCAAATAAACCTGCCCTTGTTTCCTGTTATATTGATCGTACCTGTATTGATTACTGATAAACCATTCGGGGCTGGTATAGTAGTGTTCATCTATAACAGGAACGGATAGCTTATCAGCCAGTTTCCAGCCTTTATCAAAATCTTCGCCGCTGTGAAAAGGTCCTGAGGTGCCGATCACTGTGATGCCTGGATATTTTTCTTTTACTGCGTTAAATATCATGGCGAAACGTTCTTCAAATCCGGGTGTTATCTTGTCTTCATTGCCAATGCCGACATATTGAAGATTGAAAGTGGCAGGATGCCCGGCAGCTGCACGTTTTGCACCCCAGGTGGAAGTAACAGTACCATTTGCCCATTCTATAAGGTCCAGTACTTCCTGGATATATTCCTGCATTTCATTCAGTGGTAAAGCTTTTTGTCCTGTGCCACCAATGCGCCAGGTATTTCCACTATTCTGGCAACTAACGGCGGCGGGTAGCACTGGTAGTGGTTTTGCGCCAATGTCTTCGCAAAACTGGAAATACTCATAATAGCCTAAACCAGCCGTCTGGTGATAGCCCCAAAGATTTTTTTGCTCTATGCGTTCTTCAACCGGGCCGATGGTATTTTTCCAGCGGTACATATTACCCAGGCCATCTCCATGCGCCAAACAACCACCAGGAAAGCGGATAAAGGCCGGCTTCATATCTGCCAGCAATTGCGCCAGGTCGGCACGCAGACCGTTGGGCCTGTTCTTAAATGTTTTTGCAGGGAAAAGCGAAATTACATCGAGTGCCAGTTTGCCGGGTGTTGTAGCCAGTATCACCAGTAAAGCGGTATCAAAACTTTCTTTTGCAGTGAGGGTTGCAGTATATTTTTGCCATTTCCTGGAAGAAGTAGATATAGACTGCTCTGATAATATTTCTCCCTTTGTATTCTGCAGGGTAACCGTTAACGTTACAGGTGTATTGGACAGTTGTTTTGCAAATAACGAGAAATTATATTGCTCACCGGTGTTTACCACAATGCCTGCGAACCCTGTATTCTTTATACCTACACCAGATGGGCCAGCATATTTTTCTTCTTTTCCAATATGCTCAGCATTCAATACTATATAATGTGGGTTATTGCTGTTGATGGGAGAAGCAGTTTCAACGCTGATGCTGCCGTATGAATACCCCGGTGTGATATATTCCCAGGAGGTGAGGGGATGCCAGTCACGTTGTTCAGTTGGATTGTACTCAAAAGACCGGTTCTGTACCTGTTCGGCATACAATCCACCATCGGCTGCATAGTTGATGTCTTCAAAAAACAATCCGAAAAGGTCGGCGCTTATTTTTTTTGCTGATGAAGGAGGGTTGGTTGTTTGAGCAGCAGCGGATAAAAACAAGGTGAGCAATATTGCGCAGGTGCAAAAAATATTTTTGGCAGTATAACCTGTATGTAGCCTGTTTTTTCTCATATAGCATTTACCTGCTCCGGTTACAGCTGAATAAATTTTAAAATTATGCAATCGGTTGCATGAAAATACAAATTATAAGCAAACCGTCAAAAATCTTTATAACTATCCGGCAAGTAACCCGGTTTTGGTGAACCCTATTCCTTCGAGATTAGCACATTTTAAAATAGAATCCGGTTTTGAAATAGCGGAGCTGAATTGGACATCGGTGCCTTGGGTTTTGCAAAATATCGTTTTGCAACTGCAATTAAAGTGCAATCGGTTGCAACTTTGGTTATCTATGGCGTTCTCTAAGTGATTTGAGTGATACCTGGCAATAGCTCATTAACTTTTGTGTGGATAGGAAAGATATTTTATTGAGAGGATACTTACTGGTGAAGACATTAGAGAATTGCATTCAGCAAGAGTACACCGAATAAACCTATAATCGAGATAGTTGTTTCCATCACCGTCCACGACATAAAAGTCTGCCTGAGGGTGAGATTAAAAAATTCTTTGAACATCCAGAAACCCGAATCATTTACATGAGAACCAAAAACACTTCCGGCTCCAACAGCCAGTACCATCAATTCCGGCGATACTACGCCCGAAGCAACTAATGGCGTTACTACACCGGCGGCAGTAATTCCTGCAACCGTGGCTGAGCCAATCGCCACTCTTAATAATGCAGTAATAACCCATGCAAATATCAACGGCGGCATTTGCCATTTTTCACTAAAAGAAGCAATGTATTTATCCGTGCCGCTATCCTGTAATACCTGTTTGAAAATGCCACCGGCTGTTATGATCAGCAGTATAACGGCAATACCAGCAATAGCATCGCTCAGCCATTTCATTGTCTCCTCCATTTTTTTTCCGGCCCTGATTCCAAAATACCAGATGGCAAAAAAAACGGACAATAGCAATGCGATGGTGGAATCTCCTATAAACAGGAAGAATTTTTTTAAGCCACTTTCCGGCATAAAGCTACCGGCAATTACAGCGAGGGTGATCAAAATAACAGGCATCAACCCGATAAGAAAACTTGGCAATGCAGCAGGTAATTGTTTTTCCGTTTTTTCCTCTGCAGAAGCAAAAACGGATTTTATATTGACTTCGATGCGTTTCAAAAATTGTCCTAATACCGGGCCGGCAATGATCACTACAGGAATGGTGATGACCAATCCATACATCAGCGTTTTTCCCATGTCGGCTTTAAAAGAATTCACCAGGAAAACAGGGCTGGGGTGGGGCGGCAGAAAACAATGCGTTGTTGATAAGGATGCGGCCATCGGGATAGCAACGTATAATAAGGGTAATTTTGCTTTACTGGCTATAGAAAAAACCAATGGAACCAATACCACGAAAGCTGCATTGTAATATAGTGGCAGTCCAATTAAAAAGCCCGTGAGCAACACTGCCCACTGTACATTTTTCTGACCGAATCCATTGATCAGTGTAAGCGATATTTTTTCAGCAGCACCACCGGTTTCCAAAACTTTTCCTAGTATCGCACCAAGGCAAATGATCAATGCCAGTCCGCCCAATGTACTACCGGCTCCTTTCTCAAAAGATTTGAGTATCTGCATTGGTTCCATTCCTAAAAAAAGACCGGAGAGAATAGCAACAACCAGCAGGGACAAAAAAGGGCTTACTTTTTTATAGGTAAGAAATATCTGTAAGCAGATGGCAAAAAATATGACAAGTAATTCCATATGGCTTTTTAAACAGCGGTAAATCTATTTCATTTCGTCCGGAACAAGAAGCACCGCATACAAAGCTGGTTTTGGTTCCCGTTGCCTGTTCCATAACAAAGGATAGTTTATCCTGCCCGGAATGGGGTAATCGTTTTTCCAGCTCATGCCATCATGCACACCCCAACAAGTTACTCTTTTGATCTTATCTTTTCTTGCAAAGAATATCCTGAATAATTCGGCATAACGGTTCGTCAATAATTGCTGAACAGAATCAGGTAATCCTGCAGGATATGGATCGAGGAATGTTTTAAACTCTTCCAGTTGAAATTGTTTATCACTCATACCCTGTCCAATGATCTGGCCTTCTTTTGTTAAGGGCAATACATCCACATCCAGTTCGGTGATCATTACTTTTACACCGCAGGCTGCATACGCATCAATCGCCTCTTCAATATAAGATGTTTTTGGATAATTAAGTCCCCAATGCCCTTGTATACCTACTCCATCTATCCGGATACCTTGTCTTTGAAGCATTTTAACCATGCGTACAATGCCATCTCTTTTTGCGGGCCTCCAGGCATTAAAATCATTGTAATATAATTCTGTACCGGGTGCAAATTCACTGGCAAATTTGAAAGCATATTTTACCAATGTATCGCCATTGCCAAACGCATTTACCCATAGGGTGGGGCGGTAACTGCCGTCGTTGTCAATTACTTCATTCACCACATCCCAGGCATGTACCCGGCCTGCATATCTTCCGGCAATTGTTTTAATATGGCTGCGTAATCTTTCGATCTGTTCTTCTTTTGTGTTGGGTTTGCCGGCAGCATTGATAAAAAACCAGGAAGGAACCTGGTTATGCCATACCAGGGTATGACCGATGATAAACATCTTATGTGCTTCTCCAAAAGCTACAAAAGCATCTGCGGGTGCAAAATTAAAAACGCCTGGCTGCGGATTGATCAACGCAGCTTTCATAGAGTTTTCCAATGTGATACTGTTGAAGTGCTGTATAACAATATCCTGTGATGCCTTATCCGTTCCCGATACGATGGCATCATTAATGGCCATGCCCATGATAAAGGCATTTTTATAGGCATCTTTTAAAGTGCTGTGCGGTTTGTTTTGCGCCGAAAGCAGTTTGGGTTGTACACAGCCAACTGCACAAAAAAGCAAGGCGATGGACAGGTACATTGAAATCAGTCTTTTTTGCATCCTCAATTTTTTAAGGCCTTATCAAGCCACTGTGTTGACTAATTTTCCAATATGATCAATTTCAATAGCAATTTCATCGCCGCTTTGCAGAGTGAAGTCATTGCCAGGCACAATGCCGGTACCGGTCATGATCATACAGCCAAAAGGGAATGAACATTCACGGTAAACGAAGGAAGTTAATTCCTCCGGTGTACGTTTCATCTGGCTGAGCGCAATGGTATCCGTAAAGGCTGTTTTATTATCCCTGTTAATGGTGAGTGTGATATTGGTGCCGGGGCTAATGGGTTTTTCTGTCAATAAGATACAAGGGCCTAGTGCAGCACAACCATCATAGGTTTTTGCCTGCGGAAGATATAAAGGATTTTCCCCTTCAATACTGCGGCTGCTCATGTCGTTGCCAATAGTATAGCCTATTATTTTGCCAGAAGCCGTAACAACTAAAGTAAGTTCAGGTTCCGGTACATCCCAGGTACTGTCTTTTCTAATTCTTACAAAACCTTTATTGCCAACCACCCGGTGAGACGTACTTTTAAAAAAACATTCGGGTCTCTCTGCTTCGTATACACGACCATAAAAATCACCACCGCCGGCATCCTTGCTTTCTTCCTGCCGGCCGATCTTGCTTCGTAAATAGGTTACACCACAAGCCCACAATTCCTGGTTGCTGCCAATGACAGGAAGCAAGTCTTTGATTAGCGTACTGTCTCCTGCAGCTGCATCATTAACAAGTGATTTTGCTGTTTGCAATGCATTATCGTCATTGATAATTTTATCCCACGCTATTGCCACCGGGTAAAAATGGCCATTGACTTCGATCACTGTTCCGTTGCTTGAATTGTACAGTTTCATCTTCTACTATCTTTATCATTTTTAAATTAATCTCTCAGTTTAACTCTCAGTAGTTTCATATCATTTGTTATATACAAAGTTTTTTCATTGGGAGACAGGGCGCAGTTTGATGCAGGGCCATCCAATTTTATTTTGCCTAATAGCTTCGCTTCGCTGTTAAATATCCAAACACCACCCGGACCGGTTGCAAATACGTTTCCCTTTGTATCTATCTTCAATCCATCCGGCAAACCATGCACCCCTTTACCCATCGCAGCGGAAGCATCAAAAAATATTCTCCCGTTTTGCAACGAATCATTTTCTCCCACATCATACAGGTACCAGTAAGGTTTTGCAGGGTCTGAATTGGCAATGATCAGTTTTTTTTCTCCCGGGAAAAAAGCCAAACCATTTGGGCGTGTGATTGAATCTAACAGCAAAACAACTTTCCCATCTTTTTTTACTTTGTACACTCCGTTAAAAGAAATTTCTTTTTTGGGATCATCATCACCATGTGTTTCCAAACCATACGGCGGATCAGTAAAAAACAACTCTCCGTTACTGTTATATACGGCATCATTGGGGCTGCTGAATTTTTTACCATTGTATGTAGCTGCTATGCTGGTAAATACTGCCGCTGGTTTATCAAGCGGTGCATCCATCCTGCCCATCTGCCTGTTTCCATGCTGGCAAAGGACAAGGTTGCCGTCATTGTCTGTTGTTAGTCCATTGGAACCCATTTCTCCACCACGTTTTACAGGGTCTGTATAGCCCGATGGAGTTAAATAGATCTCTTTTCCTTTTTCTTCTGTCCATTTATAAATGGTATTGGTGGGCACATCAGAAAACAATAACATTTTTTGCTTTTCAATCCAGATGGGCCCCTCACTCCATTCAAAACCCTCCGCAATAATTTCTGCTTTTGCAGAAGAGGAGATGACTGCATCCAGTAAAGCATCTGTTTTTTCGATATTACCAGCCGTTTTATAAACCGGTTTTTTTACAACGCTGTTATTGTTACAAGACATGGCGGCTGTAGCAATAAGTATGGCAGTAAATAGTTTTCTATAGCTCATAATAAAAATTTACTGACCAAGTTACTCTATTATAACCTGCCGTTTAATGCAAATCCCTTGTTACGATATCTCCGGAACCACCTTGTAAAATATCAAGGTCGGCACCAAGATGCGCCTGCTGTACGTGATCGATATACAATTTCACATAACCACGGGTAGCCATTGGTGCAGGAGCAATCCAGGCAGCTCTTCTTTGCTGTAATTCTTCATCACTAATATCAAGGTGCAGTCTTCTTTTTTCTACATCCAGTTCTATCATGTCGCCATTTTTTACCAAACCCAATGTGCCTCCAATGGCTGATTCAGGCGACACATGCAGTACTACCGTTCCGGCAGCCGTACCACTCATTCTTCCGTCTGAAATACGGATCATATCCTTTACACCTTTGCGCAATAGTTTTTCAGGCAGGTCCACATTCCCCACTTCCGGCATACCAGGATAACCCACCGGGCCTACTGTTTTTAAAACAATGACACAGGTTTCATCAATATCAAGATCAGGGTCATCAATCCTGGCATGATAATCTTCCATGGTTTCAAATACTACTGCACGGCCACGGTGTTTCATCAGTTCTTTTGATGCTGCGGAGGGTTTAATGATCGCACCATCCACACATAGATTTCCTTTTAGAACGGCAATGCCTGCATCATGCTGCAGTGGATTGTCAACTGTAGCAATTACCTCCCGGTTATAACATACAGGGTTGCTGTTATTTTCACCGATCGTTTTCCCATTTACGGTGATCATGTCATTGTGCAGGTAATTTTTCATTTCGCTGATCACTACCGGTAAACCACCAGCGTAATAAAAATCTTCCATCAGGAATTTACCCGCAGGTTTCAGGTTTACCAGCAGCGGAATCTTACTTCCGATGGTATCGAAATCTTCCAGTTTCAGTTCCACACCAATTCTTCCTGCGATGGCCTGTAAATGAATCAGGAAATTAGTAGAGCCGCCCACTGCCGCATTGATCACAATAGAGTTTTCAAAAGCTTTTCGTGTAAGGATTGTCGATAGTTTCAAATTTTCTCTTACCATCTCTACGATCCTTCTGCCACTCAGTTGTGCCAGTACCTTTTTTCTTGCATCTACTGCCGGTATGGTGGCAGCACCGGGTAATGTTAATCCCAATGATTCTACCATACAGGCCATAGAGGATGCGGTGCCCATACTCATACAGTGGCCCTGGCTGCGGGCTGTTCCAATTTCAGCTTCTAAAATATCTTCTGCAGTATAATTTTCGTTGAGTGTTTTTTCTTTTACCATCCAGTTGAATGAGCCGGAGCCTAAACATTCACCTTTAAATCTTCCATTCAGCATTGGTCCGCCGGGAACCACAATGGTTGGAAGATCCACACTGCAGGCGCCCATAACGGTGCTGGGTGTGGTTTTATCACAGCCTGTCAACAGTACCACACCATCCAGCGGATTGGCACGGATACTTTCTTCTGTATCCATACTGGCCAGGTTCCTGAACAGCATGGTGGTTGGTTTCATGATCGTTTCGCCCAATGAAGTAACAGGGAACTCCAATGGGAATCCACCGGCTTCTATCACACCCCGTTTTACGATCTCTGCAAAATCACGAAGGTGCCCGTTGCAGGGAGTGAGTTCACTCCAGGTATTGCAAATGCCAATGACCGGACGGCCACGAAAGTAATCATCGGGATAACCCTGGTTGCGTAACCAGGAACGGTGTACAAACCCCATTTTATCATCCTTGCCAAACCAATCGTGGCTTCTTAATTTTTGACTCATCTAAAAATAATTTTTTAAAATGTTGGTTTCATTTATATAAACTACCCGATGTTCTTATTTGTTCTTTCTCCATTGATCAACCGGGAAATATGTAAACTGTTTTCATTTTTTAATTCTGCCGGCAATAATGACTGTGGCATATTTTGGTAACAGACCGGCCTTGTAAACCGGTCAATTGCCTTGGTGCCAACCGAGGTGGTTTTACTATCCGTGGTAGCAGGAAAAGGGCCGCCATGCACCATTGCGCTGCATACTTCCACACCGGTAGGAAAACCGTTTATTATTACACGTCCTGCTTTTTGCTCCAGTATATCCAGCAATTCTTTATATTCAATCAATTCTTCTTCTGTTCCATGCACTGTGGCGGTCAAATGCCCGGAGAGATTTTCTGCTATATCCAGCATGTCTTTTTTTGTTGCCACAGGAATTACCATACTTGCCGGGCCAAAGATCTCTTCACTTAAAATTGATTCGCTGTTGAACACGCTGCTTTCAGCACTGAGTAATACAGGGACTGCATTGTTAGTTGCATCAACTGTTTTTAAAGAGGAACTGGCAAAATGTTCAACTCCGGGAATGGCCAGGTGTTTTTGCAGGTTGCTGTTGTATGCACTTAATATGTTTGGTGTTAGCATAACGCCTCCACTTGTTTTTTCAAAAGCCAGTTGAAGCGACAGTTTGAAATCCTCATCATTATTTTGATATACCATGATGCCAGGATTGGTACAAAACTGACCAATGCCCAATGTTACGGCTGCAGCATATCCTGCCGCAATTTCTGCACCCCGTAGTTTCATTACCTGGGGCAAAACAAAAACAGGATTGGTACTCCCCATTTCGGCATACATCGGAATGGGTTCTGGTCTGCTTACTGCTGCGTCATACAATGCCTTGCCAGCTTTGTATGAACCGGTAAAGGCAACTGCTTTAATCAGTGGATGTTTTACCAACCGTACACCTGCTTCTATGCCATTGTCAAACAGCAATGAAAAAACACCATCGGGCATATTGGTATTTTGGGCAGCTGTTTGTATTATTTTTCCAATGATGGCTGAGGTAGCAGGATGGGCAGGATGTGCTTTTACAACAACCGGGCAACCAGCAGCAAGTGCCGAAGCAGTATCACCACCGGCTACGGAGAAAGCCAGTGGAAAATTGCTGGCTCCAAATACCACCACTGGTCCAAGAGGGATCTGCATAAACCGCAGGTCAGGTTTTGGAACAGGTGCCCTGTCCGGTATAGCGGTGTCAATTCTTGCATCCACCCAGGAACCTTCTGTTAGTAATGCTGCAAACATTTTTAACTGGTTTACTGTACGCATACGCTCACCCTCAATTCTTGCGGGCGGCAATCCGGTTTCATCACAGCAAACAGTCACCAGTTCATCGCCAGTGGTCAATATACCTTCGGCAATGGCAGTTAAAAAAGCAGTTTTTTCCATACCGCTTTTTTTTCTATATACCTGGAAAGCAGATGCCGCTTTTGCAACAGCCTGGTTTATTTCATCATTGGTAGCATTCAAAAAACTATAACCGTTGTTGATCTGTGTTGCCGGGTTAAATGAATAAAATGGCTCCGTCCCTTTGCCAGAATTATCAAAACCGATGATCTGCAGTTCCTGTTTCATACCTTTTCTTTTGTTCGTTATACAGAGATAGCTTGTTTTTGTTGTTAAAAAAAGACCTGATGTAGATACAAAAGGTCTTATGCTTATGAAAAAAAACTGCTGCTTTATTTTTAATTAAAATTGGACTAATCAATGAACCAGGTCTTTCCTGCACTTATTACATTGCTCATTTTATTCTGTTGTTGTTTTTAGTTCAAAACAAGATCAATAAAATAATTATGGTGTATCCCAAAATACCCTGGTAGTTAAATTGTCTGAACCGCCAATGGCCTGTACTGCTGCAGCATAATTGCTGTTGTTATTGGAAGATTCATAATCAGGATAAGATAATCTCCTGATAAAACCTCCACTAAGGTTATTATTGAAAAGATTTGGGCTTAAAACAGGGAAGCCTGTTCTTCTGAAATTGGCCCAGGCTTCTGTACCCATGGTGATATTGGAAATCCAGTATTGGGTGGCGATCAGTTCAAGAGCATCGGTTGCGTTATATGCTACTGCAGGATCACTCAGGTAAGCAGTTTTATCAGCGCCGGATACAGAGGAACTATTTGGATATTGTGTGTAGCTGTCAATATCTGCAATGATGCCAGCTTCGTAATAAGACTGGGCTGCACCATCGCCACCTGGTATCCAGCCTCTTTTGGCGGCTTCAGCCAGTAATAAAGATGTTTGCGAATAAGTTACCCAAAAAGTTGGAGCTGTGAGTGATGCAACGGTTCTTACATTAAGCTGCGAGTAATCATATCCGCCACCTCTTGTACCACGATACGGTGCACTGGCCAGTGCATCACTGAGTACACCTACTGGTACACCAAACTGGTTGGCAGGCGTAAGATCAGGATTGGCATCCCCTAATGGGCTATTGGGATCTGCAAATTTTGCTACTATAAAACGACTGCGGGGATCATTGGTTGTTTTAAGCTGGTTTACAAAAGGCTCTGCTACATAATAAAACCTGGGATTGTTATTTACTAAATTTACATTGGCCACATTGGTAGCGATAGTCCCATCATATTTTACAAACACATTGTCATCATTAGAGGTCATTACGCCTCCGTTGAATGCTTCTGTCACAAGTGCCTGGGCTTTTGTGGCATTCACTTTGGAGTAGCGCATTCCTAATCTTAACAATAGAGAGTTACCCAGTTTTTTCCACTGCGCTACCTGTGGAGCCACAGTTGAAATAGGAATGGCAGCACGCTGGCCAAAGAAAAGGTCTGCGGAAACATAATCCCCGGCCGGATCTAATGCAGCTGTTGCTTCCCTGAGTTCCTTTTCCAGATCTTCATAGATGGCTGCATCATCATCATATTTTGGATAAAATATACCATCCGTATATGCTTTGCCGGCATCAAAGTAAGGCACATCGCCATAGGTATCTACAAG
>JAKQJG010000090.1 GCA_029561305.1 Bacteroidota bacterium | reverse complement strand
TGCTGTTGAGGTACTGGCGTATCATTTTATAATAGTAGTTCGCCATGGCTTCGGTATTCATGGAAGCACTCATATAGCCAACATTACCCGGGTTGATAAAGCCGGCCAATGCGTTGCTTTGTTTGCTGTTGTAAATATCCCTTCCCATCGCAGCGATCTTTTCATCGGGGGCAAACATCTTTTGCTCCATCCTCATTTTGTCTTTTTCAAAAAACAGGTTCATACCGCTGCGGAAACCATTGTTTTCATTATTGCCAAAATCCCTGGGCGCAGTACCCAAATCATAATACCTGCGGGGGCCGCCATAAAAACCACGGCCAAAAACATATTTCCAGTACTGGTAAATCAAGTTGTCATAGTTAACCCAGGCAGAAACATTCGCTGCCGGGTCAATTACTTTTTTATAACTCACTTCTGTTTCAATAGAAGCGGTATTGCCATTAAAAAAGCTATTAATGATACTGTCAGCCAGTTTCTTTTGAATACCCGCCGCATAGTTGTTTTGTTCTTTTTCAAATGCAGCTTGTTTGGCTTCTCTTTCAGCCTGGCCTGTGGTATCGTAGGAATAAGGGCTGTCTTCTATGGGGGCTATTTCTATTGTCTCATTGATCACCACTTCCTCATCAACTTTTTTAGGAGCCGGTTTTTTTGCCTTACCCTTTTTGCCTGTCGCTTTTTTGGCAGGCGTCTTTTTACCTGGTGCAGCTTTTTTTACTTTCGGTTTGGCAGGCGGTGGTGGAGGAGGGGGAGGTGGAGGTGGAGGTGGTGCAGCAATCACAGAGTCAACAGCAACCATGGCTGAATCAACCATTACTGTATGATCGGAATACATATTATCCCAATAGTTTTTTTTATTCTGATAGCTGGAATAAACCAGTGCTGCCTGTTTATCATTCCAGCCCACATACATGCCGTCATTAATGGCAAGGAGCTCAAAACCATTTTTCTTTTCAGGCTTCATTTCTGCCTGGTAATTTGCCTGTACCAATTTTAAAAACAGTGTTACATCTTTCAATGCAAACAGGCTGGTAAAATTGATAGACGAATCTTCCATGGTTACATACTGGTAAGCATCCTGTTCAAAATTAATACCTGTGCTTTCCAGTGAAGTGAGGCTGTCAATCTTCAATGCCTTGTACAAATTGTTCTTTACAAAATTGTAACTGTCCAGTTTTTTTACCGGCACTTTGTTGGCCAGGTTGTCACCCGAATACTTTACCACCAGCGATGCGGTAGATGGTACTTTATTCACTAAGTTCTGTGCCCTGCCGACTATACAGGCGGCTCCCATCAATACAAACAGTGTAATGCTCTTTTTCATTTAACGAGGGTTATTTTATTTTCAATTGATTTTTTATTGGTGATAATGTCCAGTGCATTTTGCTTCATCATCACTGCTTTTTTGTTACCGGCAATTTTACTTTCTTTATTGGATACCGACGAAACATCCTGCTGAAAACGAAAGATGCCGGTGTAAGTGGCGGTCGCAAAAATTTCCCTGTCGGCCGCACTCAGTTTCTGGTATTCATCTTTTAGTGAGAACCTGCTGAGCCGGCTGAAGGTTTTAGCTGCAGCATCGTACTCGTAATTTTTCTCAACCCCGGGTTGGGTGTTTTTTTCTTTATCACCAATGTTTTTTACTGCGCTGTTAAGACTGGTGACATTGTTAAAGCTACAGGTGAACGTAGCAATGAAATTTTCAAAATCAAGCACTGTCTTTACATTACTTATACCAGTTGTCTTTTTGATGATCTTTTCGATATCCTCCACTTTATTTTTGATATCTGCTTTTGTGGGTACATCATGACCGTTCACCTTTTTCATCTTCATGATTGAATTGATCCTGGTTTTGCTGCGGCTCATATTGAGTACCAGTTTAAAATTTCCCGAACCATCGGGTTTCAGCGCTACATCCTCAACAATATCAAAACAGCTTTGCAGGGTAAAAGCAGTGCAGATTAACAGCAGGGTGACAATCCTTCTCACAATAGTTATTTTTACCGGATAAAACTACCAGTTTTTGCAATGCAAACCTTGACCTGCAGCAATTTGTTATAATTTATTTATCCAAAGGTATTGAAAGGCTTAATTGCGGTTCTTTTCCTATTTTTATCAAAATTCAAATAATGAGATTTGTAACGCTGGCCCTTGCCTTTTTCTTTTGTACCCTCGCTCACGCACAAGACAGCTACTGGCAACAGGACGTACGCTACACTATAAATGCTGCACTAAACGATAAGGACTATACCATTACTGGTACTGAAACTTTGGTATATAAAAATAATTCGCCCTCCGTCCTGGATTTTATATGGTTTCATGTATGGGCTAACGCTTACAAGAATGATAGTACAGCACTGATGCAGCAATTGCAAAATGATACAGCCCGGGCCAATAAAAAAGAAACCTTTGGCAGAGGCTGGATCGATGGTTTGGCATTTACGGTCAATGGAAAAGCTGCAAAAACCGAAGCCCATTCCAATCCCAACTACATTGATGTATTAAAATTGCTGCTTGATAATCCATTAAAACCGGGGGACTCAGTAACCATTTCCACCCCTTTTAAAGTTAAACTGCCGCCTTATTTTTCAAGAAGTGGTTATGCCGATGGGGAAGTGATGGCCTGTCAGTGGTATCCCAAGCCTGCGGTGTTTGACAAACTGGGCTGGCATGAGTTTCCTTACCTTGATATGGGAGAGTTTTACAGTGAATACGGCAATTACACTGTTGATATCACCCTTCCTTCAGAATATGTGGTTGGGGCCACCGGCACGCTGCTTACAAAGAAAGAACTGGCTACTTATAAAGACCTCGGTACTAAAAACGCCACTAACAGGAAAGCAGAACCGCTTTTGTATAAGGCTGATGGCAATAGCGTAAAAACACTTAGTTATTATGCAGAGAATGTGGTGGACTTTGCCTGGTTTGCTGAAAAAGGTTTCGTTATTCAGTACGATACGGTGCAATTACCTGGCGGTAAAACAGTCGATGCTTTTTCTTATTTTCATAACAAACCCGGAACAGTATGGAGCAACAGCATCGATTATGTAAAGGATGCCACCCGTAAATACAGCGAATGGCTGGGCAACTATGCCTACCCGGTAGTACAGGCAGTGGAAGGCCCTAAAAACAATTCAAGCGGCGGGATGGAGTATCCTATGATAACGCTTATCACCAGTCCGGATGCAAAAGTGGAAACACTGGACGGTGTAATAGCCCATGAAGTTGGACATAACTGGTTTATGGGAATGCTGGGTAGTAATGAAAGAAAACACACCTGGATGGACGAAGGAATGAATACTTATTTCCAGTTCAGGTATGAGGCGGAGAAGTACAAGTACAATTCCATTTTTGGCGATGCCATACCAGAAGAGGTCCGGAAAAAAGATCCCGATGAATTTTTAGAGATTATATACAACGTTATTAACGATCAGGTTCCCATGGAGGCAGCGATGGATATTTCAGCAGAAAAGTTTAAGAACAGCGAGGAGTATGGAATTGTTTCCTACGTTAAAGCTGCTTTTTGGATGTACCTGCTTCAGTCTGTACTGGGTAAAGATAAAATTGATGCGGCTTTTAAATACTACTTTGCCCAATGGAAGTTCAAACATCCGCAACCAAAGGATATGGAAGCTTCCTTTGAAGAATCCACTGGCGCCAGCCTGGATCGTTTTTTTGAATTGACAAAAAAAGAAGGAAAGCTCACGGAATAAGATAACTGGATCTTACTCATTTATAATTTCTCACCTGCTATTGTTGCAGATAATGCCCATATTGACTGCTCTTGCGGCAGGGTGAATCAACATTTAACGACATAATTGCTGTTTATGCTTATTGGAGTATGTTTTGATGCTATGGGTATACTGTTACATATATATTGTAACAGCAATCATTCATCAATAACATAATAAGCCGACAATATGAACCTGAATAATTTCACCATCAAAGCTCAGGAAGCCATTGCGCAATCGCAGCAACAGGCTTTCAACAATCAGAATCCCAATATTGAAACAGAACATTTGCTCAAAGCATTGTTGACGGAGGATGATTCTGCAATCGAATTTCTGTTGAAGAAAAACAACGTGAACGTAAATTTTGTAGAGAGTAAGATTGACGAAAGCATAAAGAAACTTCCAAAAGCTCAAAGCGGCGAGCCTGCCCAGATGGTAAGTCGTGATATGAATACCGTAATGCTGAAAGCAGCCAGCAACCTCAAGGCATTTGGCGATGAGTTTGTAAGTGTGGAACACCTGCTTTTGGCCGTTATACAAGGCAATGATAATACAGCCAAAATTCTAAAAGACGCAGGTCTTACCGAAAAAGGATTGACTGCGGCTATCAAGGATCTTCGGAAAGGGTCTACAATATCCTCTCAAACCCAGGAAACACAAACCAATTCTTTGAATAAATATGCAAAGAACCTGAATGAAATGGCCCGTGCTGGTAAACTGGATCCCGTGATTGGCAGGGATGAGGAGATCAGGAGAACGCTGCATATTTTATCAAGAAGAAGTAAGAACAATCCCATATTGGTGGGCGAACCTGGTGTAGGTAAAACAGCCATTGCCGAAGGTTTGGCCATGCGTATTGTAAATGGCGATGTGCCGGAAAATCTTAAATCAAAAGTGATCTATGCGCTTGACATGGGACAGTTGATCGCTGGTGCAAAATACAAAGGTGAGTTTGAAGAGAGATTAAAGAGTGTGGTGAAAGAAGTAACTTCAAGTGATGGACAAATCATTCTCTTTATTGATGAGATACATACCCTTGTAGGTGCAGGAGGAGGCGATGGTGCCATGGATGCTGCCAATATTTTAAAACCTGCCTTGGCAAGAGGTGAGTTAAGAGCAGTAGGCGCCACTACATTAAATGAATACCAGAAGTTTTTTGAAAAAGACAAGGCGTTGGAAAGGCGTTTTCAAAAAGTATTGATCGACGAACCTTCTGTGGAAGATGCCGTATCCATCCTTCGTGGATTGAAAGACCGGTACGAAACCTACCACCATGTGTTGATAAAAGATGAAGCGATCATTGCTGCGGTGGAATTATCTCACCGTTACATAACCGACAGGTTTTTACCCGATAAAGCGATTGACCTTATCGATGAAAGCGCAGCAAAGCTCCGGTTGGAAATGAATTCGATGCCGGAGGAACTGGATAAACTGGAAAGACAGATTCGACAACTGGAAATTGAAAGGGAAGCTATCAAGAGGGAAAATGATGAAGCCAAATTGAAAGAGCTCAATACCGAGATCGCTAACTTAAGTGTGGAGCGGGATACTTTTAAAGCTAAGTGGCAGCAGGAGAAAGAAGTGGTGGAGAAGATACAAACTGCAAAGAGCGAAATCGAAAATTTAAAACTGGCGGCAGAAAAAGCTGAAAGAGAAGGCGAATATGGTAAAGTGGCGGAGATACGCTATGGCAAAGTGCAGGAACAGCAAAAGATCATCGATGAACAAACAAAGCAATTGGATAATATCAGCGAAAAGCGCCTGTTGAAAGAAGAAGTGGATGCTGAGGATATCGCAGAAAGTATTGCCAAGGCAACAGGTATACCTGTAATGAAAATGCTGCAGAGTGAAAGGGAAAAATTGCTTAGCCTGGAAGATGAATTGCATAAAAGGGTGGTGGGCCAGGAAGAAGCCATTGAAGCAGTAAGTGATGCTATCCGCAGGAGCCGGGCTGGTTTGCAGGATCCAAAAAAGCCCATTGGATCTTTTATTTTCCTCGGTACTACTGGCGTGGGGAAAACAGAATTGGCCAAAGCGCTTGCTGATTATCTTTTTGATGACGATGGTATGATGACCAGGATCGATATGAGTGAATACCAGGAAAAGCATTCGGTGAGCAGGCTGGTGGGTGCTCCTCCCGGATATGTTGGATATGATGAAGGGGGGCAGTTAACAGAAGCCGTTCGCCGCAAGCCCTACAGCGTGGTATTACTGGATGAAATTGAGAAAGCACATCCTGATGTATTCAATATCCTGCTCCAGGTGTTGGACGATGGTCGTTTAACCGATAACAAGGGCAGGGTGGTGAATTTTAAAAACACCATTATCATCATGACGAGCAATATGGGCAGCCAGGTGATACAGGACAATTTTGAGAAGATCACTGAAAAGAACCGGGAAGAACTGGTTGAATCCACGAAAGCAGAAGTGATCAGCCTTCTCCGGCAGACCATCCGGCCTGAGTTTTTGAACCGGATCGACGAAATAATCATGTTCCAGCCACTGATGAAGGACGAGATCAAAGGAATAATCACTATTCAACTGGAACAATTAAAAGCTTTGGTGGCACAATCGGGCATACAGCTTGTATTTAGTAACTACACACTCGATTACTTAGCCGAAAATGGGTACGATCCCCAATTTGGGGCAAGGCCTTTGAAACGTTTAATACAGAAAGAGATTGTAAATCAACTAAGTAAGCGCATTTTAGCCGGGGATATTGATAAAACAAAACCTGTACTGGTTGATGTGTTTGACGGAGTAGTGGTGTTCCGAAATGAAAGTCCTGCTGAAAAGGCTAGGGTTTAAACTCTTAAAGGAATGTTAATTTAGTCGAAGTTTTAACATTGTTGATTTCGTGTTGAGGAAAAAGTGCCCGTTGGTTTTTGTAAAGTGGAAAAACTTTTTATCTTCACCGCATTCGGAAAGTTCGGTTATACCTGCCCGTATATGAAAAGGGCCAACCAAAGAGACGAATTATTGTTAATAGAAAGGAAAATTAAAAGTTATGTCATTTAAAAAAGAATTAGTTGAGATTATTGAACCGAGGGATATTTATGTGGGGGATATGAATGCCCCTGTAACCCTGGAAGAGTTTGGTGAGTATGAAAGCGAAGCCTGTGCAAAGGCCAATGAAGTGGTAAAGCAGATTTTGGAAGAATATGAAGGTAAAGTGCGTTTGAACTTCCGTCACTTTCCTCTTACGAAGATCCATCAAAAAAGCCTGAAAGCCAGTGAAGCTGCTGTAGCTTCCGCCCAGGAGGGTTCAACACAGTTTTGGCAGATGCATAACATATTGTTTGCCAACCGCCGCAACCTGGGTACCACCAGTTTAAAATTATATAGCAAAGAAGCTGGGGTGAACAACAAAAAGTTCCTCGAAAACCTGGTGGATGCTATGTATGGATGGCAGGTTCAGGGCGACATTAGAGAGGGTCATGACCGTGGCGTAAAAGATGTGCCTACCTTTTTTATTAATGGCGAGCGCTACAACGGTAAGATCACTTATCCTGAATTAAGCAAGGCAATTGACGAGGCGCTTAAAAGCAAAAAGAAAAAAGCACCTGCAAAGCAAAGAGCATAAAT
>JAKQJG010000243.1 GCA_029561305.1 Bacteroidota bacterium | reverse complement strand
AGCATCACAACCGAAAAAAATAACCGGCAGGTAAGTTCCCTGAACCGGGGGTACCAATACAATAATCCTTCTTCTGTAATAGAACCTACTGCCTGGTATCCGTTTCAGACTGATGAAACCGGGAATTATTTGCTTTGCACTTCAATGCCTGAGTTGTACCCCGAGACGGGAAAAAGAAATGTTGTTGTACTCGACACAACCCTCCAGGAAATAAAAAGAACTTTTGTTTCCGAGATCAACAGGCTGCCGTTATCAATAAGAGCAATGGCTGATACGCATGCCGTATTTTTTGGCAGCCACTTTACAGGCGGAATATTAAAAGTGAATGAAAGTTTGCCTGGCAATGAAATCACTTTGCTCAACAATGGCCAAAGCGAAATTCTGATTGGAAAATATAATTCGGATGGCATTTCATTGCCACAATTGAATTATCCATATAAAACATCGTATAAAACCTGCAATGCCATAGACTCTGTACAATTATATTTAACTGTGAATGACAGTAGTGGTGCAGGCCCATATTCTTATCATTGGAATGCTTCCATTCATTTTAGCGATACAACTATTTTAAACCCCAAAGTATATTTTGGCGGCGATTCGATTATAAACAGGCTTACCATTACAGATGCCAATGGAATGAAATTTTCAAAAGACTTTGTATTCTTTAGTGGACAGCCCTCTGACATGAGATTGGTGGTGAGTAATACAAATATTTGCAGCAACGACAGCATTGTACTTACCCTTGAAGGAACTAATTTTCATCCCTGCCAGGTATCAGGCATTCCTTATGCTTCTTATATGAACACAGGCGTTCCAACATTCACATCATTGGGCCAGCAAATAAAATACACCGCAGGTTATACCCATACAATTAACTTAACACACAACTACGATATTGAATACCTCAACCCATCCCTTTACTGCATGATTGATTCGCCTGTAACAATACAAGTATGGGCTGCATTTATCAACACACAAGATGTGTATGTATGCCCGGGAGCTGATTATACATTTGCAGACAGCGTAACGGTGCAAAATATTATGGCACCTTTTACACACACTATTCATTTTACAAACATAGCAGGCTGCGACAGTAACTATATTATCAATATCAAAGTTGCACCTCTATATAACAAAACAAAAACAAGAAACATATGCAGCGGCAGGGATTTTTATTTTCCTAATGGTGAGATTTTATATAACATAACAAGGGACACAATCTATGCCTGCCATTTTTCAAGCATGTATGGCTGCGACAGCGTTGTGAATTATGACATCCGGGTACGCACAGCAACAACCACATTAATAGATGCGCCAGTGTGCTATGGTACAAATTATGCGCTTAATTATGGTAATTACACAGACACCATATATAATATTACAAGAGATACAATTTACACTTTGAATCTTGTTTCAGCATATTATTGTGACAGCATTGTGAAAGTGCAGATAAGAATTTTACAACCAACCAGTTTATTGCAACTCGCTTCTGTATGTACAGGCGGCAGTTATGTTTTTCCAGACGGGCATATCATAAATAACATCACAAATGACACTTTGTACAGTAGCAGGTTTTCAAATATTAATGGCTGCGACAGTATTTTTTCAACCCATATCAGGGTTGTTTCATCTTACTATAATTCCCAATTAGAAACTGTGTGCAGCGGCGGCAGTTATAGATTTCCTGATGGGCAAATTATGAGCGGTATTATCAGCGCTACTTCATACACAAGCAGGCTCACAGCTTCAGGCGGATGCGACAGTATTATTACAACTCACATAAGTGTTACCCCAGCTCCAGAAACTACGGTAACAGTAAACCTATGTTCCGGCAACAGCTATACTTTTCCTGACGGATATACCATTTTCAATATCACTGGCCCTTTAACTCACACTACCACGTTCAGGCCTGCAGGCGAATGTTACAGCATCGTTCACACCGTATTAAATGTTTACCCAGCTTATCAATCTACTGAAACGTTCAACACCTGCCATGGCAGCAGCTTTACTTTTCCGGACGGAAGCACTATTGCTAACATAACAAGTAATGCCACCCACACTTCATTGCTGCAAAGCATCAATGGCTGCGACAGCAGCATTACCACCAATATCAACGTAATAAGTATTGACAGCACAGTTGTAAAAAACAATTTGTCTTTAACCGCCAATGCAACACCAGCTGTGTACCAATGGATTGATTGCATTGCAGGCATCACTATTCAATCAGCGAACAGCCAAACTTATACTGCATCTTCTATTGGCAACTATGCCGTGGAAATAACTAAGGATGGATGTATTGATACTTCATCATGCTATTTCATCACTGCAGCGGATCTATTAACAGGCGGAAGACCAGTTGCCACTGTTTTTCCTGTGCCGGTGATAAATAATTACACACTGGTTTTACAAAGCGAAAAGTCTGCAACCGCCACAATAAAGCTGTTGGATTTTACAGGGAATGTGGTGATGCAGCAAACAGCCCGGCTTTTGGTTGGCAAAAATATTATTCAGCAAAATATCAGTCGGCTTGCTGCGGGCCGGTATACATTGGTAATAATAAATACTGATGGCGATAAGCCTGTTATTAAAACCATCATTAAAATTTAAACAGCCTGCTAAAGAAGTTGAATAAAAACGGGTTACAAAAATGCAACCCGTTTTTTACTGTATGCAAAGCTATATTTATTGCTTGTCAATCTCCACCACACAACCCACAACTTTATTTTCTTCCGCAGCATCCGCTTTAAAATAAATAGTACCGCTATTGGTATTATTATACTGCACGTTTTTGATGGAGGCAGCAGCAATCACTTCATTCAGTTTACCCGCATAGGTTGGTTGCTTACTGTTATTGATCGCCGCATTAAGCGCAGTATAATCAAGTGGCTGTTTGCTTACTACGATGCCCATAAAATCTTTGTTGCCATTGTCGTCTGCCCGGATGGATTCTGTACGGGGAAAAACCCTGGTGCCGGTAATGCCGCAATAGGGCGAATGAGATGATTTGTAAGGGAACAATACAAAACTGCTGTTGGCTGTATTGGGTGTAAAAAGATAAATATAACATTCCACTTCATTGCGTATTTCCATTTTGAACCGGGTGCCTTTTTTGATGGGTGATACGGTAGTAAACAAATTGCTGCCGCCGGCACGTAAGGGAATGTATTGTTTGGTATCATTATTTATAAGACCGACCGTACATTCTAATGATTTGTTCAACGCTGCCCCCCGTTTAGGCATAGGGTCAACACCATAGGCCTCCCGTACAAATTGCTTAAAATCTGCATAACGCACCCAGCCGATTCCGTTCTCTCCCCACTGTGTACCCCAGCTGTTCATGATCTGGAAAGCACCGCCTTCCAGTCCGTCATTATAACCTACTACGCACATAGCATGACCCCCAAATCCCATTTGCCGGTAATCATCATCCGTGGGGTGCCAAACTTTTTGCCCCATCATTTCCTGCATAAAGGTGCCGCCCACCATCATGCCGATCACCACAGGCGCATCTTTGGCAAGGTGTTCTTTTATCGCACGGATATTGAGCCCATTTGGGTTATCCGTTTCCGTTAGCCGGTTAAATCCATGCATACGGTGCTGCAATGCCTCGTTCCAGTGCTGGCCACTTGGCTGGCGGTTGCAGTCGCTGGGGTCATAGGGAAAATCATTGTAAGGAACAGAACCTTTGTTGGTCATAAATTCCATGGCCCTTATCAGGTAAGAACCCTGGCAGCCATCGAGCCCGATCTGGTTGTACAAAAAAGCGGGGCTGTAAGCTACCTGGTTGGGATCGGTGTTGGTGCTGGCACTTTCTATAATGGTACGTGCTGCATAAGCGGCACTCCAGGCCACACAACTTCCCTGTTCGCCCTGGTTTTGTCTTGCCGGTGCAAATCTTGCGAGCGACACCGCTTCAGGCAAGGGGTTTTTTGTATTGTCATCTACCAGCCCTTCATACACACTGGCCTTTCTAAAGGAATCTGCATTGAGGTTGCCGCCCCTGGAGAATTGTGAAATGACATCTGTGATACCAGCGCCATTACCTCCTGCACAGCCACCATTGCGCATTAAAAAATATCCACCACCCACTACCAGCAGCAAAATTAAAATACCCCCCTTACCGCCTCCGCCACGAAACAAAGTGAACAACAGCGGAAGTAAATTAAGGATACCGCCCCCGCCACCTCCACCTGATCCACCTCTTCTGCCCCCGCCGGTATTTGCGTTTTCGTTGTAGTCCCGCTTGTCTTGTGGATCATCCACCATTTCTAATGCCATCGTATAAAAGTTTTAGTAAGATAATATTGGTGTTTAAATGTAGGGAGATTTTTTTTACCGGTTACTAAACGCTATTTGAAAACTTATTACTGAGCGCTATTTTTATCACACTCATTGTATCACTCACTTAATGCTTTCAGCATGAAAAATTTCACCTGTTTCTCTGTAATGACATTATTTGTAACGGCTTTTTCCTTTGCCCAGCCTTCTTTAAATAAACTGCAATTGAACATATCAAAAAATGATGTTGCTTCCGGAGGTGGCGTTCATTTTAATTCAATTTCTCCTTCCCAGGCAGGCGTTTATTTTGATGAGAATCATGAACTGCCCGCAAATAATGCCAAAACATGGGTGGAAACAAGCCTGGAAATAAGAGCAGGAGTTGACGAGTTCAGGATGGATGATAATATCACGGAAACAGCAAACAACATCGTGGTAAAAAAAATGCATCAGTATTTTAGAACCATCAAAGTGGAACATGGCACAGTAAAAATGACATTCAAAGCTGGCAAAATAAAGATGGCACAGTTTGAATTTTATTCCATAAAAAATGATTTTGAAATCCAGCCCCGGCTAACCCAGTCACAGGCGCTGCAAAATGCCCTGCGGTTTGCACCAGCCAGTGTATACGAGTGGGCAGATTCGGCCAATGCACTTTTATCACCCAACGCTCCCGCTGCAGAACTGGTGATCTTAAAAGATTACGAAGCTGAAAATGATGTTTGTCTTGCCTATAAATTTGACATCACCACTTTACAGCCCTTCAGTTCTGCATATATTTATGTAAATGCGCAGGATGGCAGGATAATACTAAACAATCCGCAAACCAGGCATACAGAAAGGAACAAAAGCAATAAGTTGGCAAAAGTGATTGGTGAACAGGAGTTAAAAGGGCACTTTTTTGACAACGAGAAAAAACAGGTGGCTGCTAATCCCTTTACTGCTGATAACCCGGGCGGCAATGCCCCACATGAACCCAAAAAAACAACGCTTCAGGATTATGCCAATATACAAGGAAGTGCTGCCACCAGATTTAACGGCATCCAGTACATATACACCGACAATAACAGTGGCGTTTCCGGTAAACCTTTCCGGCTGAGAGAAAAACGAAATGGTCTGAATATTGAAACATTTAATCTGCAGCGAAATCCCTACAATGCCGTTATAGATAATTATGCCACTGCAACTGACTTTGTTGACAACGACAATAACTGGACTGCTACAGAATTTCATAACGATAACTGGGATGATGCAGCTTTAGACGCCCATTTTGCGATGCAGATAGTAAGCGACTATTGGTGGACGGTACACAACCGAAGGGGATGGGATAATGCTAACTCCGCTATAAAAAGCTATGTTCATGCAAGGGAATACAAAGTTATCAATGGCCAATTGTTTATTGCTTTTGTGGAGAATGCTTTTTGGTGGAAAAAGAAAATGAGTTTTGGTGATGGTAATGCCACCCCTGTCATTCCGCCTTTTACAAGTTTTGATATTTGTGCCCACGAAATGGGTCATGCTATTACAGAAACAACCAGTGATCTTGTTTATCAATGGGAATCAGGTGCCCTCAATGAGTCGTTCAGTGATATATGGGCTGCCTGTATTACCGATTATGCAAGACCCATTTATCCGTTTACCAATGAGAGTACCTGGAGAGTGGGTGAAAAAGCATACGATGTGGGAACTCCGTTACCTGGCTTCAGGGATATGGAAAACCCGCCCCTTTTTAATGATCCGAGCGTTTATAAACATCCCACTTACTGGGAGGCGGCTTCACTGCAAACATGCCGGGACTTTGAAAACTTTGATAATTGTGGTGTACATACCAACAGTGGCGTATTAAATAAATGGTTTTACCTTATCACCATAGGCCAGCAGGGAAGTAATTATTTTGGGACACCCTTTAACGTTACAGGGCTTGGTTTTGCCACATCAGAAAAAATTGCTTATCTCACCACGCTTAACCTTACACCCAACGCTTCTTACCAAACCTGCCGTACCGTATCTCTCAATTCTACTGCAGCTTTATACGGCAATACATCCATCGAATACCAGTCGGTATGGAATGCCTGGGTAGCCGTGGCTGTAGAAAGCAATATTTACAACATGAACAATACACCCATTTTCACTACAAATAATTTTACTGCTGTAGGAGTAGGGAAAAATGGGGTGATAATGGCCGGTACTAACTACAGCGGCATCTACAAGTTTACGAATGACGCATGGCAAAGAATGCCAGACCTTACAGATGTAAGATTTAATGACATTAAAGCTGATTTCCAGGGCAATTTCTGGATAGCACAATCAGGCAGGCTGGGAACACAGGGCGGTGGCAGCAGTATTGGGGGTGGCGTTAGCTGCTACGAATATCCATTCACCAGCAATGCCTTATTGTATACCATCGGATTCCAGGCAGATGTACCTTCAAGAAATGGAAGATGTATATATGTTGATACTTTCCGTAACCGGCTGCCTTCCGATGATCCGCAGGTATGGATGGCGGGCACTGCCTATTTCACCGCCTTTAATTCAACGAGCGGTGGGCTTGGCCACGGAGTTAACACTTTCTCACCATATTTTATCAAGGTAACTGCAGGTATGGATATAGCTGCCAATACGATCGGTGCCCTTACACTGGGCGGCAATAAAGATGTGATCTGGACCTTTGTACAGGCCAACTATGGTGTGAACCAATTGCTCACTTACAACGCTGTAACCAACGCACTTATTGAAACATTCGACCATACCACCCATCCTACCATTCCCTCTGGCTTTGTAGCAAGGTCCATTTATTGCGACTTAAAAAAGAGGACCTGGATAGGACTTGCTTCCGGCGGCATTCTTGTTTTTGATGAGAACAGGGTTTGGCATTATTTAAGTCCTGCAGATTTTCCACAATTGTTCCCTGCAGGTTCGCAGGCAAGCTTTAATGCCGTTGCAGGAACAAAAGATAACGATGTGTATATCGGCACCACAGCAGGACTATTGTTTTTTGAGAGGGGAGACGGGCTGCCGGACAGGATTGATCAGCCAGGCAGTTACAGGCTGTATGGCAAGGCAAACGGGTTGCCATCCAATGTAATAAATGCCATAGCATACGACACGCTGCGTTTTAAACTGATCGTAGCTACAGACAGCGGAGTTGTTTTTTGGGAACCTTTGTGCATCAGCCCTTATTGTACCGAATACAGGTTTTCAGCAAAAGAAGAAGTGGAAACGATTGCCAATGGCAACTGGGGTAACCCTGCCACCTGGAGCAATGGTAAAGTGCCTGATTCTGCAACCTCCGTTACTATAAAACACAATGTGGTGGTTGATATAGATGGACAATGCAGTTATCTTGGGGTATACCCATCCGCTAGCTTTATCGTACAAACAGGTAAAAAACTGGTTCTTTTTTCAGACAGAGGTAATACGATCTATACCGGAACGGAACAAAGAAGGCGAAGACGATGAAGTTCTTTCAATTAATAAAAAACAGGTCCTGCAATTGCAGGGCCTGTTTACAAAGTTAAATGTTTACTATTCCACCACCTGGTTCTTCAGCAGGTCTTCAAACAGATCCCTTCTTCTTATGATCTTTGCCACACCATCCTTTACCATCACCTCTGCAGGTTTTAACCGGCTGTTGAAATTGCTGCTCATTTCAAAACCATAGGCACCGGCGTTATAGAATACCAGGTAATCCCCTTCCCGAACTTCGTTCAGTTTACGGTCCCATGCAAAAGTGTCGGTTTCGCAGATATTACCCACCACGTTATAAATCCTTTCAGCTCCTTTAGGATTGCTGATGTTTTCAATGTGATGGTAAGCATCATACATCATCGGGCGTATCAAATGATTAAAGCCGCTGTTAACACCAACAAAGACAGCTGAAGGCGTTTGTTTGATCACGTTAGCCTTCACCACAAAATACCCACATTGACTTACTAAGTACTTACCGGGTTCAAACCACACCTGCAGTTTTTTGCCGGTTTCTTTTTCATATTCGGCAAAAGCTTCCGCCACTTTTTCGCCCAGGGTAGCAATATCTGTTTCTGCATCGCCAGGCTGGTAGGGAACTTTGAAGCCACTGCCCAGGTCTATAAATTCAAGATTGGGAAAATGAGTAGCCATTTCAAACATCACTTCCAGGCCCAGTAAAAAAACTTTTACATCTTTTATTTCGCTGCCCGTGTGCATGTGAATACCCGTTACATTCAATTGCGTTGTTTTTACAACCCTTTCAATATGCCGCATCTGGTGAATGGAAATACCAAATTTACTATCAATATGCCCGGTGGAAATTTTGTAATTGCCCCCCGCCATGATATGCGGATTCAGCCTGATACAAACGGGGTAGCTGCCACCAAATTTATTTCCAAACTGTTCTAAGATGGAAATATTATCGATATTGATATTTACACCCATTTCCTTTACTTCCACTATCTCTTCAAAATCCACACAGTTGGGCGTAAACAAAATGTTCTTTTTATCAAACCCGGCCATCAGCCCCAGCTTTACTTCGTTTACACTCACACAATCTAATGACGCACCAATGGACTGTACATACTTAAGCACATTGATATTGGTAAGCGATTTACAGGCATAAAAGAAATGGGCATTGCAATGCTTAAATGCCTTTTGTAACTTTTTGTATTGTGCAGCGATGCGTTCTGCATGATACACATACACGGGGGTGCCAAATTCATGGGCGATCTCGGTGAGTTGCTGGTGAGTGAGGTTCTGCATGTTGATTAAGCTGATTGGTTTTTGATGATGATTGATTTTTAATAAAGATTACTTTTTATGATGATTACTACTGTTGATATGATTGATATGATTTTCTGTAACCTCGCCAGCGGCTTTTAGCCCTGGCGGCGGATTTCTATGATGAATATTTTTTTATGATGATTACCAGGGATGGCATGATTGGTATGATTTTTTAAACCTAGTCTCCGTTAATCATAACAATCATTCCTTTCATAAAAAATCATCATTCCACTGTCTCTTTATAAAATCATCCTGCATCCCGTAAACAAAAAAGGTATGATCCGTTTCCGTTTCATACCTCTTAAAAAATTATTATACAAACAAGGTTATGAGCCGGTTTCTTCTTCGCCGTCCTTCTTATCCTGTTTATTTTCTATGATCTCACCGTCTGGCGTTACCGCAAGAATTGTTTCGTTTTCTTCTGTTTCAACTGGCTCTTCTTGCCTTACTTCGCTTAATTCTGTTTCCACTACATGTACCATCGTTTCTTCCTGCACGCCATTCACCATGGTAGCCTGTACCAGCTCTTCCATCAGTACTTCGCTGATCTTTGGCAGATCAGTGGTACTGTTGATTCCAAAATAATCCATGAAAGATTTAGAAGTGCCATACACCAGGGGCTTGCCCACCGCATCTTCATTTCTGCCGGTTATTACCACTAAGTCTTTTTCCAATAACTTCTGCACGGCATAATCACAGTTTACCCCACGGATAGCTTCAATTTCGCTTTTGGTGATGGGTTGTTTGTACGCAATAATAGCCAGTGTTTCCAAAGCAGCCACTGAAAGGCGTTTTAAAAACTTATCGCCATTTAACTGCGCCACGGTTTTGTGAAAATCCTTTTTGGTAAGGAACTGCCAGCCACCACCGCTTTGTTTTACTTCAAACGGATAAAACTCGGCGCTGTATTTTTCCCTGATCCCTTCCACAGCAGCTTCCACCTGCTCAGCTGTGGCCCTGTCTTCTATAAAAGCCAGTGCATTGTTGAGCAGCTCCGTGATCTCTTCATTCGTCAGCGGTTTGTCACTGGCAAAGATGAGTGCTTCGATATGAGGTATAATTTGAGAAAGTTCCATTAGTTAATTTGGTGATTTGATGATTTGACAATGTGCTGATGACTGAAAAAAAATTTCAATCATCAAATTTTCAAATCGTCAAATTGTTTATCCATTCAACGCTGCCGCACCACTCACAATTTCCGTCAACTCTGTGGTAATAGCCGCCTGTCTTGCCCTGTTGTAACTTATCTTCAATGCTTTCAGCAATTCATTGGCATTATCACTGGCCTTGTCCATTGCCGTCATCCTGGCACCGTGTTCACTTGCATTGCCATCCAGCACGGCTTTAAACAACTGTGTGTTCAATATCTTCGGCATCAACTCATTGATTAACGTGGCCTTATCAGGTTCAAAAATAAAATCAGCCTTTTTCTGGCCTTCTTTTGCGGTTACTTTTTGTACTGGCAAAAATTGCTCTGTTACAAAACGCTGTGTGGCTGCATTTTTAAATTCACTGTACACTACATCCACAGCGTCCACTTCTTTATTACTAAAGGCCTGCATCGCATGAGCCGCCGCAGCCTGTACTTTTTCAAAACTCAAACCTGTAAAAATATCCCAGTATTTATCAAATACTTTAAAGCCGTTCTTACTAAAATGCTCATAACCTTTTTTGCCTATCGGCAAAACCATCACATTTCCTTTGGCATTTTGAGCAGCATACTTTTCTTTGATCAGCAGCTTGGCCATTTTAATAAGGTTGCTGTTGTAGCCACCGCACAAGCCACGGTCGCTGGTAACTACAATGATCATTACTTTTTCCACGGGTCTTTCAGTAGCCAGCGACATATTTACACCACCATCACTGTTGCTCACAATATTACTCAGCATTTCCTGCAGCTTTTGGGCATAGGGGCGCATCTGGGTAATGGCATCCTGGGCACGGCGCAGTTTGGCAGCACTCACCATTTTCATTGCCTTGGTTATCTGCTGGGTGCTTTGCACACTCTTAATTCTGTTTCTTACTTCTTTTAATGCTCCTGACATATCAGATCAATTAAAATACACGGTTTTTTCCGGTGTGCAAATGTAGGGCAAAAACAGCTAAACAAAGGAGTGATTTTCCACATTATACCGGTTAGTTTTTAAGCCAGGTGGCTTATCATGGTAAATTTTTGTTGCCATTTTGCCTGAAATAAGATTTTTTATACAATATTTGACAGCACTAGGGATTATACCCTTTACCGACAACCTCAAAATTTACCTAAGAAATGGACAGGGGCCTGCTACTTACCTTTAACCTGCTGCTGATGCTGGCAGTAAAATTGCCGATCATTGCCTTCTTTTTTAAAAAGAAAAGGCGTGTGCCTGCAGTTTCTGTTGCAGTGGTAATAAATCTTGTTACCTGGATCATTGGTACGATAGTGTGGTTAAAATTGGCTGAAACGGTAGAACCTGTAGCCGGTGAACCAAAAGCTTTTGATACCACCCAATTATACATCAGGATCTTTGGTTCTGTTGTGGAAGCCATTGCATATTGGTTTTTCCTGGGCCGCAATTGGAAAAGGGCTATATTAATATCCATCGTGTCTAATATAGCCATGTATTTTGCAGCTCAGTACATTACGTTACCTGAAGGCTTTTTCCAAAAAAAAGATAATATCATCCGTTAGATTACAGTATTTCAGTCAGCAGTTTCAATTTAACAGGTTGTAAGGTTTGTATAGTAGTGATTTCGCCACCTTCTTTGGTTTGCTGCTGAAGCTTAATTTTGCGGTATAGCGTTGGAACTACTACTAACTCGTTGCCTTTCTGGCGCTGTAGTTCTGAAACGGGTATGGTGATATAGTCCTCCTTTTCCGCCGCTGTAAACTTCACCGTAAAACTGGAATCTGTACCCTCACTGTTCAGCTCAATATAATCTTCGCCTTCTAAAGCCGGGGCTCTAAATTTGATGAGTGCCGGTGCAGACTTACTGATCGCATCCGTAATTGCACGTATATAAAAGCTGTCTATAGTAAAACTATTCTCGTAGGTTCTTTTTTCCCCATCAGTGAAGACAATTTTATGCTGCCCGATCAGTTTTTTTAAAGGAACGGCAGTATTGTAAAACGCACCGGCAAAATTGTTACTGTCAACTTTTAAAACAGTGCCGTTGTACTCCAATTTAGCCGGATTGTTCAACTCCAGGGTAGTGCCATTTTCCCCGGCAAACCTGAATTGAGCAAACAAAGACGCCTCTTTTTCAGTCTCATTATACGCCAGCCGGTATTCCTGGTAAATGGTTTCCTGGTTTACATCCTTGCTCTGGCCAATTTCATTGCTGGAGCAGGAGGTCAATAGAAATACAATAGCGAAAAATCCAATAAATTGCTTTTTCTGGTTATGTTTCATAAAAAGGTTTTGCTTTAATTCCCGGCGGGTATAAAAAGTTAGTTAACAAAAACTTAAGGATAAAAAGAATCTATAAATTTACTTGAAGCTTGGTCCTATTCTGCTCCACTGCCCTCCATTTCGTATCGGGACCGCCCCTCGTTACCTGCTCCTTTTCCCACATTAATCTCGTCCCTCGCAACTAAACCCCCTGCAATTGCCCATCACATATTGTCTACTACTTCCTTACCTATTGCCCTATTGCCCTCTTGCCCCATTGCTCCTTTTACCTACCTTTACCGCCCTGTAAAAAGCCTGCCTGTCAATTTGGCCTTAAATCTTTTTAAGCACCATATTTGACAACGCAAACTATTCAGAACCATTAATTATTAAAATACCCTCTAACAGGTAATTATTATGATCGGCATATTATCAAAATTGTTTGGTGGCAACAAAAGCGAAAAGGATGTAAAAAAGATACAACCGAATGTAGCAAAGATCAACGAATTCTTTTCTCAATACCAGGGTCTTAGCAACGACCAGCTAAGAAATAAAACACAAGAGTTTAAAGCCAGGATAAAAGAACATCTTGCTGCCATTGATGAAGAGATCGCCAGTAAAAAAGCTGCCGCCGAAGCACTGGACTCAGGCGATATTTCCGGCAGGGATGATATTTACCACGAAGTGGATGCTCTTAAAAAAGACAGGGATAAGCAAATAGAAGAAGTGCTGAATAATATCATGCCCGAAGCTTTTGCCGTAATGAAAGAAGCAGCCCGCCGGTTTAAAGAAAACAGCACACTCGAAAGCACTGCTACTGAACTTGACAAAACATTATCCGTAAAAAAAGAATATATCACCATCCAGGGTGATAAGTGCGTTTTTAGAAATACCTGGAAAGCGGCAGGTGGCGACGTTACCTGGAACATGGTGCATTATGATGTACAGTTGATTGGTGGTATGGTTTTGCACAGCGGTAAAATTGCGGAAATGGCTACCGGTGAAGGTAAAACGCTGGTGAGTACGTTGCCCGCCTACTTAAATGCACTGGCCGGCGAAGGTGTTCACATTGTAACTGTGAATGACTACCTGGCCCGCCGCGATAGTGAGTGGAACGGCCCCGTGTTTGAATGGCTGGGTATTACCGTTGATTGTATTGATAAACACGAACCCAATGGTGATGCAAGACGCAAAGCATACAACGCTGACATCACTTACGGCACCAACAACGAATTTGGCTTTGATTACCTCCGTGACAACATGGTACACAATCCTGATGAAATGGTGCAGCGCAAACACCATTTTGCTATGGTGGATGAAGTGGACTCCGTATTGATAGATGATGCCCGTACGCCCCTCATCATCAGCGGTCCTATCGGTCATAGTGATAATACACAACAGTTTTTTGACCTGAAACCAAGGATCGAAAAATTAGTGGAAGCGCAACGAAAAGCAGTAAACCAGTTTTTAATTGAAGCAAAGAAAAAAATTGCAGAAGGCAATGATGACCCCAAAGATGGCGGACTGGCCCTGGTAAGAGCACACCGTGGCTTACCTAAGAATGGTGCATTGATAAAATACCTGAGCGAACCAGGCATCCGTGTGAAACTGCAAAAAAGCGAAAACTACTATCTCGCCGATCAGCAAAAGGAAATGCCCAAAGTGGATGAAGAACTCTACTTCCACATAGATGAAAAAAATAACCAGGTTGACCTGACAGATAAAGGCATTAACCTGATCACAAGATCCGGCGAAGACCCGGAATTCTTCATCCTTCCTGATATTTCCATCAAATTGGGTGATATAGAAAAAGGGAACCTGAGCAACGAAGAAAAACTGCATAGCAAAGAAGTGTTGCTGAATGAATATTCTGTAAAAGCAGATCGTATTCATACCGTACAGCAATTATTAAAAGCTTACACCCTCTTTGAAAAAGATGTGGAGTATGTGATCATGGAAGATGCGGTAAAGATCGTGGATGAGCAAACAGGCCGTATATTGGATGGCCGCCGTTACAGTGATGGATTGCACCAGGCCATTGAAGCAAAAGAAAATGTAAAGATTGAAGCCAGTACGCAGACATACGCCACCGTTACCCTGCAGAATTACTTCCGTATGTACCACAAACTTTGTGGTATGACCGGTACTGCCGAAACGGAAGCAGCAGAATTATGGGACATCTATAAACTGGATGTAGTAAGCATCCCAACCAATGTAAAAGCCATCCGTAAAGATGAACAGGACCTGGTATATAAAACTGCCAGGGAAAAATATTCTGCCGTTATTGATGAAGTGGAAAAACTGAGGAATGCAGGCCGCCCCATACTGGTAGGTACC
>JAKQJG010000083.1 GCA_029561305.1 Bacteroidota bacterium | reverse complement strand
AATAGAAATTTCCAATGATCTAAAACAAAACCTCGAAAAAATAAATCATCATGGCAAACGTGCTGGTGATATTGTAAAAGGGATGCTGGCCCACTCCCGAACCAGCAGCGGGCAAAAAGAACTAACGGATATCAATGCCCTGTGTGATGAATACCTGCGCCTCTCCTATCATGGTTTGAGAGCCAAAGACAAAAATTTTAATCCAGCATTTGAAACGGATTTTGATACAAGTATTCAAAAAATAAATATAGTACCACAGGATATGGGAAGGGTGATCCTTAATTTGATCAACAATGCTTTTTATGCCGTAAACGAAAGAAAAAAGCAAAATGAACCAGGTTATGAACCGACCGTAAGCGTTGGTACTTCAACAACCGTCAATGGCATTGAATTAAGGATAAAAGACAACGGAACCGGTATTCCAAATGAGATTGCTGGTAAAATATTCCAGCCTTTTTTTACTACAAAGCCAACAGGCCAGGGAACTGGATTGGGTTTATCGCTGAGCTATGATATTGTAAAAGCACATGGAGGGGAATTAAAAGTGGAAACAAAACAAGCAGAAGGAACAATGTTTATTATATTATTACCTGCTTAACTGGCGCCAACTATGAATAAGGAAAAAGAAAAACTACTCACCGGGACACTCACAAGAGCCATCAACATGGGGTTTGGTTTAGCACCAGATGAAGACCTGGAAGAAGTTTTTGCAGAAAAGATAATGGTGATCGGTACAGCAGTAGAAGAAAAATATACTTCACTGGATGGATTGCGGAAATTGATACAACTGCAAAAAGAACAAAGCCAGGGAATGGAGCTGAGTTATGAACGTACCGAAGTGTACCGTGATGTAAAAGCAAATGAGCAAATTGCCATTATTGTTGAAGATATATGGCTCAATATAAAAGTTAATGACGAATCAACGGGATTCGGCATGAGAGCTTCAGCCGTTCTTGAATATAAAAATGAACAATGGAAAATAATCCATTGGCATGTGTCAAAGCCAGAGCATGTAGAATCTGAAAAAGACACTTATGGTATAGAAGAATGGAAACAAAAAGCAGATGCACTGGAAAAATTAGTAGCGGAAAGAACGGCAGACCTTGTTGTAAAAAACAGGGAACTGGAAATAGAAACAGCGCTGGAAAAAGTCCGTTCAAGAACCATGGCCATGCAGCATAGTGATGAACTGGCAGAAGCTTCCTTTATATTAGACAGCCAGGTAAGGGCATTGGGCATACCAACAAGAGGCTGTGCATTTAATATTTATGGAAATAATGAATCTACAGAATGGTTTAGCTCTGCAATGGGAACCATGCCCAAGTATAAAACACCGAGAGAAGATCTGTTTTTACGCTATTACGAAGCAGGAAAAAATGGCGAAACCATACATGTAGAAGAATTTGCAGGACACGATTGCCGCAGGCATTATGAATACCTCTGCACATTACCTGTTATGGGTGACGCACTCCGGAAAATGATTGAGCAAGGTGGTTCTTTCCCTGAAAGACAAATAGACCACGTTGTATATTTTAAATACGGCTACGTATTATTTATCACCCTGGAACCAGCGCCGGAAGCACATGATATTTTTATTCGCTTTGCACAGGTATTTGAACAAACCTATACCCGTTTTCTTGATCTGCAAAAAGCAGAAGCACAGGCAAGAGAGGCACAGATTGAAGCCGCACTTGAAAGGGTAAGAAGCCGGAGCATGGGAATGCAGAAAAGTGAAGAATTAAAGGAAGTAATAAGAATTGTTTATGACCAGTTAGATCATTTAAACATTCATGTACAACATGCCGGATTTATTGTTGATTATAAAAAAAATGATGATATGCATATATGGCTGGCTGATAAACATGCCATACCATCAGAAATAAGAATCCCCTATTTTGACACACCCCACTGGAATAGTTTTATTAAAGCTAAAAAAAACGGCGAGGATTTTTTCACCAATCATTTTTCCTTTGAAGAAAAGAATGCATTCTATAAGGACCTGTTTAAATTATTTCCAGTGGGAGAAGATGCAAAAGAATATTATGCTCAATGTCCCGGCCTTGCGATATCCACTGTTTTATTAGACACGGTTGGTTTGTACATCGAAAATTTTTCAGGTGATTCATTTTCTGATGAAGAGAACAGGATCCTGATGCGTTTTGGAAAAGTATTCCAGCAAACTTATACACGTTTCCTTGATCTTCAAAAAGCAGAAGCACAGGCATTGCAGGCCGAAAGTGACCTTGTTGCGATAAAAGAAGCCAAGCAAAAAGCAGAGGCGGCACTAACAGAACTGCAGGCCACACAAAAGCAACTGATCCAGTCGGAAAAAATGGCCAGCCTGGGAGAACTCACTGCCGGCATTGCACATGAAATACAAAACCCTTTGAACTTCGTCAACAACTTTAGTGAAGTAAGTACAGAACTGGTGGATGAAATGAACGAGGAATTAAACAAAGGTGATATTGAAGAAGCCAAAGCTATTGCCAATGATGTAAAACAAAACCTGGAAAAAATAAACCATCATGGTAAACGGGCTGGTGATATTGTGAAAGGAATGCTGCAACACAGCCGCAGCAGCAGTGGGCAAAAAGAGCCAACAAACATCAATGCCCTGTCTGATGAATATTTGAGATTAGCTTATCATGGGTTAAGAGCCAAAGACAAATCATTCAATGCAACATTAAAAACTGATTTTGATGAAAGTATTAGCAACATCGATATTATTCCCCAGGATATGGGCAGGGTGATATTGAATCTGATTACGAATGCTTTTTATGTGGTGGATGAAAAGAAAAAATCTGCCAATCAGGAGATGACAACTTTTGAACAGGTGTCATCTCTATATGAGCCCACAGTTTCCGTTAGTACAAAGAAATTTGAAGATAAAATTTTGATACGTGTAAAAGATAATGGCAATGGAATACCTCAAAAAATTTTAGATAAAATATTTCAACCTTTCTTTACAACCAAGCCAACAGGCCTGGGAACAGGATTGGGTTTATCGCTGAGCTACGATATTGTAAAAGCACATGGAGGGGAACTGACAGTGGAAACAAAGGAAGGCGAAGGAAGCTGCTTTACCATAGCATTGCCTCAAAAAGCATAAACCGGCAACTGCTTTTTTGATATCTTACAAAAAAACAATTCCGGCATTTTGTAAAACCTTAACTCATACACATGTCCCAGGTACGCCAGCTCGCCGCTATTATGTTTGCCGACATCGTTGGCTATACGGCATTGATGCATGACAATGAAAGCAATGCCCTGATGCTTCGGGATAAAATGAAAAAGCAACTGGATGCAGCGTTAAAACTGCATCATGGCAGGCTCATCAAATTCAGTGGCGATGGTGCGCTTTGCAGTTTTGACAGTGCGGCAGCATGTGTGAGAGCTGCATTGGCATTACAATTAGAAATGCAGCAGCAGCCCAAAGTTCCCATGCGTATCGGCATACACCAGGCAGATACGGTATTTGAAGAAAATGATGTGTTTGGCGATGGCGTGAACATTGCATCAAGACTGGAGTCACTGGCGGTACCGGGCAGCATTTTTATTTCTGCCAAAGTGTATGATGATATAAAAAACCAGAACGATATACAAACTGCTTCGCTGGGAAAATATGCGTTAAAGAATGTAAAGGAACCGGTGGAAATATTTGCCATCAGCAACGCAGGGTTGATTGTGCCACACAATATAAAATTAGAAGGCAAAGGGGAAAAATATAAAGAACGGAAATCGCAAAAGAGTAAGGTGACAGGCCTGGTAAAAATTGCTGCTGCAGTTGCTGCTTTAATACTCTCCTGGTTTTTCTTGCTTAACCCGTGGATGAAAAAACAACATGCAAAAAATGATTTGCTGCCTGCTATTGAAAAATTAGTGAATGATAATTTTGCGCCGCCAACAGAAGCTTTTGATTTGGCACTGGAAGCTGACAAATATTTGCCCAAAGACTCTGCCTTGATAAAACTATGGCCAACAATTTCCACCAATCTTTCAATGGAAACCATGCCGGCCGGTGCCGAATTGTGGTGGAAAGATTATGACAAACCCAACAGCGAATGGCGGCTTGCAGGGACAACCCCTTTTAAAGATGTGAGGCTGCCACGCCCCTATCTACGCATGGAAATAAGAAAAAAAGGCTATCAAACTATTGAGTATGCAGGCATTGCTCTTTCTTTTAAAAACTGGAAAGATTCTTCCCGCCTTATTTTAGATAAAGAAGGCACGCTGCCCGTAAACATGGTTCGCATTCCGGCGAAAAATACACCTATGTACATTGTAGGGCTTGAAAGCAATGGTGGTAAGGATGTGCCGTCTTTTTTAATGGATAAATATGAAGTGAGCAACAAAGAATACAAAGCGTTTATGGATGCAGGTGGGTACAGTAATAAAAAATACTGGGGCAACAGCATTTCTCAAAACGGAAAAGAAATTCCCGTAGATGCTGCATGGCTTTTGTTTACTGATAAAACAGGAAGGCCCGGCCCGGCCAATTGGGAAGCTGGCACTTACCCTGATGGGCAGGAAAATTACCCGGTTACCGGCATCAGTTGGTATGAAGCCGCAGCGTATGCTTTGTACGCACAAAAAAAATTGCCCACTGTTTTTCACTGGAGTGTGGTGGCAGAAACCAGCCGTACGCAATTCATTGTGGCACTAAGCAACTTTAATGGGAAAAATACAACAGCTATAGGCAGCAATGCAGGCTACAGCTCGTTTGGCATTTATGATATTGCAGGCAATGCAAGGGAATGGTGCAGTAACAGCAATGAAACAAAAGAAGCACATTATATTTTAGGGGGGGGCTGGAATGACCCAACGTATGCCTTTAACGATAGCTACCTGGCGCCAGCCATGGACAGAAGCGTTGCCAATGGTTTCCGCTGCATTAAACAATTACCAGGCGATACTGCCATGGCGCAATTGATGAAACCTGTTTCAATGGCTTTCCGGGATTATACAAAAGAAAAACCGGTAGATGATAAAACTTTTGAGATCTACAGGCAGCAATTCGCCTATGATAGAACGCCGCTGAATGAAAAAATTGAGATAAGTATTGACAACGAATCATGGACAGCAGAAAAAATAACTTTTGATGCAGGATATAATAATGAAAGAGTGCAGGCATGGCTTTACCTTCCTAAAGGTTTTAAGCCGCCTTATCAAACCGTTTTATTTTTTCCCGGCTCCAATGATATTTATTCAAAAACGTATAACCCTTTGCAGGTTAATGGCCGTATAGATTTTATTTTAAAAAGTGGCAGGGCCATCATGCAGCCCATTTACAAAGGCACCTGCGAAAGACATGATGAACTAAAAAGCGATCTGCCGGATGAAACTGTTTTTTATAAAGACCATTTGATCATGTGGCGGAAGGATATCGGCAGAAGCATCGATTACCTGGAAACAAGAAAAGACATACAGGCGGATAAACTCGGCTACCTGGGCTGGAGCTGGGGCGGCTATATGGGTGGTATCATGCCTGCAGTAGAAAAACGATTAAAAGTGATGGTGCTCAATGTGGGCGGTATGGTGATGAATAGATCTTTACCAGAGGCAGACCAGATCAACTACCTGCCAAGGGTAACCCAGCCCGTACTGATGCTGAATGGCAAACATGATTTATTTTTCCCGGTGGAAACATCACAGAAGCCTATGTATGACTTCCTCGGCACGCCAGCAGCAGATAAAAAAAGAATCGTGTACGATGCAGGGCATTTGGTACCCCGGACTGATTTTGTAAAAGAAACATTGCTGTGGTATGATAAATATTTAGGTGCGGTGAGATAATCTGACATTGTAAACAAACTGCAATAACTTTACCCAATGGAAAAAAAACAACAACCGGTATTCAACAAAAGGATCTTCTGGGATGTGGTTTTTGAGAAGATCGATTACGAGGCCAAAGCAAATTTTGTTATAGAACGGGTGTTTGAAAGAGGTGATGTGGAAGATATCCGCAACTGCCGCAGGTATTACGGCGACGAAAAAGTGACGGAAGCATTGCTGAATGCAAAATTTTTACC
>JAKQJG010000064.1 GCA_029561305.1 Bacteroidota bacterium | reverse complement strand
CGAAGATTGACCGTTCTGCTGTAGCCAGTTCCATCATCCTGCACCGCATGTATGCCCAACTGGCCAATGAAGGTATTGCAGTGAATGACTATACGGTCATAAAGACCTATGGACAGTTACTGGAAAATATAAATGGAAGTGAATCTCCGGCAGCAATGCCTGCAACAATTGGTCCTGATTCAACAGTTTCTCCCGTTCATTCGAATGAACTGCCCATTGGTATTGATATAGAAAATATTTCTTCCTTACCAGTAGTCAGCGATTTTAGGGAAGATGCTTTTTATACCATGAATTTTGCACCGGCAGAAATTGCGTATTGTATTTTGCAGGCCAACCCATCTGCATCTTTCACCGGCTTATTTGCTGCCAAAGAAGCCATTGTAAAAGCCGACTACAGCTATAAGGACAACGCATTCAATACCATCATCATCGATCATCTTCCCGATGGCAGGCCAGTTTACCCGGGATTCCGCTTATCTATATCTCATACAAACGAACTCGCCGTTGCCGTGGCGGTAAAAAGTATTTCATTGCCTGCAACTTCTAATATGCCGCCCGGCAAAGAGGCAGGCTTTTCAGGTGCCGCCGGTTTAACTGCCATCATGGCCATCCTTCTCTCTTTTTTCACACTACTCCTTTTACTGTTCAAAACCTGCTGATACTCAAAATTCAGCATCATTTTTTTTTCCACAGCCCCCTTTCATTATCAAAACGAAAAAAGCACTATTTTGCCGGTCTAAGTTTATCCCAATTTCCGGCAACAATGAAAGTAACAATAATAACAGTAACCTTTAATTCCGAACGATTTCTACGGGATTGCATTGAGTCTGTTATTATGCAGGACTATCCACATATTGAACATATCCTGATCGACGGCCGGTCTTCTGATTCCACACTTTCTATTATTAAAGAGTATGAAAACAAGATCGCCAAATGGGTGAGCGAGGAAGACAAGGGGATGTATGATGCCATCAACAAAGGAATGAATATGGCAACCGGCGATATCATCGGCATTTTAAACAGTGATGATATGCTGGCCTCCAAAGAGGTGATTACGGCCATTGTGAAAAATTTTGAAGAGCATAAAGTGGACTCCACTTACGGCGACCTGGTGTATGTGGACCAGCAAAATACCCGTAAAGTGATCCGGTACTGGAAGGGGATGCCTTATAAAAGATACCGGTTCAATTATGGCTGGATGCCGGCCCATCCCACGTTTTATTTCCGTAAAGATCTGCTGAACCAATTGGGCGGCTATGAATCACACTATTTTACCGCGGCAGATTATGAGTTTATGGCCCGTTACCTTTATCGCTACCGCATCAGCGCCCAGTATATTCCTTTGCTGATTGTAAAAATGAGGGTGGGAGGGCAAAGCAACCGGAACTTGTTTAGCCGGCTTAGAGCCAACAGGCGTGACTACCTGGCAATGAAGGTGAATAACATTCCTTTTCCTCATATTGCCTCTATCTTAAAACCCCTGATCAAAATACGGCAGTACTATTACACCCTTATTCAAAAAATGGTGGATTAAAAAAATAAAGTTAATTTCACCGGCCCATGTTCAGTTTTTTCAGAAAGAAATCCATTCCTGTAGCGTCCGGGCTTTCGTTCCCGTTTGATACCGATATACATTCCCATATTTTACCGGGCATTGATGATGGTTCGCCTGATATTGAAACATCCCTGGCGCTTGTGAGGGGATTGTACAGCCTTGGCATCCGTAAATCTGTAGCCACACCGCATATCATTGCCGATATGTACAGGAACACACCTGAAACCATCAACGCTGCCTTACTGTTGCTGCAGGAAGCTGTGGCAAAGGAAGGGATTGATATGGAGATCACCGCAGCAGCAGAATATATGCTGGATGATTATTTTATGAAATTAGTGCGTACAGAAAAAAAGCTGCTGACAATACACGATAATATTGTACTGACGGAACAATCATACGCCACACCCAGCGGCAACCTCAATGAAATTTCTTTTGAGCTGATGTCTGCAGGATACCGGCCCATCATGGCTCACCCGGAGCGGTACGTTTTTTACCAGGGCAGGTTTGATGAATTCCACCACCTGAAAGACTTAGGATTTTTATTGCAGGTAAACCTGCTTTCGCTGACAGGTTATTGGGGCAAGGGTGTTACAAAAGCCGCCCGTTATCTTTTTGACAACGACCTGGTTGATTTTGTTGCCACTGATCTTCACCACGACAGGCACCTGCATGCACTCCAGCACCCTGGCCATTTGCGGTTATTCAACACCGTTATAGGAGAAAAAAAATTCAACGACTTTTCTTTGCTGTAGCCGTCTTTGTTTTAGTTGCAAATTGATTGTCAAGTGCTGCAGCCGCCAATAAAATCTTCTTCAGCGGTTTCATTTTAATATCATCTGCTGAGTAAAATATCCTGTAGTACACCTGTTTGTTACTGCCATGAGTAAGATAATCATCTGTATCATTCAGCCGGTTTCCATACCAAAAAGCCAGCATCACGCCTTTTTTTATTCCACCCCTTGGTACTGAAGCAGGCCACACCAGGCAAATGCTCCTGTTGCCAAAAAAGAAAGGGACATTGTAGGATATTTTTTCCTTGCACTGCGGCAAGCTGTCCTGTATGATCTGCCGCAGTACATCCGTGATGACTCTTTCTTCTTCTGTAAGCTGATCGTACAATTGCACCAGGGAGCGTATTTTTGGAAAAACGGGTGCCGGCACTTTATGGCTTTTTTGTTTTTATTTCTGTTGCCATCATTAATTTTTTATCCAGTATACCCTTTGCCGTAATATCCTTGCCTTCTAACTGGTGAAGTGACTCATCATAAAAAGGATTACCACCCAGTTTACGCAGCGCAAAATCCCCTTTGTCTGTTTTTAAAAAGACAGCTACATGTTCACTCTTCGACCTTGATGCAGTTTTTTTTAGAAATACAGTACCCTGTATTTCTACTTCTTTAGCTGCTGTTATATTTTTTTTATTTCCTGACATAGATTTTCCATCCAAGCAATTGCTCTTTTGATTCTTTTACTACCAGCACTTCAAAATTATTAAAATTTTTTTCTGCTGTCATCTTCGTAAAAGTACGGAATTTAGTATCCGTTTCACCCAGCATTTTAGCCCCCGTACTAGCGCCTGAGGGCCTGGATTTAACACTATATACCGAGGTTTTGTCGTTGTGAGAAATTCCTGCCTGTTTTAATAACTGGTTTATTTGAGTGGAATGCTTCGACCTGGTTGAACTTTGCTGTTTCTGGGCAGGCGCCAGGTTCTTTTTAAGATCGGCACCTTTTTGTGCAAACTTCATCCGCCTGTTTTCAACCGTATCGCTGATAATTGCTTTGGTATCGTTTTCATCAATCACAGGCTGAACGGCAGGATCTCCGAGTAAAAGAAACTGAGCCAGTGTTTTTAATTCATAAGGATCCAATTGCGGCCCGCTTTCAATCAAAAATTTTTGCCTTGCCTGCAACAATGCCCTGCCGGTTGATGCACCATTCATTACATTGATAATAAAATACTGGGTTATAAGGTCAGCCAGTCCCTGTTCATCTGCAGGCCCATAAGCAATGGTACTGCTGCCAAGAAACGCCACTGCATTTTGTTGCAGATAATTGTTGGCGATGCTGGTATCGGTTGCTGCAGGTAACATGGAAGGTGCTGCAAGTTCTGCACCGTAGCAACATTCTGCTGCCACTACACAGCCTTTACTAATTCTGCCATTTAGCCGGGATGATGTAATTGCCACAGGAAATCTGCCTCCCTTTTCACCATAAAAATTGTTATCGTTGTGGGCACCATGACAATTGTAAAAATGAACAGGTGCTTTTAAATGTGTTGCTGAAGGATTTGTAAAAGACGGTGATAATTTAAGCTTCGCAAAATCTGTGAACATATTGTGCAGGCTCATCTGGGTCGACTTTTTCCATACCGCTGCTGAAACCGCAAAATACTTTTCATAACCGGCCCGTTGTTGTGGCTTGCTGGCAATGCAATTCTCTATTACTGTTGTAAGATATCGTACATCGCTGGCCTGCGGTATATCCGGGATACGTGCTACCACCCTGGCCGGACCTGTAAAATTGTTTACATTGGTGCTGTAAGCGGCCTCACAGGCATAGGGCAGATCGGATGGTATATGTGTGTCATCATCATCGTCGCCGATGGGATTCACCAGTTCTACAAATGGTATCACATCCCCTGCGCCTACAATAGCAATATAAGCCGGCATATGTTTTTTGTACAGGCTGTCAATTGCTTTTTTGCACTCCCTCGCTGTTAAAGATCTCACTGCTTTTATACCGGCCGCTTTGGCTGAAGCAGCGTCATCAATATATACAATGATGCTGTCGATTTTTTTCTTTTTGTCTGCTGCCTTTAGTTTTTTCAGCAATTGGTCAATTTTGCTGAATTGGCCTGCATACTTTAATTGCAGGGCTTTTTTGCCTGTTACGATGATTTTTTTGGGGTTCATTTTTTTTGTTTTATAATGATAAATACCGACACAAGGAAGCACGCTGCCGGAGCAGCATTTTATTTACTGTAATAAAAACGAAATAAGAAATATCCTTTCTTAACAGGGTATACTGTTAATGAACAGGTGTAATAGCCGGGGGAGAAGTACTAATAAAGTATTGGTAAGATAGAAATTTTTTGCAGCCTTCAAAACTTTTTCACGAAAATTTTTAAGCATTTTTTATTCAACTTCAATCTCATCTACAAACAACCAGGCAAGGTTGCCGCTGGCGGAATGGCCCGGCTGTATCATGCCCCAGTTTTTCACCAGTACTTTTACAAACCTTGCTGGCACTTTTTCGAAGTGTACGGTGATGGTTCCATTGGCACCGCCGGATTTTATAAAATCATTGGATGAACCAATGGATGAATAATGAATGTCATCGTTGCTAATGAAAATCTCCGCTGCAGATGGCTTCCAAACCCAGGCGCCATTATCATTAATAGCATGAACAACTACTTTACTGATGCTTTCTGTCTTGCCCAGGTCAATGATGGCTTCACAATTAGTGCCGTTAAAGCCCAGGAACTCTGCTGCTTTGGAAATGCCTTTTGTATTTTGAACACCGTTCACCAAAGTAAAAGCTCCATCGCCGGGGTATTGGTCAGCGGCAGGGGTGGAGAGGGTTATTTTTTTGCCAGTGGCCTTATTGAAATGGATAGCAATATCAGCTTTAAAAAGATAATTAAATGGAGATACAAAAACAGCACCCCATTTTTCTCCTGATGATAAAGAATCAGGTTTCCCAAGAAGCCTTATACTATAGATCCCGCTAGAGTTAATTGGTACAGAGACGGAATCATTAAATAAAGTAAAGGAACTTTTCATTTTTTGTCCAAAATAAAAAGCCGATTTAGGATGTTTTGATAATACCTTAAAATTTATTGAGCCTGGATATTTTGATGGAACGATAAATATACCTGGCTCATAATATGCCTTACTATAATTGATCTTCTCCTTTTCCAATCCTTCAATTATCACCGGCAACCTCCTTTCAAAATCCTTCCAGTTCCTTTTTTCTTTGGGTGTCCACAACACTTCTGCCAGCGCTGCCATTCTTGGAAAGATAGAATACTCCAGTTTTGATCGATTGTCAATGTATTCACTCCACACATTGCCCTGTGCGCCTAAAATATATTTGCTTTCCTCCGCAGTCAGTTCTTTTGGTATGGGTTCATAATTATACACCGCTTCTATTGGATTGTATCCTCCCTGTGTTATGGAATCTTCATTTTTTGACTGGGAATGATTCAGGTACAAAGGCTCTCCGGGTGTCATGATCACATCATGCTGTTGTTTGGCAGCTGCAATGCCACCAGTCTCGCCACGCCAGCTCATCACCGTGGCGTTGGGTGCCAGGCCACCTTCCAGTATTTCATCCCAACCAATAATTTTTTTGCCCTTGCTGTTGATGTACTTTTCTATCCGTTGTATAAAATAACTCTGCAGTTCATGTTCATCCTTTAATCCTTTTTCTTTCATTAATTGCTGGCAAAAGGGTGAGCGCTTCCAGTTATCCTTGGGGCATTCATCGCCACCAATATGAATATACTTTGAAGGAAATAATTCCACTACCTCATCCAGCACATCCTGCAAAAAATTAAACGTGTATTCAGTTGGACAAAACACATCTTCAAATACGCCCCAGGTTTGCTGCACCTGCTTGCCGTTTGTAGGACCAGCCCATACAGTTTCAGCAGGGTATTTTGTGTCTTCATTTGGAAAGCAACTTAACTCGGGGTAAGCAGCAATAGCGGCGGAAGAATGTCCAGGTAATTCTATTTCCGGGATGATCGTGATGTACCTGTCAGCAGCATACCTGACCACTTCTTTAATTTGCTCCTGGGTATAGAAACCACCATAGCGAATGGAGTCATTTCCTGTGCCGGGGTAGGCGCCAATGATAGTGCCATTTCTCCAGCTACCCACTTCGGTAAGCCGGGGATATTTTTTTATTTCAATCCGCCAGCCCTGGTCTTCAGTTAAGTGCCAGTGAAAGGTGTTGAATTTGTACATGGCCAGGTAATCGATATATCGCTTAACCAGGTCAACTGGCATAAAGTAGCGGCCAGCATCGAGGTGCATGCCACGGTATTGAAAGCGGGGATAGTCTTTAATGGATAATTGGGGAATGGATAATGGATAATTTTTTTGGTTTCCGGGTTTCTTTTTTTCGGGTAAGAGCTGCAATACTGTTTGAATACCGTAAAATAAACCATCACTATAGTAACTGACTAATGAGATCTTATTTTTACCTACGTTTAATTCGTAAGAGCCTTTTGGATTAATTTCAAACGGGGTGAAGCTTAGTTCAATATAACTTCCTGCATTCCTTGCTTTCCAATCCGATGTTATTTGTAGTTTAAATCCATATTTTGATTCAATAAAACTGTTTAAATAATCAGCATAATCCTGCAGAGCAATGCTGTTGTGTCCCAAATAGATTTTAGTTTTACTAGAAAGTACCAGGCTGGTATTTTGCTTTTGGAACTTCACCTCCGCAGGCAT
>JAKQJG010000052.1 GCA_029561305.1 Bacteroidota bacterium | reverse complement strand
TGTGGCGGATGATGAGAGCAATGTTATCAGGTTGTACCACCGTAAGCAATCCGGCACAGCACTATATGCACTGGATGTGGAGAATGCTGTAGGTGCTTCATCAGAATGTGACCTGGAAGGCTCTTCGCTGAGTGTAAAATTTAATACAGGAAAAAGAATCTACTGGATGGGCTCAATGGGCAATAATAAAAGTGGTGCACTAAGACCCGACAGAAACAAAGTGATGGCAACCGAGATCAGTGGCGACAGTTTCAATGCCACCATTTCTGTAAAAAGTTACAGCAACCAGTTCCGCAATGCGCTTATCAGCTGGGGCAATGCACAAGGCTGGAATTTTACAACGTCCGCAGCGGATGGTATGATACCCAAACGCATCGACGGTTTTAATGTGGAAGGCTTGTCCATCACACCCGGTGGAGATACCGCCTATATCGGTTTCAGGGCGCCCTGTGTGCCGGTGAAAGGGATCACACCTGCAGCATCCAACAGGAAATACGCCATTATTGCGCCGGTTACAAATTTCGAAACCATCCTCAACGGCAACGGCAACGTAAACACGGTACCACTAACAGGCGAGCCTATACTTTTTGACCTGGATGGTTTGGGTATCAGGAGTATTGAAAGAACAGGCAACGGAAAATATTTAATAGTTGCCGGTTTGTATACCGGCGGCGGAAGCCCTGCAGTTTATTTGTGGGATGGAATTGTTCCTTTTAATTCGGGCAAAACACCCATTACTACCAGCAGCCCTGTTTCAAAACTGGTGAAACTGAACCTGGCAGGTTTGCAGAACCTGGTGCAGGTATCCACTAACGGTGATGCAGAAGGTCACCCGGAAGCAATGATCGCTGAAGCCAATGGAGACAAATTGATGATCAGCCTGATCAGCGATAATGGTTCTGTAGATTACTACAACGATGGTACAGAAGCCAAAGACCTGGATGATGATGCATTTAAAAAATTCAGGAGTGACAACTTTATTATATCAACAGATACTGTTTATAACGCAGTGATCAATTTGTGTCCTGGTTATACTACCACGCAGATTGCTTCTTCCTTAACCGGCAGCACGTACACCTGGGAATGGGATAGTTGTGGGGGAGATTGTTATTCAACTATTGAGGACAACAGTTTTTTTGCAGGCAGCAACAGCAAATATTTACATATCAGCAATATGCCCAGCAGCTGGAATGGTTATAAATTTCATTGTATAGTGGATGATGAATACAGCATTGAATACACGATCAAATTCTCTTTGAACTGGACGGGTGCTGTAGATAATAATTGGGAAACGCCGGGCAACTGGGATTGTAATATGGTGCCGGATGAGTTTACAGATGTGGTGATTAAGAGTGGAACAGTCGTATTAAATACATCCGCTGCGGTAAGAAGTTTGCAATTGGGGGGTGCGGCGAATCTTAGTGTTGTGGGTGGAAATGATTTGAGGGTGAAAAGGTAAATATTAAGTGAAGATAAGTAGGAGTTTTTGGCCTTGTCCGGATCTAATGCTGGCAAATGCAGGAATGCTACAAAATCCAGTTTATTAATAGAAGCTTTTTGATACCGATGAACTGTTTTGACTTGGTTAGCTAACCCAATACCCCTGCACAGCTGGGGAATGATAGAATGAATGCTGCTATTTAAAAACATGTAATAGCGTTCGACATCCCTTTTAAAACGTCTCATTATTATATGCCGCTTCCGTTTTCCTCAATTGATTGGGAGCATGCGCAAATTCGGGAAGCAGGGTGCTTAGCAGTTTGATGATCGCTTCGTTGTTATGTGTTTTGGCCGTCTCCTGCAGTTCGGTGAGTAAATTATAAAACTCTGGATTTTGGTTGGTGGCTTTTTTAGCCCTCAGTATTTTGGGATGATCTGTAGCCGCCAGTTGTTCAGAATCCTTAAATAACTCTTCATACATTTTTTCGCCCGGCCGCAGTTGAGTATATTTTATTGCGATGTCTTTGCCCGGTACATAGCCTGCCAATTGTATCATCCTGTTAGCAAGGTCCAGTACTTTCACAGGTTTACCCATGTCAAATACCAGTATATCACCTGTCTTGCCAATTTTACCTGCCTCCAATACCAGTTTGGCTGCTTCAGGTATTGTCATAAAATACCGGGTGATATCAGGATGGGTGATAGTAATGGGTCCGCCTTCTGCAATTTGCTTTTTAAAAGTAGCAACAACTGAACCTGCAGAACCGAGCACATTTCCGAAACGTGTTGTGATAAAATTGGTATTAGATTCAAAGCGGTCGTTGAGCGACTGTATATAAATTTCGGAGATACGCTTGGTGGCACCCATTACATTGGTGGGGTTCACCGCCTTATCCGTAGATACCAGCACAAATGTTTTTACACTAAATAAAACAGACAGGTCGGCCACCACTTTTGTTCCGAAAATATTTGTCAATACAGCTTCACTTGGAAACTCCTCCATCAGCGGCACATGTTTGTAAGCAGCCACATGAAAAACAACCGTGGGGTTGTAAGTGCTGAATATCTTTTTAAGGCGCTGGTAGTCTTTTGCAGAAGCCACTTCCACGTTCATATTGGTAAAGCCGGTTTGCCTTAATTCGTATTCGAGGTCAAACAAGCCAGACTCCGACTGATCCAGCATGATGAGCCTGCTGAGTTTATGCCTGGTTAACTGGCGGCAGATCTCACTTCCGATAGAACCGGCAGCACCTGTTACTAAAATGGTTGCGTCCTGGTAGTTGGCACCCGACAGGTTATTGGGTATAATGATCTCATCCCTTTGAAGCAACTCTTCAATATTCATTTCCCTTACCTGGTTCTTCTGGAAAAGGCCGCCAGACCACTGGTTTGCATGCGGCACTACGTTGATCTTGATCTTAAAGGGCGCACATACATCTGCCAGCGCTATCTTTCTTTCAACAGACAACTGGTTGATGGCAATGTATATCTGCGTAATGCCTTTATCTTGTATCAATTTGGTAAGATGCGGATCCACTGCATTGTAAATAGTCAGGTCCCCGATCTTTTTCCCAATTTTATAATAGCTGTCATCAATAAAACCAACCAGCGTGGTGTTCATTTTATTATCCTGCTCTATTACCCTCTTGGTTATTTGACCCATGATGCCGGCACCAAAAATAAGCGTGCGGTGTTTTGAGGAGGTTTTATTCTGTGCAGCCCTGAAGTATATTTCTTTTACCAATAAGCGAAAAGATACCAGCACAAAGATTACTACGAAAAGGTTAATGAGCAACAGCGGAACCGTAACGGTGGCTGTTACAAGCATTTTAGGATTGATAAGATACACGGCTGACCAGCAACCAAATTGCAGGAAAGCAAATTTTATGATCCTTATTACATCCTTTAACTCAGAATAACGGATGATGCCTTTGTAAATAGATAAAGTGGAGAAACAAATCGTGCCAATAACAATATTAAAAACCACCGCTGGCCAAAATCCATAGATGTCTGCCTTATCAATAGAAAGATTGTTTACAAGAAAAAAAGAGAAGCTGAAACAAGCGCTTATCAATATAATGTCGCAGCAAAAAATGATCCACCGCGGGGCAAAATTTTGAAGATATCTTTTCGGCATACTGAATTTTTTTACTCTGGAAAATGCTTACCGTTTTTTCCGGGGAGTAGATCGAACACCAGCCCACTGGTAGTTATTAAGAGTTAAGAACGGAATAAATGTTAATAATATTAACGAAAGTAGGCATTTTTTTAGTTTGAAACCATCTTTTTTAGCAAATAATGGCTGTTTGTTCCTGGGATCCGGCAATACAAAATAGAAAGCCCGTCTTAAAAATAAAACGGGCTGACTGTAAACAATTTATGACTTAACTATTTATTGTATACTTGTCAAAATAATGATTTAATAATAGCTGTTACCCTCTCCAGGCTTTGGGTATCGAGGTTGCTGCCAGACGGAAGACAAAGTCCTTGCTCAAACAACTTTTCAGAAGTGCCATCTCCATAAAAAGGTGCCTGCTCAAACACTGGTTGCAGGTGCATTGGTTTCCAAAGCGGACGGCTCTCTATGTTTTCGTTTTCAAGCGCCAGGCGTATGGTTTCTCTTGTAACCCCGCCAGTCAAAGCCGGGTCTACCGTGATGGAGGTAAGCCAGCGGTTGCTGAAATAGCCAGCAGGTTCATTCAAAAAGATAATGCCGGGTATGTCTTTGAGTGCTTCGGCATAAAACGAATAATTAGCCCGCCGTTGCTCCACTCTTTTGAGCAGCACTTCCAGCTGTCCCCTGCCAATGGCAGCGCATACATTACTCATCCTGTAATTATACCCGATATGCGAATGCTGGTAATGTGGTGCGGCATCCCTTGCCTGTGTGGCTAAAAACCTTGCTTTTGAAATATACGCTTCATTGTTACTTATTAATGCACCGCCACCTGATGTGGTAATGATTTTATTGCCATTAAAAGACAGTATCCCTAAATCCCCAAAACTGCCGCAGGCCTGTCCATCCAATGTGGAACCCAATGCCTCTGCCGCATCTTCTATCACAGGAATTTCAAATTCCTTTGCCACTTGTATTATCTCCTTCATTTTACCGGGCATACCGTATAAATGAACCGGGATAATGGCTTTTGGTTTTTTCCCTTTTTTGATTCTTCCGGTAATGGCTGTACGCAGATGCACAGGGCACATATTCCAGGTGTCTTTTTCAGAATCAATGAATATGGGCGTTGCGCCCTGGTACACGATAGGATTGGCAGAAGCGGAAAAAGTAAAACTCTGGCAGAGCACTTCATCACCGGCTTTTACATCCAGCAGTATCAATGCCAGGTGAATGGCCGAGGTGCCGCTGCTTAAAGCTGCCACCTGTTTTGTACCGGTAAAAGCTGCCAGGTCTTTTTCAAAGCCATCCACATGCGGGCCAAGCGGTGCGATCCAGTTGGTGTCAAATGCTTCTTTTACGTACACTTGTTCATTGCCACCCATGTGGGGCGAAGAGAGCCAGATCTTTTCGTTCATAATATGCTTCTAAACTTTAGTAATTATAAATTAAAACGCAGCTTTTACCGAGGCGAAATATTCATGCAGCACCCTGTTTGTGATATAGATATTATCATCCGAAGGCCACCACTTATACGTTACGCCCACACTTCCGTTGAGTGCTTTAAAATTTGTAGGCGCTGCCAAGGGTGAAAACCCGGCTGCAGTAAAAAACTTCATAGCACGGGGCATGTGTATAGCGTCTGTAACCACTATAACGGTGGCGCTTGTCCCAATAGCTTTAGCCAGGTCCTCTGCTTCTTCTTTCGTGGTAGAGGGGGATGTTAACGCCAGTATCCTGGTACTGTCTGCCCCCATTTCAATGGCTGCTTCCCTTGCCACCATTGCCTGTGTGATTGTTCCTTCGGGGCCGTCTGCGGAGCAAACGAGTATGCTGTTTGGAATGGATCTGTATAAACGCAGCGCTTCTACAAATCTACCCTGCGCCACCAGGCTTAATTTGGCCGTGGCAGGCAGCCTGTTGTCTGTTTGATAACCGCTGCCCAAAAGATGGATATAAATTTTTTCATTGGTGCTAAATGGAGGGATCTCTTTCATCGGTGGATAGGTTGTCTCCAGCCGGAACGCCAGGTATCTCGGCAACCATGCAGTGGAAAAAACATAAAACAGCGATACAGTAAAGATCAAAAAGCCAACAGCTGCCTTTCGTCTCTTATAACGGTACAGCACAAACGCAAGCACAACCAGCCATATCAAAATGCTGATAATATTGGCCTGTGTAAGGATGAATTCTTTCAATAGCTTTTATTTACCCACCAATTGTTTTACCGGGCACACCTGCCACTTTTGCTCCAGGCTCCACATTCCTGATCAACATGGTTTGTCCGCCAATAACTGCATCCCTTCCCACTATAATATTTTGTTTGGTGGCAGCACCAATACCCATGTCCACTGCTTCTTCTAATATAGTAAACCCGCCCAAATTTACACCCGGCGCCAGCGCACTGAATTTCCCAATAGTACAATCATGTCCTATGGCACAGTTCATATTCATGATCACAAAATCTTCTACCACGGTTTGATAGTTGATGGAAACACCAGGATATAATATCACACCTTTGCCAACAGCAACATTGTTCGATACCCAGGCTTTACCGGCAATAAAAGATGGAAAATCATTTCCGTTGTCTTTAATTTTTTCAAACACTTTTCTTTTTGCTTTTGGAAAACCTATACCAATTGCCACGGCAGTATTTTTATCCATTGTAAAAAGATGTTCAGTATTGCCCAGCACCTTTATACCATATATTTCTTTGCCATGTTTGGATGCATCATCATCTAAAAAACCAATGATGTTAAACTGTTCTGCAAACAAATTCTGGTTATAAGCAAGAAAGCCGCCAACATTGCCTGCACCAATAATAATGAGGTTTCTCTGCATGTATTACACTGTTTTAAAGCCTGTATTTTTCAAGATCGTTTTTTAATCCTTTGTGAACAGGCAGTTGCCATAGCAGCTTGCACCAGTTATGATTACCTTCTATCAGTTCGGGGCCCTGGTTTGTAATGGCAACATCCCAGCCTACAGACCGGTTAGCCCTGTTTTTCCAGGCGGCCTTTTTTATCATTTCCAGTGTTTCATTCCAGAAAGGAATGGAGAACCCAATTAATTTTGTATGCGTAACGGGGTGCTCCTGCAGGTCTTCTTTTGTAATATCACTAAAAACACCGGGGCCATTAATATTACCAGTTGCAATATCGATGGGCGCCGCCATATTGCCGGCTGCAAGATTATCTACTGCTGAGTTAATAGTGATACGCAGGCGGGCTGCAATGATATCCACTTCATCATTGGCATTTATTTGTGTTACGATACGTACAGTGTTTAAACCAGAAGGCGATAGTTGCATTAAAACCGGGTGCTGAACTACAAACTCTTCCACGTAATCATTGCCGGTTTTTTTCAACCGGTCTATGATAGCAGCGGATGTCAATCCATTGGTCTCCACTACTTCCACTCCGTTGCCGCATTGACCAAATGAATGTTTAAATACCAATTTTCCTGATGGATTATCAATCAGCGACTGGGCTAAAGTTTCATTTGCTTCCAGCTCCGTTAATGATGCATGACTATGGCGTACAAACTCTTTATTAACTGATAAGAAGTTTATCTTGTTTTCCAGCACCGGTCTTGCCGCTTTAGGATTCATTTTTAACTGGTATTCATACATGTACCCGGTGCCTGCATATAAATTTCTTTCCTCGCTATTCAGTTTATAAAACCGGAACTGGAAATATTCAAGTAAAGAAATATTATACCTGAATAAACACCCGATCATATCACTTATGATATTAAAAGACGATTTGCCGGATTCTTCCTTTGCCTTGGACAGGAACAGCCTGAACTTTTTCTTGTCCATCTCCCTGATATAGTAGCCGAGATATAAAAATTTCTTTATCATAGTCAGTTGTTGCCATCAAAAGGCATCATCGGTCTTTCATCGCTTTGATTAACGCCTTCTTTTTTTATTACTTTTAAAAATGTAAGCCACAAAATTTTTACATCCAGCCAAAAGTTAAAGTGGTCAACATAATAAACATCCAAACTGAATTTCTGTTGCCAGCTTATACTATTACGGCCATTTACCTGTGCCCATCCAGTAATACCAGGTTTCACCAGGTGCCGTCTCTTTTGCTCCGCATTGTATAAAGGGATATACTTGTACAATAAGGGCCGGGGACCCACTAAGCTCATATCACCTTTTAATACGTTGATAAACTGTGGCAGTTCATCGAGCGAATATTTTCGTACAAAGGCACCAGCCCTGGTTATGCGTTTGTTATCCGGTAGTAAATTTCCGTTCGCATCTTTTGCATCTGTCATTGATTTGAACTTAATGATATAGATCGGCTGTTCATTTTTGCCTGGCCTTTGCTGACGAAAGAATGCTTTCCCTTTATTAACCCAGGCCAATATACAGGCAATAACAATTATTACGGGTGAAAAGATCACCAGCAACAGCAGTGCAGCAAAAAAATCGATGTATCTTTTAAGAAAAGAACGGTACATATATCAAGTATTCCATTTCCATGAATTCTGCTGTTTGAAAAAAGCTGCCAGGTGATTTTGAATTGGGAGCACTGCAGATATTGGATTGTAAAACCCTGGTGGTATGAAAGAAACTGCACCCCTGCACTCCCTATGCTTTAAAATAAATATCCACGTATTTATCTGCATTATCCATTGTATAATTGGCTGATGCGGCAACTGCATTGGTACTGAACTGCTGCTGCAATGACGCTGTATTCTTTACTTTCAAAATGAAATCTGCCACCTGCTGTACATCACTTTTTGCAAAGTTGGCACCAATATTATACTGCTGCACCAATTTGTTTATTTCAGATTTCTCTGGCGAAATACTAAGTATACCGGAACCGACCGCCATGATGTTATATACTTTACTTGGTATGCTTACCTCTGCAATTTTATCGTCAATCAAAACAACACTCAGATCTGCCGCAGCTATTGAGTAACGTATCACATCGTCAGGCTGAAAAGGCAGCAGCATGCAGTTATCAAGTTTATGCTCTTCGATCATTTTATTTACCAAGGGCACTTTTAATCCCCTGCCAATGATCAGGAAAAGGATGTCATGGTGATCTTTCAGCAATTTAGCTGCTTCAATCATCACTTCAATATTATGTGTACCGCCAATATTACCTGAATACTGTACTACAAATTTTCCCTTCAATGCATGTTCGGCAATAAACGGGTTTTCGTGTTTGGGTACGGGATGAACATTTATCAGGCCCGTCCACAATGGCACCACGTGTATCTTTTCCACAGGCCCGTATTGCGACATCAATGCAGCCAGTGAATCGCCGATGGTATACACCCGATGTGCCTTTGCAAACAGTTTCCTGTTCCATCTTGCCCAAAGCCGGTAAATAACATTTGTTTCCTTTATGTTCAGCATCTTCAGCACATCGGGATACACATCAAACATAAGTAACGAAAACTTATTGGGCAGCAATAACGAACTTAAATAAGCAAAAGGCGGAAGTGATACATAAAATATCTCGTACTTGCGAAAACGGAACAGCAGGATAAAAAATACCTGTACTGACCCCGCAAACCATCCCAGGAACCTGGTAATATGCGAACGCCGCGATGTTTTTATTATCCGGGTAAAGGCAACTTTTTTATCGATCTCCACATCCTGCACACGGATGCTGCCACAAATCAAATGAACCTCATCATAGTGTTTTGCAAAACTGTTTATGATGTCTATCGTGAGATATCCGGTAGCCTGGTTTACAAAAACAATTTTCCTTGACATTAATTTTTTAGTTCTTTCAGCATTTTAGCGGTGCTGCTGAATACTGCATCCGGCCAGCGTTTTACAATTGCTTTTAAAAGAACCTGCAGTTCCTTCAGTCCTTTATCCCGGTTACTTTTATTGAGGCCACCAGCAAAATTTACCCTGTGTGTACTGATGATGGCGGGTTTATTCCAGCGGAATGCTGCATCCACCTGTTGTAAAGTACGGTTAACTGACCTGTATCCCTCATCGTTTGGTTCAAACACGCAGTTACGGATATAGTAATTCAGTTGGCCTTTCTTTATTTTTTGCCGGAAGGTATAATTGGTAAAGGTAAGTTCACCAGCAACCCCCGGTGTTGGGTTTTTGTGCGATACGCATAAAAATGGTATCCCTGCCTGAAAAACAGTTGGTTCAAAATCCGGATGGAACACACTGTTGCTTGGTACAAAAGCCGATGGAGTGTACCCGAACAAATATTCAAAAAGTTTTACTCCTTCGGTTATTGAATGATGCAAAAATGCCTTCTGCTTTTCATTATCAAAATAAAATTCGGGCCTGAATTCCTGTGCATACGATGGAAGACCTTTAATTTTTGCCACTGCTACAAAACCATAACCGGCCGCAAACTGCAAATGCGGATCACCTTCCTGCAATTTTTCGAGCCAGGGCTGCACACTCACATGTTCCCGTCCATGAAATTCAGGTGTAAAAATGCCTGCTTCAATTCCCTGTTTCCAGTAACTCATAATATCATCACTATGACCATATTTCTGCAAGGTGACTGGAAAGGGTTCGTAAAAATATTCTTTGTACCCGGATGCTTTAATTTTTTCAAAATCAGGATTGGCTACGTTTACAAAAGGTGACATTACAGCAGGATTACCATCAGCGCCTTGTACACTTTGCAATGTTTCAAACATTGCATTCAGGTCGTCTTTATCTTCCAGGGTATCAAGCAAATTATATCTTGATGATGCTATCGGTATCCCTGCTGCTTTCATCTGTTTCAAAGCATCCAGCGATGGCATCCGTATGCCACCATAATCATCACTTTCAATCACCACTATTTTTCTTTTAACTACAGGACCCGGTATGTTTTTCAGGTTGCAGAGTACTGCATATTTCAAATCGCCTAAAGACATTGTCTATCTAATTTTTATTCAGTACAGAATGATATAGCTGAATATAGTCGCCAAATCTTTCTTTATTATTAAACATCTTTTCTGCCCTGCTGCGGCATTTATCAGCAAAGTATTTTTTCCCTTTCTCTTTGGCTGCTTCTATTGCGTTGAAAAGCCCGTCAATATTTCCTTTCTCTACAATCCATCCTGTATCCGTATTCACAGCTTCCACACTGCCGCCTGTGTCATAAGTAATTACAGGTGTGCCGCAGGCCAGTGCTTCTATATTTGTTGTGGGAAAATTATCCACCCAGGTTGGATTGACAAATACGGTGGCAAGGTTATACAACTGCACCATTTCAGCAAGGCTTTCCGTTCTTTCCAGTGCAATGATATTCGGGGGCAGGCCTTCCTGTTGCTTAGCAGTAAGCCCCAGCAAAACGATTCTGTCAGCGGGGTCAGTCTTTTCGCTTAACTGTATAAAATCCTTTAGCCCTTTGCGCCTGTCCCATACGCTGGCTGCACCCAGTATTACAGCACCATTGCCCAATGCCATTTTTTGCCTGAAAGAGCTATCTGAATCTCCTGTAATTTTAAATACCGACAGGTCAATTCCATTATGAATAACAGAAACAGGATACGCATGCAGGAAGGAATACTGTAACAAACCGCTTAACCAGTTGCTCGGCGTCACCAGTGTTAAATTATCCAGGCCATTGAATAATGCTTTCTTATCATCAAAGTTTTTGTAAGAATTATCAAACACTAAACTTTCAGGATATATTTTTTGCAAAGGACATTTTTCACAATGTGTTTTCCATTTGTCGCATTGTACAAAATCGAAGTAACAACAATGTCCTGTAAAAGGCCAGCAGTCATGCAGGGTCCATACCACTGGTTTATTACTTTTTTTTAAATAATCAAACAGCACACCCACATGAAGGTAATAACCGTGCAGGTTGTGGATATGAATGACATCGGGATTGATGCTGTCCATTTCATCTACCAGTTTTTTTGTAGCAGACGAAGAGCCATATCCATGCCTGTCAAAAATTCTGGTTTGCAGCCCATGTATTTTTTGATCAAAAGCAGTGCCTATTTTTATCGTATGAGACTGGCTTTTACCACCAGGCCTGCCGTGAGCAATATAACTGGTATGCCCGGCTGCTATAAGGGCCTGCCCAATTTCTTCAGCTATGCGCCCTGTGCTGCCGGTATTAACTGAAGTATTTATTTGGATTACTTTCAACGGAGCAGCGCTTCTATAGCTTTTACATTGTAAGTATATCCATATTCACTTGAAGTGAGCTGAGCAGCTTTTCCTTTTTTGTAGATCAGCGATTTATCACTTATTAATTCCGATAGAACCGCTGCCAGTTCCTGTGCGTTATTAATGCCAAATGTATATCCATTCACACCGTGTTCGATCCTGTCAACACATGACATAACACCCATAGAACCTATTACCAGTTTTCCATACCGCATGGCGTCCATTGGTGGTATTCCATAAGGCTCATGGCTGGAGGCATGAATAAAAATATCCGATTCTTCCAGTATTTTAAGGTAGTCTGTATATTCAACCCATCCTCTTAACCGCACATTATTTCCGAGGCTTGTAAACTCTTTTTCGTACAGCTCCTTTTCCACACCAATGCCAAGGATCGTAATGTCTAATTGTGCAAGCTGATCCGCAGGCAGGGATCTCAATGCAGTTAATACGGTGCTATACCCCTTTCTTTTTAAAAAACGGTTAGATAACAAAAGCCTGATCTTATCACCGTTAAGTATAGCCGCATTTCTTTTCCTGTTTACTTCTTCCAGGCCGGGACCGGTATTCTTAACTTCCAGGTAGGGAAAGTTGTAACACTTGGAAGGTTTAGCTTTAAAATACTTCACAAAAAAATCAATGCCTGTTTTTCCTGATATAAATAAGCCACTGGCGTTTCTTACAAACCACTGCTTCACTTTTGTAATAAAACCGGGTTTCGGTGCTTCAGGCACATCAAGCCAAAAAGTATATTTTATCGCAAAGAGCCTGCAAAAAAGTGCCAGCAAAATATGCATACGGGAATTCCACCCGGTGATTACCACCAGTTGTGATTTCCAGGCACTTCTTATCAGTGAAAAAAAATTTCCAATACCGGGTTTATAAATACGATAGTTTACCTTTTTGTCCAGCTTGCGCCAGGGATAAATTTCGCTTGAATCCTTTAAATACCAGAAATCAATGGTATATCCGTCCTGCATCAGCTGCTCATGTATATCTATTGAATGCGGAAAAGGAAGTACATTAAAAAACAATATCCGCTTACCATTATTTTTCTGGGCTAAAAAGTCAATGTAAGACTGGAAAAGCCGGTCTGAACCAAATTCCTTTATGGAAATGGCTGATTCTTTTGCCACATCAGTACGCAGCTTTTCATCGTCCATCAGCCGCAGCAATTGTTGTGCAAACATTTCCTTATTGCCCACCGGAATTAAGAATCCATTCTTGCCATCCTTTATCACATCTGCCGGACCAGCGTTGCAATTATAACTGATACAGGGCAATGGGGTAGCCATTGCTTCCAGTAATGCATTAGGAAAGCCTTCTGAATAAGAACAAAAAGCAAATATTTTTGCCTGCTGTAATACCAGGTCTATATCCGGCTGAAAGCCTGCAAAAACCGTTTGGTCCGTTATACCCAGACGGGCCGCTTGCTGTTCAAGACTTTCTCTTAAAGGGCCGTCACCTGCAATAACGAGTTTCCAGCCTGGCCGTTTGAGCGATGCAAATATTTCCAGCAGGTCGCTATGCCCTTTCCCTTTTACAAGCCTGCCTACTGTAACAATATTATTTTGAGGAACAACATTCTTTTCAATCACCGCCCTGATAAAATTTGGTATCACCTTAATATTAGGGTGATGAACCTGCTGGTACGTTAACCTGGCTGCATACTCCGTTTGGGCAATGATACCCTTTGACCATTTATAGGATAGCCGCCTTAACCAGAAGGGATCCAATGGAATTTTATTTGCCGGATTGTTCCGGATAGAAATGTAGGTGGGAAAGGGAAGGCCCGCAGTACAAAGCATAAAAAAAGAGGGAAAAAAGAAATCGAGAATTACATCCGGGTTTATCTGTCTTAATGTTTTCCGTATATATCCAATTGTTCTGAAGCCATAGAGGTATTTATTCATGGTTTCTCTTGAAAAACCAGGCTCTACAATTTTTACTCTTGGATCAATGGTATAGAAAATGGGCTTTTTAAACAGCAGGAAAATGGTAACGTCATAGCCCCTTGCCACCAGGTGATTGGCCAGTTCGCTTAGTGCCCTTTCGGCACCACCACAATGTAAGGCTGAATTAGCGAGACAAATTTTCATTTATAAAACCGGGTTAAGCAACTATGTGTGCAGGCGGTCATGCCCTGCCAAAAAGGTATACGCCATCCAGGTGGCCTGTTATTGTAAAACCATCACCTTCAACAGCATGGATGATCTTATCACGGATATCAATACCATACATATACTCATGCATTTCAATCAGCACCATTCTTACCGATGGAGGAAAGGAAGGTTTAATGGATGCCAGTATGCTTTCACTTCCTTCCACATCAGCCACAATCACGCTGGGCAAAATGTGAAACTCCTGCATTATTTTTTTGATATCAAAAACAGGTTCTTCGTTTCCGTTAGCTGGCAGATCATACACATCAAAATCCAGTTTTCCTCCCAATGATCCACCCTGTTCATCAAATTTATTAAGTTGTACCCTTTTATCGATCTCAAACACAGGAAAAGCAAATCCGGTAATCACTTTAATATTCCCCTTTGACTCCAGCCAGGTTTTTGAATACGTTGTAATTTTTTTTGATGCCTCAACCGATACCACAAAGCCCTTGTCACCTGCTTCATGTGCCAATAAGGCGGTAAGCACACCAATAGATCCGCCCATTTCAATCACCACATCACCTTTTTTTATTTTCCCCTGCAGCAGTTTTCTTTCGCTTACTTCATATTGGCCATTTTGAAGACATTTTTTTGTTCCGTAAGAATAAGGTGTGTTCCTGATCTTAAAAGACACCCCATCAATAATTGTTTCTGCTGGCCATATAAACTCCGGCACAAAAGCTTTTAATATTTTTCGCCGCAGGCTCCAGTATTTTTGTTGAAGTAACAATTAAACTTTGCAGGTTTATTTACCCAGGCTTTTTACTACATCCTCCACCATCCAGCCATACGGGTTGAATTTCCCTTCATGCCACTGAAGATCTTTTGTCCAGTAACCAGGGCAGGGATCGTAACCGGCCATGGAAAAACCAAAACTTATTTCCACCACCAGTGGCCTTCCCTGATCAAATACAAAATCCAATGCAAGACACTGGCTTTTTAATTTTTTATTGATGTCAAAAGATAATTGTATCAGTGATTCATTAAATAATTCTTTTGCATACAAAATATGCCCGCCGCCCGAAGCCCTGAAATCATTTTCCCTTACCATCCTTTTTATAGCATACGCCTTATCGCCTATTACCACCACTCTTATATCATGATCATTACCGGGTATAAATTCCTGGAAATATACATAGCCCATTTCTCTTCCGCTCACTTTGGCCGATGCCGGAGGCTTCGCTAAACGCACGATACCCTTCAGCACATCTTTGGCATCGGTTGTTCCCTTCCTGTATTTACGGATACGTTCCTTTAAATTGTCCATAGCCTGGTATTGAGAAAAGCCGCTGCCAAATGCTTTGTTTACCAGGCTTATTGCAGTTGCCTTATCCTTTGCCAGTTTCACGTTTGATGAACCTGCACCGCCTCTCAGCTTGAATACCTTGGGAAAATGAGCTGTCTCTATCCATGCCAATGCATCTTTCTTTGTATAAAACACAAATGCTTCTGCCGCCTGTATTCCCATTTTTTCAAACAGGTATTTTTGTCCAAGCTTATCATCAAAATGCCAGCTGGTATTAAAATCCGGAAATACTTTCATGCCTGATTGTTCGAGTGCAAACAGCAACTGCCTTGCAAAAACAATATCACGCTGGTTGCCATGATGATGATGCCACATCAAAGCATCACAGCCTTCCAGCTGCCCGATGATGTCATTGGCATAACAATCCACTACTTTATGTGCAATGCCTTTTTCCTTGCAATAAGGTATCCATCTTTCACTAAAAGAGTCCCTGGAGGGTTGTATGGCGATCATCAGCGTTGTTTAGATTATCAGGATATTTTAAACAAATTGCCAACCCGGTGAAGGAATGGCTTTTACTGCATACTGATACAGGCTGTCGGTTTTTATTGGCTCCCCGTTCAGCGATACGGATACCTTACGGTGTGGCATAAACGACTTCGCTGCCGTGAGCAGGGGAAGCCTGTCTAAAGGAAGGCCCATCAGGATGGCCATGCAAATATCGTTGGTGGTGGAATCGTCGGTAAATGACATTACACCCATATTAAGCGGGTCGGGCGACAAAGGGCCATCACCCTGTCCACCTACTATAGCATCACAAAAACTGTATAAAAAACGCTGGGGTGTATCCGCAAGGGTACCATCTTCACGGCCATAATTTATTATCAGGTTCAAATCCATCACCATGCGCCAGGTAGTATCGTTACCATACCAGGCTGCATGCCATTGGTGCTCTTTACCGGGTAAGGATAAGGCCCATAAGCTGGTTGAAATTTTAAACCATATCTTATACCAGATATTTCCCATGTTACGGTTGGCATTATCCATGGCAAGTTCTGCCCAATAACGCACCCTGTTTTTTCCGGGATAACTGTCGCCTCCCATTTTAGTACCCCCCACACGGTGATGCGGTAAATAATCTTTATCACCATTAAACCCCACAATATTTTTTAATGCACCTGTAATACCGGTTTTTTGATGTGTTTTTATTTTAGGCAATGATATCACCACATCTGCATTGAATAGTTCTTTTATAATACAGTACTTGTGCATTCCCGGCCTGTGTGTTTCAGAAAATTTATCCGGATTGTACTGCGCCACCCTGAAATTTTTTTTGCCCGGCACTGTAATTGGCTCGAGATAACTCTGCTTCCCCACGTCAAAAATGATGTAATCGCTCATCGGGTTTCGCTGGTCATCAAGCCTGTTAGTAACCGTATCAAAAAAAACCCGCCTGAAATCCCTGATAGCAACGGGTACACGGTATTTTTCAGAAAGCAATTGAACAGCATCTATAAAATGGGGCGTAATCAGTCGTTCCCAGTAACAGCCTTGTATAGGTGCATCCCCTATCAGTACAGAAGCCGGCTTTCGTTTCAATACCAATTCAAGAACCGCCAGTATAAAATTGTTGTGCGTACAAAGACAAATATCATCGTATTGCCTGAAGGGTTGTTTTACCCAATTAGGTTTGAGCAGTATTTTTTTATTTGCGATCCTGCTGTCTGTTAAAATACTGCCGGCCAGCTTTTCCGCCACTGATAACAGCAGCTCATGATCGTCATATATTTGCCGGAGATCATCAACCGTTCGCCTTTCTTTTTCATTGAAAAGCGTTGCAATATTTACAAAACCATCTTGGGTGTCCTGCATTACTGCTTACTTGTTTTACGTTTATAAAAAACAGCAAATAACAATGACAAGCCTGCAACAGTACACAATTGTATATCCAGGTCAGTTGCTTTTAAACTGCCTGTAATCAACCCAAGTTGCAGAAAAATATACTTAAACAAATAATAACATATTTTACTTACAACTGCTGCAATAAAGATGATCACACCCGGATGCCATTTCAACTTTTTTATCATCCAGATAAAGCAGCCGATGTTGATCAGTAATTCAACTGAGATAAGTAAAGATTTGTAAAATACAGGGTGGCCGGTAACCAGGAAAGAGAAAACAGGGATGGTGGCTGCCAGTAAAAATGCATTGCTGTTGTTCCTGCTGATAAGATATGCGGCAAAAAGCAGCATACGCATCGGGTCGAGGTAATACAAAGGAAAAGGGCTTAGATGCGAAAGTGCAGGAATAAAATACACCAATAATAATACCACCGCATCTGTGATGATGACCAGAGAGGTGGTTTTTAATGAAATGGTTTTATTCATCATTTTTCATTCATTAAATCACCCAGCTGGTCTGATGACATAAACTCAACCTGTGGCCAGCGTTGAGTGATATTTTTTAGTAACTGCTTAAGCAACGCAAGGTTTTTCTCCCTGTTTTTGGGTTGTATGCCACCCATAAAATTCAGCCGGTGTGCACTGATGATCGCAGGTTTATTCCAGCGGAAAGCAGTTTCCACCCGGTTGAAACAATCACCTGCCCAGTCAAATGATGTATCTGTTGTGGATGGTTCAAAAAAAGCATTCCGCACCAGGTAGCGCTGACCAAACCGGTTGCGTTGACCCTGGTAGTGAAATTTTCGCTGGTACTCGTAGCCTGGCCGGGCAAGAGGCTGCAGTTGTATTATCATGCCCTGGATGTATTGCACACCTGTTTTTGCCAAAGCCGGTTCAAGGGCAGAATCCCAGATATAACAGGGAGCAATAAACGATTTTGAATGAAAGCCCCATATTTTTTTAAACAACTGCAGACCTTCTTCAACAGAGTCAAACTTTTCTGCCAGCTCTTGTGGTGAATCGCCATCCAGGGCATCCAGCCATTCGTTGACCACAGGCGCCGGCTTGCCAACATGAACGCTGAACATTTTTTGCTCAAATATCAAACGGGCCACTTTGTCACCCACCTGTAAAGCGCTCATCCACCGGGGAACATTTACATGCTCCCGGCCATGAAACTGGGGCATAAACAATTTTTTTTCGATGCCCTCTTTAAGCAAATTAAATACGCCGTCGTGTTTTGGATACTGCTTGTATGTTTCGGTAAATGGCTCATAAAAATATTGTGTAAAACCACTTGCCTTTATTTTCTCAAAATCCGGGTTGCCTACTATGTTGTTCCCCGTAAAAATGGCAGGATTACCATTTTTATCCTTCACGGAAGAGAGTGTTTCATACAATTGCTCTATGTCCTCATTATTCTCCAGCATGTCCAGCGCATTGTAGGGACTTTTATCAACAGGCAG
>JAKQJG010000044.1 GCA_029561305.1 Bacteroidota bacterium | reverse complement strand
TCTGCATTACCGATGGCATCATTTAACGGGTTATGATCGTGTGTGGTTTTACGCAATAAGCGTTTCCATTCATTGTTCAGCCCTGCATCCATTTTCATTCCGCAATACAGATCACCAATACGCCTTGCCGAAAAGCCAAATGGGTTTTTACCTAGATAAGTATGAAAATACCAGTTGATCCATTGCCAGTCGAAGGCCGGGTTATCACTGATAAATATGGGGCGGCTTTTTGAGTGCTCACCCAGCCATTCCGCAAAATTGTCCATCACTGTTTTTGGATCATCAAAGGTTTCATGTTCCGCCCTTGTGAAACCGCTGATGGCCAGTGCCTGCGGATCATACAATGCTGACACAGGTTTTACTTTTCCGTAAAATGTTTTGCTTAAAGATGGTTCTGCTACTACGGCACCAAAGCAAACCATAGAATATTGGTGTGGGATGGGGCCGTCTGATTCTACATCTACTACGATGTAACTCATGGTTGTTGTTTTAAAAATTAATTGATTTTTTCCACGAATTACACTAATTGCCACGAATGCAATTCATGATTATATTTTTTAGATGCCAGCATTAGTTCTTATGGCGTCATCGTTGTGTCACTCACTTGTACTTGAAGATTCTTTATTGGGCTTTTCCCGCCAACTATGTAAACAAAACCTGCATTGCTTCGCACTTGGTGTTCTTGCAATCCTTTTACAATTTGGACATAAATTTAATTTCAATTCAGGTTTTTGTTCATTCCAAACTCTTGTTACAACCAAAGTTTTAAAATTGTCATAGCCATTTTCAAGTAATTTTAGGACGGCTTCATCTTTCGATAATTGCTGTTCCTGATTTTGATGCTTGTGAAACCCAATTCGGTTGCCATGTGCAAGTCTTTCAACGGCACGGTTATGCCTCCATGCTGTTTGTTCATCCTCAGTCATGTGGCAACAATAATTCCAAATGTAATCCGCCAACTCTGGGTATAATTCTTTATTCTCCATAATACTGCTCCCTCATTTTAATTAATAATTCATTTACATATTCCAAATTCGGCAGGTCTTGCAAATCAGATTGCTGGTACAATAAAGGCAATTCATCTTTTAATGCCGTTGCCCTTTCCACCATTTCTTCATACTCAAACTTCCCTTCCTTTATTGCCAGCAAAAAATCCCTGTCTTTCCGGAATACATTTACTTTCCCTTCCATTGCTATTTCCTTTGCAACAAGCAATAGCCGGAATACATGCATCATGTTTTTTGCATCATACTTCTTGCCATGCTGCATGGTCCTGTTATAACGTTCATCGTTCCTTTTGCCCACCCAATCCCAATACTCCAGGTACTGCTTGCAATAAGCTGAGTAGCCGTCCTTATTAAAATACAACATGGCAACTGGCTGCTCCCCTTTTGGGATGCTGCTCAAGCACACATCATTGGCACATTCTTTTTTTATAATGCCCGCATAAGAATGCACCTCAGAATAATACAAGTTGTAACAATCCCTGAGATGTGTGATTGCTGCCAGCCCTGCTTTTTCCAGCGCCATTTTACTTGATTCAAAATATACCTTCACTGGTTTTGCATAATGGTCTTCATACACAAAACAAAATTCCAGTACCGATTTCCTTTCTTTATCCATCGGCTGCATGATCTTCTTTTCCAGGCCGAATGCCTTTTTTACTTGTGTAAATGCATAGTTGGCAAATGTTTGCTCACATAGTTTTGATATAAACAGTTCCGGTTGCAGCAGATCCATTACAGGATGTTTCAGCAACAGCTTCTCATTAGGCGTACAAAGCAACTCCAGCATATTAGGGTTATTCTTTGCCAGCAACTCTACATAGCGTTTCAGTTCATAATACACAATGTCATTTGTTTCGTTGTTCACCTGTGCAGTATATTCTAAACCATAGAACAGATCTTTCGGCAACACAAACACACCTTTTATATCTGTATCAGATGCAGCTGTATCAAGACCATAGGCTTTACTGCCTGCCACTGCTTCCAATACCAGCCAGCCATTATTTTTTATATGTTCAATTGTCAGTTGCATACCGCATTTTTAAAAAGAATTCATTCAGATCAGCTATGTCCTTTTTCTTTGCCTCCAGTTTATCCTTACCTGCTTCAGCTTTTTCAAACCAGGCAACTATCCATTCATGCACATTTGTATCTTTTGGATGCTGGTATTTTTCTCCCACCGTTGCTTTAAGTGCTATCAGTTCATTTATTTTTAGCTTTTGTTCATCTGTTGCATACTGCATCAAACCAAATATGTCCATCGGCAACACCTGTTTATCTTCCAGTATCCAGTTGCAGCTGAGCAGCGAACGAACCAAATAGAAAAGGCTTTTTAGTTTGTACTCATCTTTATCCTTCAATTCTTCCCAAAACTTTTTTGCCAGCGAATGGTGATGATAAAATACAGCGATCGGCGAATAATAGCTTTCTATCATTTTCTTGAAATCGTCTTTAAAGCCCGGCACTGAATAATATTCTATCGGCGACTGAAATCTTTCGATCAGCGGTGCATTTGATTTCTTCAGAAGCGTTAAGCATTTTCTCAGATCCCAGCCGGTTATATCCAGGTCGCCATCCATTATTTCTATGGTATCCTTTCGTTGGCTTAAATTCAAATACCAATCTCTTTCGTGCATGTACACAAAACGTATATCGTAATCACTATCCGGCGAGGGGAAACCCCAGGCACGACTGCCTGTTTCGCAAGCGTAGAGGATTTTTATTTTCTTCTTTTGCTCTATATTGGTTAATATGGTTTGTATGTTTTGCATCACTCAGCTTTGTTTTTTGTATTCAATTTTTGTTTTCTGGATCTGCATTAAATGTCTCCTGGCGTGTTCCGCAAGAAAATAAATGTAATGATATACATCAATCTTGCCCAGGCCATTAACAGTCATCATTGTTTTATAAAGCACCCCTTCGCCATGTTGCATTTGTTCCAAATATTGCAAACATTCGTTTAACTGGTTCTTAATTCTTTCTCTAACCAATGACAAGTCTTCTTTTCCTGTTGGCTCCATATGCCGCGGCCTGTTCCACTCAAAGGATCCATGCTCACCAATTGCTTTCAGTTTATCCCAATCCAGGTCATAGTTGATCAACAGGTTTGCAAAATCATTCACTTTCGAAAGCTCCATTGCTTTTCTTGTTCCTTTTTTAATCAAGATCAAAAGGAAATAATTTGTCAATGAAATATGCTCCAATACTTCTCTTATAGTCCAGCCGAGTTGAGGCTTGTATTCCAGTAAACTATCACCTGCATCAAAACATGTATCTACTTCGTTAAAAGTGTTTTTGAGTTCAGCTTCTATTTTATTAATTATAATTTTCAACATGCTATTCATTTTCTATATCAATTCTTGCTCAATAAAATTATTTAAGTACAAGTGTGCGACGCCACCGCCGCCCAATCCTCTTCCTAAAGCTAAGTACAAAATTGTCTGAACCAGGATCTAAAAGGATTGAAAAGATTAAAAGGATTTCAATCCATGCCATCCAGTTAATCCTTCAAAATCCCCCGCCTGTCCCGACTCTTCGGGATTCAGACAAACTCAAAAAAATCCACCAGGGCAACAAACGAAAAGAGACATGCTGCTCTACCACTGAGCTACATACCCGTCCCGTATCAAGGGTGCGGATATGGTGGGGCTCGAACCCACGTCCCGCCGAATCGGAATCGAAGTAACTCTTATCTACGGCACCTGCTGAATATTTTATACAGGGCAACAAACCGGAAAGGCACTTATTCATTTGCTTAACCATTCATCCACACCTGCCTTACTGCAGACGACCGGATTCGAACCGGTATACAATGATCAACGAAGTAAGCCTTGTCTACGGCACCTGTACTATTTTAAAGATCAGTGGTAACAACCGCTAAGTGGCTTTGGGTTTTCTGTAAACGAAGTAACACTTTGCTACGACACACTGGGTACTATAGTCAATTAAAAATGAGGGCGATAAACCGAACAGTCTGCTTATATCCCTGAGCTATCCCGATTTTTTATTGGGAGCAGGAGTTGAACCTGCGGCCTTCACATAATTAGTGTAACGCTCTAACCGAAGTAAGACTGTGCTACGGCACCTCAAAAAAATATGAATGAGCAACAAACAAACAGGGAACATTTGACGGGATTCGAACCCACTCATTTCCGCTTTGCAGCAGAATATTCTCCCAATTGAATTACGAAGTAACCCTGCTTTACGGCATCATTCAAAAAACTATGAAAGGGTAACAAACTTAAAGAGTCGCAATCCGGTGAATGATTTATCAACCGGAAAGTTGGATTCGAACCAATTTAACCGACGAAGTATCTCTTTTTACGACACCTTTCAATATTGTAAAAGGGCAACAAACGCCAGTGAGAAAAAGCATGAGCTACACAACATTGCTATTGAGGCCGGATTTGAACCAGCTACCTTCCTGGCTATTCGCCGGGACGCTCTACCGAAGTATCACTGCACTACGACACCTTTTAATTTTTTTAATCAAAGAACTTTATAAAAGGTGGCTGCCCTTTGGCTCTGCCACCTTATTGTTTAAAGGGTTATTGCATTGATCAGCTTTACCGCATTGCTGCCTTCTTCAATGGCATTCAGCACATTGAATATTTTATCGCTCCAGCCTGCTACCAGGTACACATCGTCACGCTGCACATTCAATGGCGTATTACCATAGCCTGCCAGGTCAAACAAATACAGTTTTGCATTGGGCGCCATTTTTTTATAACGCTTCCATACTGTATCCATGCTTTCGCCTCCATTGTAAGTGTTCCACAACTGGCAGTCAGTAAATACCATTACTTTATCCACCACCTGGTTGCGCTGCAACAGGTCTTTTATCACCAGGTGACCGTTGGTGCTGTAACCCACTTCTCCTTCCCTACGGTGAAACTCCAGCACATTGGCCAGTAGGTTCCTGTTTGGAACGTTGATCACTTTCCAGGTATCACCAAACATACCAGTGATGGCATTGGCGCAACGGTTTTTCAACAGCATGGCCAGCATCAAACCGATATCATAGTTCTGCACTTTGCTTTTAGCACTGATGGCTTTTTGCATACTACCACTAACGTCGGCGGCTATCACCACTTTGGTGTTATCATCATACCCAGCTATGTTGGCAGCGCTGTACAATACGGCCTGTTCCAATGCATCCAGCACATTACCTACCCGGCCATTGTTCAGCTCTTTCAGCTCACGGTAAGCGGCCAGGAAACGGAAAGGCAATTGCTTGCTGTTAGCCACTGCTTTTTCATTGGCGATGTACGCACATACTTTTTCCAGCGCTTCTCTACTTACTTCTGCTTCCAGGATGTTACGCAGGTTACGCATGGTAGCCATATAGCCAACTTTGTTACTGAAGATCAGTTCTTCCCATTTTGCCTTTACCGCTGCTTTTTTCAATTCAGCAGTATCATATTTCTGCTGACCCAAAGCACTCAACTCAGTTTCCCATGTGTAAGCGACCTGCAGTTCATCTTTTACTATTTTATTAAACAATGCCTGCTGTGCTTCATCTTTTGCTTTAGGGTGCACCAGGAACAAAGCATCTTTCAATTTTACCGCAGCATCCCGGTTGTATTTTGCAAACTGGTATTCATCAAACTTGTTGAATGCCGCTGCCAAACCCTTCTGCAATTGCTTGCTCAGCTTATTCAGCTTTTTTACTTCTGTACGTTCGTTGGCGATAGCATAGTAAGCCAGCAATTCTGTTATTTCATCTGCACGCTGTATCACACGGTTGGTCAATTTGCCAACTACATCATTACCGCTCTGCTGTTTTGCCAATTCCACAGCCAGCACCAGAGGAATGCTACGCAAATACATTTGCTCACGGGCATAGATGGCCAGCTTTGCCACAAAGGCTGCGTCATTCTTTGCTATCAACTCACGCATACGCTGCATTTTATCAGCCGCTTTTTCGTAAAACTGGTCGCTCAGGCCGGCTGTTGCCACCGCAGTATACAGTTCCAGTTGTGGTGTCAATACAAATGCTTTGGCACCTTCGTAGTTCACTGTTTCTTTTACCTTGCTTCTAAATGCGAAATTGAATTTCATTTTATGCCTCCTTTTGTTTTTCTCTTTTGTTTATTTGTTCTTTAACAATACAAACCTCCAACCCAACTGTGCAATCTTTTTGCACAGTAAAAAATTATTTTAATTATTTTTAAAAAAAGTTTCTACATGCCAGTAAACCGCAACGCCCTTATCCGCTACCGCACCATTGACAAATGCCTGCAAAACCGCCGCCGTAAGTGGACCATTGAAGACCTTATCGAGTGCTGCAGCGAAGCCCTGTACGAATACGAAGGCATCGATAAAGACATCAGCATGCGGACCATCCGGCTCGACCTGAATGCCTTGCGGAGCGATAAACTTGGTTACAATGCACCCATCATCGTGACAAACAAAAAATACTACAGCTACGAAGACCCAGGGTATTCCATCGCCAATATTCCGCTCACCACAAAGGACCTGGGTATTCTACAGGAAGTTTCCCATCTTTTACAACAGTTCAAAGGCTTCAGCCATTTTAGTGAAGTGAGTGAAATGGTAAATAAACTGGAAGACAAGATCTACAGCGAACAACACCAGCAAAACCCTGTGATCGATTTTGAAAAGAACGAACTGCTCACTGGTATTGAATGGCTGGATGTTTTATACAAAGCCATCATCAGCCAGACAACCCTGCTGCTATCGTATCAATCCTTCAAGGCCCGCCAGCCCAGTGACATACTCTTTTACCCCTACCTGCTGAAAGAATACCGCAACCGATGGTTTGTACTCGGCATGAAAAAAGAAGGCAAGGAAGTACTAACGCTGGCGCTTGACCGAATTCAATCAATTGACAAAGCAGCGCTACAGAAATTCGTACAGCCAAAGAATTTTGACAGCAGTACATATTTTGCTGACATCATCGGCGTAACAAAAAACCTTGGCAACCGCCCCGGTAAAATCCGCTTTAAAGCCAGTCGTCAACAGGCCCCCTACATCATCACCAAGCCCATTCACCCATCCCAGCAACTGGAAGAAAAACTTCCCGACGGCGTTATCTTCAGCATTACCGTTATTCCCAACTTTGAACTCGAAAGAGAACTACTGGGCTTTGGCAACGGACTAAAAGTTTTGTCGCCGGAAAGTTTAGTAAAGCGTTTAAAAAATATTGTTGCTTCCATGCAGGCGGTCTACAATGATTAATTCATCAATTGTTCTCTCCTGAAACCCAGCACTTCCACCTGTTGCGGTCTTGCTGCTGCCTCTCCCGGGTTGGCGATCTCTGCAATGGTCATGGGTTTAGTAATGGTTTCCGTAAAACCCAAATGGTTACTCAGGCTTTGTGCTTTTTCAATACCCAGTTTCCCAAATTCATACTTTGCAATCAATCTCCCTTTGCGCAATAGTGCACTATCCACCAACGTGAGTGCATTGTTGAAAGTGCAGATGATCTGAACATTCAGGAAATCTGCCAACAGACCATCTGAAATATTCAGCAGGTTGGATACTGCTGCATTGCTGCTGATCTTTCTGTCCATGATCACATTTTCTGCATCCTCAATTACTATCACACTGTTTGGATTGTTCACCAGCAACTGAACAAAATCAGGACTGGTAATATCTCCAGCAATGGTAGGTGACACAAACAGAATCCTCTTTTTAATTTTACCAATCAGGTAGCGCAGGTAAGTTGTTTTTCCTGTACCTGGCAAACCATGCAGCAGTACGATCCCCTTGTCTTTTTTCTTACAAAGTCTCTTGCATATCAGCTCATTCACTTCCATAAAATCGTCTTCGTAAAAAAGGCTGAGGTCAAGTGAGGTGCGTTTTACTTCCAGTTCTTTTAACTCCAGTCCGTTTCTTCCACGGCTTATCAGGTTTATCTCCAGTGGTTTCCTGCGCTGCTTTTCTTTGAATTGTTTCATCAATACAGTGCATTCGTTGATGAAGTCTTCCAGCGTTCCATCATGATACATTTCGCAATACCTGTCACCCAGTTCCAGGATGCAGCCATTGGTTAGTATCAGAAAGGTCTCGTCAAAACCAAACTTTTTGTTTGCCTGCTGGTACGTTCTGTATCCATGCACTGACTTTACCAGGTGGCTGTACTTTGAACGGATCGCTTCAAATGCTTTTTCTCCATCAATGCCCCACACATAATTGGCACTCGGAATTTTTCCAAAGCAGTACATATACAGCGATTTACCACATAGAAATCCATTGTCAAAAATGCTGTTGGCATTAATTATTTTTTGTTGGCTGTCCATAATTAAATTTTTTATCTGCTGAAGCTTCTTAAAAAAAGAAGCAAAGCAGCGTTTGAATATTTATAAAACATCTTACTTTGTCTAAGTCTTTAAAGTCCCTCCCTTGGAAAGCCTGTCCCGTTCTTACGGGAGATTTAGGCTGACCTCTACTGCACTACTTTATTTGCACAACTTGAACTTGCAAATGCATCCGGTTTGGCCTTAAACACAAAGCCCATCCCCATGATATAACCCATGGCATCTTTCAACGCATCATTGCTTTTAAAGGAAGGGTTGGTGTTGATGTCTGCATGCACTTCCATATCCACACTATAGCGGCTGAAAATGTTGCACAGTGGGTAAGCCACTTCAATACTTTTCGCCACTTCCACCAACATCCTTTCTTTGATGCTCATTTTTTTTGTAGTGGTTTCGTTGTGTATATACATAAAACCACCTTTCCCTTTCCGGATAAAAACGATTACCGTTGCAAATTCAGTTTCACGACTCTTTACCTGGCTATCCGTACCAATACATACTTTCAGTTCATGACCCATTGCCCTTTCATTGGCAATTACCGCTGCTATTTCTTCTTCGATAGGCCTGCGGATATGTTTTCCGCTAAGGGTCCTCCATTGCTGTTCCATGTTGTTTGTTTTTACGAGCTATATATTCCTGTTTCGACGGGCGGTACCCATCGTTCAAGTATGACGCCCCTTCAGGGCTGGTTTCATTTTTAATGATGTCTAATATTTGAATAAGTGATTTGTTTTTATACTTGAAAACTTCATCGTATTTTTCAAATTCCACCCAGGCACGATACTGAACAAAACCCCGCAGTATTTTACCCTGCCTTTTACGCAGATCATTTTTTTTCAGGTAATCTTCGATCTCACTTAATCTTGATTCAATTACAGTATCCTTTTTACGTACTTTGTCAATTATATTAGGCTTTATTTTTAATACAAACCGCCAGGGTTCCTTAAAAACATACCGTTTTACCAGTTGCCGTTTTTGATTCATTTCGTACACAGGGAAAAAGAATGATTTTTCGGCTTCTGTAAAATTTAATTTTACAAAGTGCCATTCATATGGTTGTAAGATCGCCTGTTGTTTTACTACATAGATCTTTCTTCCACGCTTTCGTTTCTTCCTTTTGAAATCTTTGCGCCAATCGTATTGACAGGTATTGATCTTTTTTAGTATTTCTTCAAAAAAATCAGCATACTTACTTTTAGCAATATCTTCTCTCAATACAAATGACCTTACCCAGCCTTTTTGTACCGGTGGAACCAATGGCTCCCATCCTAAATTTTTCTGCTGCTCCCCTAAACAGCTTTCTTCTTTGTGAAGCTGTATCAGTTGCTTATCGAGGCCCTCGTACTGCATTCTTCTCTTTTGCCTGGCAGTACGCAGGCGGTAGCAGAGAATTTCTTCTCCGTACTGTTCAATAATTTTTGAGTCCATAAAAATGAAATTTTTTGTGATCGGAAACTCCGGTGCCATTGCACCATGATGTTTGTTGCTTTCATTATGAACTGTGATACTTTTTTCATTGTTTCTTTTTTAATTTTTGTGTGGACGAAACAGGATTCGAACCTGTGCAACCGGCTCTTCACACCGGCACTCTTCCTACTGAGTTATTCGTCCATTAAGTTTGACATATACTGACTGATCGCTATTTTCATCATCGAATTAATTCAACATCAAACAATTCTATTTAAACCGCCGGCAGGGTTTTCAACCGCTGCCGGGGTTATGCGGAAACAGAATGATTCGAACATTCATCTAAAGGCTAACAACCAATTGTTCTGCCGTTGAACTATGTTTCCCTTTTGTTTGAACGGGGATTTATAAGATTGAAAGGATTTGATGATTATCTATTTACAATCATTGTAATCTTTTTATCCACCCCAGGTTTAAATATTGTTGGCCCGGTGATCCCGAAAGCTTTCGGGAGAACTCACAACTCTCCCGATTAAAATCGGGATACTCTGAAACCAATTGAGTTACGAACCAGTTTGGTGATGGCTGAAAGACTCGAACTTTCAACCGCTACGGTATCAGCGTAGTACTCTTAACCAATTGAGTTAAGTCATCCTTGTTGCGGCTTTCAGAGTTGAACTGAAATCTCCCACCTTATGAGAGTGGTGTGTTGCCTTTACACCAAACCGCCATTTCCTGTTGACCCAAACAGATTCGAACTGTTAACCTTGAACGTATAATCCCGAAAGCTTTCGGGACGCTCTCACCGTTGAGCTATGGGTCAGCACGCTGGCTTAGAAAGATTCGAACTTTCATCTCTTCATTCGTAGTGAAGTATTCTTATCCGTTGAACTATAAGCCATTTTTGTAAGGCTTCCGGACTTGAACCAGATACTGTTTTCTTATGTTTACCTTTCAGAAAGAAAGGAAGAAAACTGTGTTACCATAACACCCAGCCTTATTGGTTGTCTCCGGGGATCGAACCCTGTTCTTCACATTCACAGTGTGATACTTTACCAGATAAGCTAAAGACAACATTTGTATAGCAGGCCCCGATTAAAATCGGGGCAACCTCTCCAATCCAGGTGGAGTATCCAACTCCAGAAAGCTTTCGGGAGAATGCTGCTATATTTTGCAGCAGTATATTTCAACTGCTGCTGTTTTCATAACGGTTGTTTTGGGTTGCAATGTTTTTAACAGAAGCAGCCCGGGTGCATCTCCCCGGAACTGCTTTGTATTCCTCCTCTGCAATATTGCTAATTGCTTTTACGGTTGTTTACCCTGGTTTCGATAATTGACAACAGCGCCCTGGCAACCAGTAATACGATAATAAATTTCATGACTATACTTTTTAAACTACAAACAAAAAAGCCCGGCTGTTAAGGCCGGGCTTTTGCTAACAACACATCACTGTGCTATCGTTGGCAAGTGCCCGGCCAATATACTTTATCATTAAACAAACTGTTTTTACGCTCACTCGTAAACATACCCCTGCCTGTTATACTTTCCCCAGTTGGCATCAGTACCGGCCAAAGCGGCGGATAAATAGTGATATGTCTTAACAGCATAATCGTGTTTTATATTGAGTTCGCATAAAACAAAAACCCCGTCTTTTCAGTCGGGGCTTGTTATTGCAATCAGTTTGGTTTGGTAAACTATCTTTCAGCAAAACTTGCCCCGGCATTGGCACAATAGCCTATCGGACTATTTCCCTTTGCAAATTCAATATGTAATTGTGTGCGTAGCATGTTTTGTTTTTAATTAATTTTTGCGTTGCAAAGATGAATTTAATTTTCCGATGTGTCCAAATTTATTTTTAAAATTTTACAAATAATTTTTGCATCGCTGTTTCATCACTTGATATCCACTGTATCATACACGATCACTTTGCTCCATAAATGTTTACACTCCTCAATAAATTTTAAGTGCACAGGATCGGTTTGATAACTGGCCTGGTCAGCCGCATTTTCAAATTGTAATAACCACGATACCGCATACCCTCTTTCAATCACATCACGGTTAGTATCAGCTGGTTTGCCAATATGAAAATCCCTGATCGTTTTTACGGCAGCTAATTTCTTAAGCCCGTCAACCAGTTTATCCCTGTCTTCCATACTGGCTGGATTGTTTAACCAAAAAAATACATGATGAAGAAAAACATTTTTCATTTCGTTGCTGTTGTTTTTATTTTTAAATGATGACAGGAACGGCACCGTTAATGCTGCCATTCCAATTTTACTTAGGAAATTTCTACGGTTTTGGTTCATTTGTTGAAAAGTTATTGCTGATGCCTAAAGTTAGTTATAGTAGGTCGAAATTTGGATAAGATTCCATTCCTACACTCATACTTTTTTA
>JAKQJG010000029.1 GCA_029561305.1 Bacteroidota bacterium | reverse complement strand
TCCTTCTATGTTGAAAATCCGGCAGTGTGGGATTTAGTTAAGGCCGGAAAGGTAAAAGGTTTTTCCGTGGAAGGAATGTTTGATTACGCAAAGCCAGCAACCAATGACGAGCAGAAACTGGAAGCCTTGAAAAAATTTATTAGCCAAATATTCAATTAAAGCTACTGTATAATATGGAAGCAACAGAAATACTTGAAAAGGCAAAAATATTTTTTAATGACCTTTTTATGCCGCCTGCACCTCCAGCGCCACCCGCTCCACCTGCACCCGCAGCACCAACAGAGTATGATCTGAAGGACGGCGGTAAGGTGATGATTGACAAATTAGAGGCGGGGGGTATTGTGATGATTGACGGCAACCCTGCCCTTCCTGGCGATCTTGAATTGATGGATGGCACAAAGCTAACGGTTGCGGATAACGGCGTTATTGCTGCGATGGTTCCCGGCGCACCTGCTGCCCCTGCTGCACCGCCTGATTTTGGCGCACAATTCAGCGAATTTAAAACGCTGGCAGAGGAAAAATTTACAAAGTACGAACAGGATTTTGCAACATACAAACAGGCAAGTGAAGAAAAGTTTCAACAGTATGAAGTAAAACTCGGCACAGCCAGCAAGGTGATTGATCAGCTTCTGCAATTATCGCAGGTACTGGTGGACAAGCCAGCGGCCCCGGCAGATCCTGCTGCAACCACAAGAAACGTTTTTAAATCCCAGGAAGAAATTTCCAAAGAAGAAGAAGCGGAAAAATTGGAAAAACAACTCAAATCAGTATTTAACTAACTCAAACCCATAAACAATGGCACTTTCTTTAGGAACTTTATCAGCGTACACCCGGCAATCATTAAAGCCGTTGTTGACCTCTGCTGTATTTGATGCAAAGACACAGAAGCTGATCATGGCTGAAGGCATCGTATTAACAAAAGTAAAATCAAGTGAAGCAATTCCTTTGATTGATACAGATGCGATCTTCCAGGTTCAATCCTGTTCGTTTGATCCTTCCGGCACCACAGCGTTTACACAACGTACTGTGACAGTAGGAAAGATCAAAGTGGAAGAAAAAATCTGCCCGAATGACCTGGAGGCGTACTTTACGCAGGAGGCATTAAAGGCCGGTTCCACCTATGAAGATTTTGGTAACTCCGAATTTCAGAAAGCATGGCTGGATAAGAAAAACGCAAAGATTGCTGCTGCGAACGAAACGGCAATATGGCAGGGCGATACAGACAGCACAGATGCCAACCTGAAAAGGTATGACGGATTGATCAAACTGATTGATGCAGGCGCACCAGTAGATGCGAATGTTTCAGGCATGACCGGCGTATCAGGTTCGCCCATCGCAACCATCAACGCATCAAATGTAATATCTGCCTTCAAAGGTGTTCGTAAAGCGATCCCTGCGGCTTACAAAGGCAAAGAAGGATACAAGATATTCTGCGGATACGATGTTTGGGAACTGTACCAAAACGCATTGATTGACGCAAACAACTTCCACTACACTGCTGTAGATCAGAAAAACTACGAAATCACCATACCAGGCACAACCCTTAAAGTGATTGCGGTGCATGGCCTTGACGGTACGGGAGATATTTACGGACTGTATATGCCGCACGTTTGCCTG
>JAKQJG010000028.1 GCA_029561305.1 Bacteroidota bacterium | reverse complement strand
CTGTTCTTTTATCTGCTGTCGTAGTTTTTGCAGCGAACCTAATCCACCAGCCAGGGCAGAAGTAACAGGGGGAACTGGTGCAGCAGCTACTTGTTTTGGTTGCTCAACAGGCTTACTTATTTTCTCAATTTTCACGTCCGGTTCTTCAATCAGCAGTTTGGCTCCCTGAACTGGCTGAGCCTTTTCATTCATCACTGACACCTGATCATTTTTAACTTTATAAACCGGCAGCGCCCTGAAAGCAACGACCTTGCTGCCCTCAGTTACTTTTTTTTTAGACAGGCCGTTGTCGTTTACCAGTTCAAGCGCCTGTTGTAGGTAAGCCAGTTTTATGATGGCCAGTTCTGCATGCAGCCTTTTATTTCTTGCCTGCCGGTAGCCTATTTCTGCATCGCTTAAAATATTCAAAGCGCTGATGATAAAAGCTGCGGGCACTTTAGCTGCCACCTGCAGGTATTTTTGTTTAAAATCATCCGCTACCTCTAACAGCATCGCCACTTTTGCATCACTGCTCACCAATAAATTGCGTAAGAATTCTGCAAAACCGTTCATTACCGTGTCTCCTTCAAAACCCTTTCGGTTTATTTCATCATACATCAGCAATGCACTGCTTACATCCTGCGCCAGTAAATACTCCAGCAACCTGAAATAATAATCTTCATCTAAAATATTCAGGTGCTCCAATGTATTGGCATAAGTAACTTTTCCGCTGGTAAAACTTACGATCTTATCCAGTATGCTCAAAGAATCCCTCATACACCCTTCGCTTTTTTGTGCGATGATGTGCAGGGCTGCTTTATCTGCTGAAATTTCTTCTTTGCCGCATATCTCCTGCAGGTGTTCCACAGTATCGCTGTTGGTGATACGTTTGAAGTCAAAGATCTGGCAACGGCTTAAAATAGTTGGCAGTATTTTGTGCTTCTCCGTGGTAGCCAAAATAAAAATTGCATAAGGAGGTGGCTCTTCTAATGTTTTTAGAAAGGCATTAAATGCAGAGGAACTCAACATGTGAACCTCATCCACGATATACACTTTGTATTTACCAGCCTGTGGTGCAAAACGAACCTGTTCTACCAGGCTTCTGATATCATCAACCGAGTTGTTACTGGCCGCATCCAGTTCATGAATATTTAAAGAAATACCGGCATCAAAAGAAACACAACTGTTGCATTCATTACAGGCTTCGCCGTCTTTTGTCTGGCTTTCGCAGTTGATGGTTTTTGCCAGTATCCTTGCACAGGTAGTTTTACCAACACCTCTTGGCCCACAAAATAAAAATGCATGTGCCAGCTGGTTGTTCTTAATGGCATTTTTTAAAGTAGTGGTAATATGTGCCTGGCCCACTACCGTATTAAAATTTTGCGGCCTGTATTTTCTTGCTGAAACGATAAAATTCTCCATACCCCGGTTCCTGAATATTAATAGTTTTAAAACTGCAATTTACGTGTATTTAATTGCTTTGTGTGCGCCCTGCGCTATGCCCATCAAAGAACAACCGGGTGCCGTTTAAATTCTTTCTCCCTGTCAAATAAATAACGGTAGGTAGCCAGGTTGCGGCTGCGGTAAGTGTCGCCAAAACTCTCTGCTACATTGATCATTTTAGGATTGAAATCGCCAATCCATTGCATTTCGTACGAAAGATATGGTTTAGATGGAACCTGCACCTGTTTCTGGCATTCGCCAATCATAAAAGCATCCACGCCCTTGCCCTGCCATTCTGGTACCACGCCAAATACAAGACCGGTAAATTTTTTTGAGGGCTTACACTTCTGGAGATATAAAAAATATAATTTTTGTAACAACCCAAACTGCCCATTCATATGTTTAAAATACTGGTTCAGGTCGGGCAGGTTAATAAACATACCAATAGGTTCCTCATAATGGTATGCAAAGTAGATGATGCGTTCGTCCATCACAGGCTTCATCTTTTTAAACATCAGTTTTACCTGCTCCAATGCCAGTTGTTTCAATCCTCCATGCCCTGCCCAGGCTTTATTATATACCGTCACAAAATCTTCGGCAAATTTTTCCAGTTGATTTTTATTAATCAGCTTTACACTCATTCCCGGCTGTGCCGCAAGCGCCGCATACCTGTCAAATATTTTTTGCGAGATGGGCTTTTGTGCCTCCATCCCAAAACATACCTGGTTAAAAAATAATTTAAATCCGTACTTTTCAAATAACTGTACATAATAAGGCGGATTGTAGTTCATGCAGTACAATGGTTCATAATATCCTTCCGTTACCAGTCCCCACCATCGGTCACGTTCGCCAAAATTCACAGGCCCGTCCATCGCCTGCATCTCCTTTTTTTCAAGCCACTGTTTAGCTGCGTTGAATAAAAAGTCTGCTGAATGCTGGTCATTGATGCATTCAAAAAAGCCCAATCCACCCACCGTCACATCATCTCCTTTATTTTTATATTTTTTATTGGTGAAAGCTGCAATGCGGCCAATCAATTTACCTGTGTCATCTTTCAATATCCACCTGATCGCTTCACCAAAACGAAAAGCCTTGTTCTTCTTCTCATCAAAAACGTCGTTGATGTCTTTATCCAGTGGGCGAATCCAATGGCGGTCATTTCTATATAACTGAACGGGAACCTGTAAAAATTGCTTTGCCAAAACGGCGTCTGTTACCTGTATTAATTGCATGATTTTAATAAAGCAGCAAATGTAGCGGATTGTGCAAGATGAAGAAATTTATCCTGTACAACAGATAGAAAATATAAAAAAACCATCAAGTTTTACTTCTACTCCGTTTGCACTTCGTATCTGTTTAACCCGATGGTTCCGTGGTTACTTATTATATCATTGCTGACCTTTTGTAACCATTCAAAAACATTTTTTCGTTTCCAAAAATGCTGTTTCTGTATTGTTCAGTAAAGATAATATTTACACCTGCCCAAATTCAAATTTTCCTGCAGCCTGTTTTGCACCTGTTTAGCACATTTTTATGCACATGCTCATCCGGCATATCCATTCACAACGATCATATTGGTGTTGGCTGTCTTTTGCCTGATAGCTTTTGCTGGCGCATACTCAGGTGAATTCCACCATTTTTTAGCAGCAGCCAAAGACGGAAATTCGAGTATAACAAAACGCCCGGGTTGCCAGTTACCTTCTAAGGTTTCCGTTTCAGCACCCCGAACGATAAATTTCCCTCCGTAGGTGGTAAGCGAGGCTGGCGTGAGTTTTTTGTACTCCTCATACAAAACTGCATCCTGTATATCAACATCCACTATGATATATGCCGGCATTTATTTCTATTTTATAAGACGAATATTAAAAGGATAACGGTAAAGTTTACCCTCACTTGCTTTTATAGTGGCTACGATGATCAGAATTAATGCCACAAGACCCAGGGCCACCATCATCAATATACCTATGAAAACAAAAATCAGTATAAAGCTTATGATATAAAATATAATAAGCGTGATCTGGAAATTCAACGATTCTTTCGCATGCTCCCTCACAAAAGCTGATTCATCTTTTTTGATCAGGTAAATAACAAGAGGGGCAATAAACCCGGCCACCAGGCAAAGGATATGGGATAAAATACCCATTGTTTTTTCATCAGAGGTAGGTGGGCCTAAAGGGGATTCGTCCTGGCCTAAGTAGTCTTGCGTGCTCATGGTTATAAAGTTTAGTGTTGATGAAGATAAAATTATTTTGCAGAAATGCTTTACAATAATTTCCGCATCCCGGGTTTAAGGTATAACAGGCTGCAAATCTTCCTTCCTGTGTTAAATTAACCCTATAAATACTTCAGGCATTTTGCCAGGTATTCAAACCTGTTGGGATACATTAGACATATTTGAATTGAGTATGCCCGATAAAGAATACGGACAAAGTAAATAGCGGTTTATGAAAAAACAGCCTGGTTGAATCACATGCACATGAAATATTTTTTACCCATCCTGGTTACTGTTTTTGCAAGTTGTCATTCAAAAGACCCGGTAAAACAAGATAAGAAGGGCCCAACTGGCAGTAACAACGTAGTTGCTGAATGTGATTACGAAAAAAGAAAACTTGGTTGCCGGAAGTTGTTGGCAACATACAACGATTCAAAAAAAATGTCAGACGGGAAACAACTGCAAATCTATTTCGCAGACTCCTTACTGCCCTGCTGGTATGGAACCCCATGGGATTATAACGGCAGGTCCCTTTCGCCCGCAAGGGGCAACATTGCCTGCGGGTATTTTATTACCACCACGCTTATGCATGCGGGCCTTGCTGTTAACCGCATAAAAATGGCGCAATGCCCCAGCAGTGAATTGATACGCTCTGTTTGTACAGGTATAAAAATTTATAGCAATAAACCTGTAGCAGAACTTATCAACCAGGTAAAGAAAGATGGAATGGGTTTGTACATTGCCGGGTTGGATTTTCACACGGGCTTTATTTGGTATGATGGTAGTGAAGTGTATTTTATTCATGCAAGCTATTATGGCAGCAAGTGCGTGGTAAGGGAAAAAGCCGCCGGCTGTGCTGTACTAACAAACAGTAAACTCAAAATGACGGGAAAAGTAAATTTTATGCAATAAAAAAGCCGCACAATAGAAATTGTGCGACTAAAGTATAGCCATGAAAAAATCTTAACTAAAGCGAACCCTGCTTCTTCACTTCATCACTTGTTACGGGGTTGGAAAAAGCAGAACCAATGCTGTTCATCAGGCTCGATATCGGCCCTTCCATTTTATTTACGTTATCATCAACTGTGTCGTCGTTCAACAAATCTCCCAGCTTCAGTTCAGGAGGCAGGTAAGGAAGAATGTTATTTCTCTGGTTGAGAAAAAATGATTTTACCTCCTTTATAGTTGCTGATTCCGGAAGATTATTTTTTACGATCTGTACTGCGGTCGCTGCTATCTCGTTCATCTTTGGCGTAGCGTGTTCAGCTCCGCTGTCGGAAAACGACTTTATCTTTGCAACTGCTTCCTGTTTGTTTTCGTGGAATATTTTCCCTGCCCAATCTGTAGAGGGATCACCCCTTAACACTTCTTCAGCGCCATCATCAGACTGTACATATTTATACAATGCCGTCAACACTGCAGGAATGGCCGCCTGGCTGAAGTAGTTTATGCTGACTTCGCTGTTTGAATCAACACTGCCGGTATTGGGATCTATTTTTTTTAATTCAGGATAACCTAGAAATTGCTGTACCTGTTGTAGTAAATTAACTGACATACTTTTAAGTTTTATGATTACTCATTATAACTATAAAACCATGCCAGTCCATATTATCCAGTTACGATGTCCTGATATTTAAATCAATATTAAGTCATATTGAAGTTTGTTAAAAAGCGTCTTTTTTGTTGAAATTAAAAACGTTGGAAATTATTCTCCAGCCTGATTAGAAAAATTGGAAAAACTATCTTTTCAACACAACATGCTGGTAAGTTCCCAAACAGCAATAAATAAAAAAGTGGATAATACAGGTTTCATAAAGCAGGCTTTAAAATAAAATTTGTTTAAAGGTAAATAATAACTCCGTCTAAAAAGGAGTATGCCATGGATCAAATGATGTGAAAACTATACAGCCGCATGCCCAACATCTCTACCTGCATAAAAGCGGGTAACAGGCTGTGGCGTATACGCATGAAATTAATTACATGCTGTCATTGTCACCATTTAGCATTTAAACGATGAGCCATAGAAAATTGAGAATATGCAGGCAAGGGATCTTATTTCCTTTTGATAAATAAAAAAGAGAATCATGTTACCCTTACTTTTTTTTGACTGGAAGAATTCCAACTTTCCTTTATCTTCAAAACAAAATTGCCTGCATGTCCAAATACATCCTCTCTCTTGACCAGGGTACCACCAGTTCAAGGGCTATCATCTTTGATCATAATGGCGCCATTGTAACCACGGCGCAAAAAGAGTTCACGCAACTATTTCCGCAGCCGGGCTGGGTAGAGCACGATCCGATGGAAATATGGAGTACACAATTGGGTGTGGCAGCAGAAGCCATCAGCATGGCGGGATTAACACCCATACAGATCGCTGCCATTGGCATCACCAACCAGCGTGAAACAACGGTTGTTTGGGAAAAGAAAACCGGCAAGCCTGTATACAATGCCATTGTATGGCAGGACAGGCGCACGGCTTCCATTTGTGATGAACTGAAGGCAGCCAACAAACAAGCACTGGTACAGCAAAAAACGGGGCTGGTGATCGACGCTTATTTCAGCGGTACTAAAATAAAATGGATATTGGATAATACTGCTGGCGCAAGAGACAAAGCAAACAAGGGGGAGTTATGTTTTGGCACCATCGACACCTGGCTGCTGTGGAATCTTACTAACGGTGCCGTACATGCCACTGATGTCAGCAATGCCAGCCGTACCATGCTCTGTAATATCCATACCCTGCAGTGGGATGATGAATTATTGTCGATGCTGGATATTCCCAAAAGCATATTACCAGAAATAAAAAGCAGCAGTGAGATCTTTGGTTATACATCCGGTAATTTCAGCAATGCGAAGATTCCGGTGGCAGGCATGGCAGGTGATCAGCAAAGCGCCTTATTTGGACAATTGTGCACACAGCCCGGGATGGTAAAAAACACCTACGGCACCGGCTGTTTTATGCTGATGAATACAGGAGAAAAAGCGGTGACATCCACCAACCACCTGTTGACAACAGTGGCCTGGAAAATAAATGGGGTTACGCATTACGCACTGGAGGGCAGCGTATTCATTGCCGGTGCTGTTACGCAATGGCTGAGAGATGGATTGGGCATCATTAAAACATCAGCTGAAGTGGAAACACTGGCCAAACAGACAGATACTAACGGTGGCGTATACATCGTTCCGGCTTTTACTGGCCTGGGTGCTCCTTACTGGAAACAGGATGCAAGAGGCATGATAACAGGATTGACAAGGGGAAGTACATCTGCACACATTGCCAGGGCTGCATTGGAAAGCATCGCTTATCAAACAATGGATGTGCTGCTGGCAATGGAAAGTGATGCCCATATCTCCATCAAGGAATTAAGGGTGGATGGCGGCGCTACCATCAATGACCTCCTGATGCAGTTTCAAAGCGATATTTTAAAAACAAAAGTATTGCGGCCCAAAGTGACTGAAACAACTGCATTGGGTGCAGCATATCTTGCGGGGCTTGCTGTCGGTTACTGGAGCAGTATAGATGAATTACAGCAACAGTGGCAAATTGATAAAGTTTTTTCTCCGGTGATGAAGGCTGATGAACGTAGAGAATTGAAGAAAGGATGGAAACGGGCTGTGAGGGCAGCGATAAAGTTTTAGCAAAGAGACAAAAAGAAAAAAGGGGCTAGAAGGGGAAAGAAGATAAAAAGGCAAAGAAGGCAAAAAGCAAAGAGAAAAAGAGAAAAGGAGTAGGAAACGAAATGGAATAAAGTTTAAAGTGTTGTTTTTAAAAAAGATAATTTGATTAAACACGCAACCACTTTTGCTAAAACAGGTAAGCTTAAAAACATAAAAGAGCCAAAGCCCCTCTCCTGAAGCTTGCCTGCTGGCAGGCAGTGAGATGGGTTGGGGTGAAGTAAATGAACAGAGATACTGCGATACAGGAAATTAATAAGACCACCGAATGGGACATCCTCATCATTGGTGGTGGTGCTACCGGGCTGGGCTGTGCGGTGGATGCGGCAAGCCGTGGTTATAAGACTTTGCTGCTGGAGAAACATGATTTTGCCAAAGGCACTTCCAGCCGTGCCACCAAACTGGTGCATGGTGGTGTGCGTTATTTGGCGCAGGGAAATATCCGTTTGGTAAGAGAAGCATTGATGGAAAGAGGGAGGCTGCTGCAAAATGCGCCGCATGTATGTCATACACTTGCCTTTGTGGTGCCATTTTATTCCCAATGGCAAAAATGGTATTACCGTTTAGGCCTGTCCTTTTATGATTTTTTATCGGGCAAATGGAGTCTCGGCAAAACAAAATTTCTTTCTAAAAAAGGAACCATCCGAAACCTGCCGGGTATTGCACCCGAAAAATTAACCGGTGGCATCCTGTATTTCGACGGGCAGTTCGATGACAGCCGGCTGGCTATCAATCTGGCACAAACGGCAACAGAACAGGGCGCCACCGTGATCAATTATTTTTCAGTCAATGTGTTTAAGAAAGAAAATGGAAAAATTAAATCGGTGGTGGCAAAAGACGAACTAACGGGAGTTGCTTTTACCATAAAAGCCCGGTCAATCATAAATGCAACTGGTGTATTTGCCGATGGTATATTGCAATTGGCGGAGGGCACCAAAGAAAAAACGATCACGCCATCACAAGGGATACATTTGGTGATTGACAAAAAGTATTTTAAAGGAAGCGCCGGTTTGATGGTTCCTAAAACGGATGATGGGAGGGTTTTATTTGCGATACCCTGGCACAATAAACTATTGCTGGGCACCACTGACACGGCAGTTGAAAATATTACCGAAGAACCGGTTGCACTAAAAGAAGAAATAGATTTTGTTATCAGCCACTTTAACCGCTATGCCGTTTCAACAATCGGATACCAGCAGGTAGAATCGGTTTTTGTTGGGCTAAGGCCACTGGCAAAAACCGGGGATAAAAACAAAACCGCCGTAATGCCCCGTGACCACCAGGTTGAAATATTGCCATCTGGACTAGTGCACATAACCGGTGGCAAATGGACCACCTACAGGAGTATGGCTGAACATGCGGTGGACAAAGCAGTTGACTTTGCAGGATTGACAAAAGAAGTTTGCAAAACAAAGGACCTCCGCATACATGGGCATACACAACAAGAAGAAACATCTCATTTATCAATTTATGGAACAGATGCAGGCGCCATAAAAAATATCATGAAGGAAGATGTATCACTAAATGAAAAAATACATCCGGAATATCCTTACACTAAGGCAGAAGTAAAATGGTTTGTACAAAACGAAATGGCCATTACCATAGAAGATATTTTGGCCAGGAGAACAAGATTGCTTTTTTTAGATGCTGGAGCTGCAGTAACGGCAGCTCCCGGGGTTGCGATTTTTATGGCTGCACTTTTAAAAAAAGATAAACAATGGACGAAGAGGCAGCTTGCAGACTTTAATACACTTGCAAAAACATATTCTATCAACTTTAAACCTTAACCCTTCAACTTTAAACTATTTACCATGTCTCCATTTATTTCCGAATTTGTTGGTTCTTCCATTTTATTGTTGTTGGGAAACGGCGTTGTTGCCAATGTGGTATTGAACAAAACAAAGGGCCAGGGTGGCGGGTGGATCGTGATTACATTTGGCTGGGCCATGGCAGTTTTTGTTGGCGTGTATGCCAGTGCTGCCGCCAGTGGCGCCCACCTGAATGCTGCCATAACCATTGGGCTGGCTGTAAAAAACAACGACTGGAGCAATGTGCCCTTGTACCTGGCTGCTCAAATGCTGGGTTCCATGTTTGGTTCCTTTTTAGTATGGGTATGCTATCGCCAGCATTTTGAAGAAACTGAAAGTAAAGATCTGAAGCTGGCAGTATTTTGTACGGCACCTGCTATCCGCAACAACTTTAACAATTTTATGAGTGAATTAATTGGAACTTTTATGCTGATGATGGGTGTGCTTTTTTTAGTTTCATCAGAAAGCAAATTAGGTTCATTGGATGCATTGCCAGTGGCACTGCTTGTTTTTGCTATTGGGTTGTCCCTTGGTGGCAGTACAGGATATGCCATCAATCCTTCCCGGGACCTTGGACCACGATTAATGCACTTTATTTTACCTATAAAAGATAAGCGGGACAGCGACTGGGGTTATAGCTGGATACCAGTACTGGCGCCCTTCACTGGTGCGGTGCTGGCGGTTTTTGTGTTTCAGTTTTTACAGTAGCACCGCGATTGCGATTATACACAGGTTGCTGAGTTTGTGCCAATACCTTAATTTTACTTATTGATCAATGCGGAGTACAAATGAAGAAATGCCTGTCGCTTTTTATAGTTTTCCTTGCCCTTGGAACATTGCAAAGCCATGCCCAGTTTTCCCGGTACATTATCCGGTTGAAAAATAAAACAGGCACTCCTTATACAATCAATAATCCATCTCAGTTTCTTACACAACGATCTATAAACCGCAGAACGAGGTATAATATTCCAATTGATACAACTGATCTTCCCATCCCACCCCGTTATATCGACAGTATTCGGCAGGCAGGTGCTGTAACGATTCTGAACACGAGCAAATGGCTGAACCAGGTATGCATCAGTACAACAGACAATGCAGCGCTTAACCGAATCAATAATTTTAGTTTTGTACAATCCACTTCGGGGATAGCCGCCAGGGTTAGCAATAGTGGAGAGGCTCAAAGACCAGCCAATAAATTTAATCCCGAAAATACAGAATCACCAGCCTCACCGGCTGCCGCACAAAACACAAACGACTTTTATGGTTATGGCTCGTCCTACGACCAGGTGCGTATGCACAATGCAGATTTCCTGCACAATTATGGTTTCAGGGGACAGGGTTTACAAATATGTATCACAGATGATGGTTTTTTTAATTATCATATACTGCCCACATTTGACAGTGTAAGAAACAATGGACAAATACTAGGCACCTGGGATTTTGTTGACAACAACAGTGTTGTAAGTGAAGATGACAGTCATGGTATGAAATGCTTTAGCACCATCGCTGCCAACATACCCGGCACCTTTACCGGTACAGCGCCTGCAGCTTCTTACTATTTATACCGCACGGAAGATATTTTTTCTGAATACCCGGTAGAAGAACAAAACTGGGCAGCTGCAGCCGAGCGGGGTGACAGTCTTGGCATAGATGTTTTTTCCATTTCGCTTGGCTACACTACCTACGACTATAACAGCCTTAGCTACACTTACAATGATATGACGGGTAATAAAACGATGATCACCCGTGCTGTAAATTTAGCAGCGAAAAAAGGGATGCTGGTGGTAGCCGCCGCAGGTAATGATGGTAATAATGCCTGGCGTTATATTGCTACTCCAGGTGATGCAGACAGTGCTCTCACCGTAGGAGCGGTAAATACCATTCGTCAATCTGCCAGCTTCAGCAGTTATGGCCCCAACAGTGATGGCCAAATAAAACCGGATGTGGCAGCGGTTGGTGCCGGTGTAGTTGTTGCCAGTACAGGATCCGGACAACCCTCATTGAGTAATGGCACTTCCTATGCCTGTCCCATAATGGCCGGTATAAGTACTTGTTTGTGGCAGGCCTTCCCGGAAGTAAACAATATGGAGATCATACAGGGGTTACGGAAGTCATCAGACAGGTTTACCACGCCTGATGACAGAACTGGCTATGGCATACCAGACGTAAAAAGGGCCTTTGTAAATTTCATTGGTCAACTCCGCACTTTCACTTCGTATATGGATGAGTGTACGGCTGTTTTTAATTACAAGGTGAAAGCCTCTTCCAACATGAATCTTGTGTTTGAAAGAAAACTGCCTTCAGATGCTGATTATAGTATTCTCTATACGCAAACATTTACGGGCGCATTTGGCACCCGGACCTTTTCTTATACGGATGGGCTGGGTGAATACACCAGTGGTGTACCAATCAGGTATCGTATCAAAATGATTATAGGAACTGACACGAGCTTTTATCTTGATTCTGTTTCGCTTGCATATGTGATACCATGCAACCAGGTTACTGAGAGAAAAATATGTCCCAATACAAATACGTATTTTTCCGCAGATTCAATAGCTGGCTATACAGTTAAATGGCAGGTAGATACCGGGAACGGATATGCGGATATTTTAAACAACAGTGTGTACAGCGGTGCCAGCACCAGGTTATTATTACTCAATAGTATTCCTGCCAATTTTTACGGCTATAAGTACCGTTTTGTACAAACCAACGGCAGCAATACGGTTAACAGTACACCCATTGAGTTGAAATTCACCAGCACCTGGACGGGTGCCGTCAGCAATGCATGGGAAGATGCCGGCAACTGGAGTTGCGGCATTGTGCCGGATCAATATATCGATGCCAATATTAATGCAGGTGTCACTAATTTTCCTGTTATTAACTCTAATGCGGCTTGCCATTCTTTACAAACTGCACCAGGAGCTTCGGTGACGGTGAAAAGTGGGTTTAAGCTAACGGTGGTTGGTCAGTAATAGTAATAACTAACGCTGAAACTGCCATTTCTTATTCGTTTGCTGTTGTTACTATAATCCTTCACATCAAAAGAAAAACTACCAGTAACTACCTTAGTCTGCCGGTTATGATTACTTATTGTTATCGTACCATCATATCCTTTATACTTTCCCGCCACATCTTTATAAAATGCATTGAAAGAACAGGAGGAATACAAACGGACTTGAGAATAAACAAATGAGCCATCCACATTTATAAATTTAAGCCGGTAGTAAGTTTTGTCACGAAACCAATTAGCATTATCGTTGTATTGATAGCTTGTACTGGTTGTAGTATTTCCCAATGCATCAACTATACCCACCTGGCTAAAAGTTACGGCGTCCAGTGAACTTTCCACTATTACATAATCAAGATTGGTTTCTTCTGCAGTAACCCAGTTTATTTCAGGACGAAAATTATTACATTCAATATCGAAAATCAGCAAACGGACACCTTGTGGCGATGCAGGCCTGAAATTGTAAGTGCCCTCTGCATAAGATGGCAAGGTTGGATTTACTGAAAGCCCGATCGAAACACTATCTGCAGAGTTGGAGTAAAAAAAGGAAAGTTCCCCGGTGGAAGGCTCAGTTACAACAACAATATCAGTACTATTATAATTAACGCCATTAACGGTGGCACTTATAAAATCGCCAAAAGGCCTGTTTTCAGTATTCTCTTTAGTGCAGCTAACAAATAATATTACAATTGTGAGACAAAAAGCAGCAGTAATTCTTTTCATTTTTTGGTTGTTTTAATTAAATGGGGATATAGAAATAGCATTCAAATTAAAGCAAAACAACTTATGAATTTATTTTCTCTTTTGCCCAATGTAATTGAATATTTTCAACTGGGCGTCCACTCCTGGCCTGAATCTCCGGACTTAGGACTTCAACCTATTCCGTATAAAGCCAATTAACCCTCTTTCGCAACAATCAGGCATTTTAAAAACCCCGTCAAATTTCAAACCCTGCCCTTGCTATACTGTGTATCCCGACTCAGGATTAAAGAAAATCAACGCCCTTCCACGGAAAAAGCCGAATCAGTCAAAAAATCCCCAAATCCCATTTCCGTTTTCAACTCCCAACCCCTACCTTTGCCGCCGAAAATCAAACATCATACATCAGACAACATAATTAGTGTTTATGGCCAGTACAGGTAAGATTAAATCAGTGATCGGCGCCGTAGTAGACGTTCAGTTCGAAAGCGGCAGCAAACTCCCCGAAATTTTAAACGCATTAGAGGTACAACGTGAACACGGTACGCTCGTATTGGAAGTACAGCAGCACCTGGGTGAAGATAGTGTACGTACCATTGCAATGGACGGAACCGAAGGTTTGGTAAGGGGAACAGCTGTAAAAGACACTGGAAAAGCCATCGCCATGCCGGTTGGTGATGCGATCAAAGGCCGTTTGTTTAACGTAACCGGTGATGCTATTGATGGTTTACCACAGGTAGACAAAACTGGTGGCCGGCCAATACATGCTAAACCTCCTATTTTTGAAGACCTTAGTACTGCTAACGAGGTACTTTTTACAGGTATTAAAGTAATCGACCTCATCGAACCCTATGCAAAAGGTGGTAAGATCGGTTTGTTTGGTGGTGCTGGTGTGGGTAAAACCGTATTGATCCAGGAATTGATCAACAATATCGCCAAAGCATATAATGGTGTATCCGTATTTGCTGGTGTGGGTGAAAGAACGAGGGAAGGAAATGACCTGATGAGGGAAATGATCGAAGCCGGAATCATGAACTACGGCGACAAATTCAAGCACAGTATGGAAGAAGGCGGATGGGACCTGAGCGCTGTGGATATGGAAGGCCTGAAAGATTCCAAAGCAACGTTTGTTTTCGGACAGATGAATGAGCCACCCGGAGCTAGGGCCCGTGTGGCATTAAGCGGATTGACCGTAGCGGAATACTTCCGTGATGGTGATGGCGCAGGACAAGGTAAAGACATTCTTTTCTTCGTAGATAATATCTTCCGTTTTACACAAGCTGGTTCCGAAGTATCGGCTTTGCTGGGACGTATGCCATCGGCGGTGGGTTACCAGCCAACATTGGCAACAGAAATGGGATTGATGCAGGAAAGGATCACTTCAACTAAAAATGGTTCAATCACATCTGTGCAGGCAGTTTATGTACCCGCGGATGACTTGACCGATCCGGCTCCTGCTACCACATTTGCTCACCTGGATGCCACAACGGTATTAAGCCGTAAGATTGCGGATCTGGGTATCTATCCTGCGGTGGATCCGTTGGATTCTACCTCAAGGATATTGACTCCGGCCATCGTAGGTGCTGAGCATTATAACACCGCCAACAAAGTAAAATTAATTTTACAGCGCTATAAAGAATTACAGGATATCATCGCCATCCTTGGTTTGGATGAATTGAGCGATGAAGATAAACTGGTAGTATCAAGGGCCCGTAAAGTACAGCGTTTCTTATCACAACCATTCCATGTGGCAGAAGCGTTCACTGGTTTGAAAGGTGTACTGGTTCCAATTGAAGAAACGATCCGTGGCTTTAACATGATCATGGATGGCGAAGTGGATGAATATCCGGAAGCAGCCTTTAACCTGGTGGGTTCAATAGATGATGCCATTGAGAAAGGTAAAAAACTGATGGCGCAGGCGCAGGCTTAATTTGATGATTTGAAAATTTGATGATGTGCTGATGAAGCTTAATTATCAAATCTCCAAATTACCAAATCACCAAATTGATAAAAATGACACTTGAAATTCTAACACCAGAAAAAAAGATCTTCAGCGGAGAAGTGCATGGCGTGCAGCTACCGGGCATCAGCGGTTTGTTTGAAGTATTAGACAAACATGCGCCATTGGTAAGTGCGTTGAAAGCCGGCAAAATGAAAATTTTGACAGATAAAACTTCCACTGTTACTTATAACATACAAAGTGGTTTTGCAGAAGTGCTGAATAACAAAACGATTGTATTGGTGGAAGGTGCTGAAGAGATCTAAACATACTACCGAAACCAACTGACTTTTAAAAATCCCTCTGTAACGGAGGGATTTTTTGTTACAGTTTGAATGTAACTACGGCTAATTATTAACTGGAACAGTGTTTAAATACTTTCTGATTTCTTATTCCTCATTTTTCATTCCTTATTTGATTTTCCGCATTCTCATTTCCTCATCTACTGCCCTGGCTTAAAAATATCTTTAAAAATATTAGCCTCCGACAATTCTTCAATATCGCTTAGCTCCACTTCCAGTGCACGGGTGCTTTTTTGAATTTCAATCAAGGACAAGATGATCGATACAAGTAAACAGATGAGGCTGGCGGCAAAGATCCAGTGAGCAATCACCATCCATCCACGGAAAATACTATACATACACAATACGCAACATAAAAAACTAAGCACACCAAAACTTTGCATGTAACGGATAAGGTTGAGCCTTGTACGGATATTGGTTATCTGCAGTAAAATATGCTTTTCCTTTTCACCCCGGTTGTATTCATCGTGCAGTTTGCGGATCAATGCTGCCAGTGATAAAAAACGGTTGGTATAAGCCAGCATCAACAAGGTGATAGCGGGAAACAATAAAGCAGGGGTATTGATATTGATCTCTAACATTCTATAAATGTACGCTGCAGTGATGATTTAAGATAGCGTGTATAATATTTACTGATACTGGCCAGGTTATCAGGAGAAAACTTTATAAAGAAGGCTGCTCCTTTTTTTCAGTTGGCTTTTTGTCAATGCGCTTCCTCACTTTGTAAGCCACCCAGGCACTGCCCGCCCCAACAACAGCCCCTATAAAAACATCACTTGGATAATGCACCCCCTGGTACATTCTTGCCCAGCCTACGGAAGTCGCCCATAAATAAGATGGTACGATCACATACCACTTAGGATACAAAATACTCAATGCTGTGGCAGATTGAAAAGCGGAAGATGTATGACCCGACGGAAAAGAATAACTGCCGCCAGCATCCCTTTTTTCAATAAACGAATAAGTAACAAATGGCCTGTCTCTTTGAACGATCCGTTTTGTTCCATGCGTGATGATAGCTGATAAAATATAACCTCCGGCAAAGTATGCCGCATCCAGTTGCAGTTTTTTATTGCTGGTTGCCCAGCCAGCTACAAACAAACTCACCGGCGCCGCAATGGTAACCGGCGTTACACTCTTGGATACGACATTGCTGTAATCCGTTTTAAAGGCAGTCTCGTTCTGGTTAATAGATTTAAGCAGGTCAATATCGAAATTTTGCCCCACGCAGCCGGTTGACAAAAAGAAAAAGAGTACGTACAGCAAGTATTTTTTCATCACAATGAATTTATTGCTGCTGCAATATAGGGGTAGTTGTGATGAAAGAACCCGGTAAAACAGGAATTGTTTTGGCAAGTATTGTTACAATAATTTTATAACAGGGTAATAAGGCTGGTGCATATCACCGTTATTTTTCAATAATGGCTGGAGATTGCTTTCTGATCTTTAACCGCGGCACAAAACCTATATTTTACCAACCTTATTACCTGAATAAGCTGCTGCATTATTATCCTTTCAATTTTATTGAGAGTGGAATATTCAGCCTGAAACTGAAATTTCTTCCCATATTAAACACACCGGATCTCCCGGTAACAATATTTTCAGCGGCATACTTCAGCCTGCTCAAATGATTTTGGTAAGCCACATCTGTAATGTTATTGCCGGAAAAGTGTATAGAAAAAATAGTGTTCCCTTTTTTTGTCACGATATCTGCACCCACCGCAGCGTTTAATAAACTATAACCCGGGGTTGCTGTTTCTGTATTGTAGGCAGTAAAAATATTACTTTGTTTAAATGTATTATCCAGTTCAACTTTAGCATAAAAATTTACAATACCAGGGGAGAGCTTATTAAAATTGCAGCGCAGTTCGCTCAATAACCTGGCTGCCGGAATGAATGGTAAATTTTTGCTTCCTTCAATGGCTTCCGAAAACCGGCCTCTTGTAAAGGAGAAAGTATTTTCAATATGCAGCCAGTCCAGCGGATGCGGGTGTATATCGAGGCTGGCTTCCAAACCTGTCAGCCTTGCCTTGCTTTGCCCAAATTTGAAAGCAGTGAGGTCTTCCCCATCCACATTTACCAATGAATCGGTACCGCCAGCATTTTGGAGCTTGCTGTAAAAAATGAAATTATTAAAACTGTTATGGAATGCAGATATATTCAAAGAAACATGTTCTGTAGTAAACTCAGCCCCAGCATCAAACTGCAGACTGGTTTCGCTTTTTAAATCAGTGTCGCCATATTCATAACGAATGGTGCCTTCATGTGCACCATTGCTGGCCAACTCTGGAATACTCGGCGCCCTGAAACCCCTCGCCATATTCAATTTGAGGTTCACTAGTTTTGATATTGCTGCAGCAAGCCCGATGCTTCCGGAAAAGTTAGAGAAAGTTTTATTAAAAGCAGAACCCTTAATTTCAGATCCCTCCAGTAAATTTTTTGCATCAATATTCCTGGTATCATACCGTGCTCCGCCGCTTATAGTAATTTTTTCATACGATTTTTGAGCATACGCATAGCCGCCAATATCAAATAAGTTGAAATCAGGTATCAGTTGTTCTGCTCCCCTGTTACTATTTTGTTGTTTCATCCCATTCACGCCAATCGAAGTTTTCCATCCTTGCACTTCTTTAAAATGAAACTGTGCTGTATAAGTAACCGTTTTCAAATCAAAATACAGTTCCCGCTCATTCATGTCATCGGGATTACCAAATTCTTCTCTTTGGTTTCGCTGGTAGCCGATATTGAGTGACAACCTGTTTTTGCCAAGCTTAAATGAATTGTCTGTAGCTAGTTTAAAATGCCTGATATGCTGGTAGGGGATCAAAGGAGTGGTGCTTTTAAAGTCGTCTGCTGTTGCCCTTACTTCATCTCCCCCAGCAACCGGCTTTACAAAATAGCCTTCATTATCCCGGTCTCCTTCAGTGAGGCCGGCTTTTAGATTGAAATTGCTAAATAGAAAGTGGCTGTAACCCCAGTTTCCATTATAGCCGGCATAACCGCCAAAATTGTTTTGCCTGAACTTTGAATTCAGTACATGACCATCATATTTATTTTTATAATCAGCGGCTGCACTGGTATTGCCGTACAGGTTCCAGTTAAAACCATTTGAATTGCCGGCGATATTTGCATGCAGTAACCGCTGCTTATTATTGGTTTGATATCCCGATAAGATGCTTCCTTTGACGGTATTATTTTCCACAGGCACATTGGTAATAATATTGATCACACCTGCCATGGCATCACTTCCATAAATAAGTGAAGCAGGACCTTTTAATATCTCCACCTTATTTACACTTGCCTGGTCTATTTCAATTCCATGTTCATCTCCCCATTGCTGTCCCTCCTGCCTCACTCCATCATTAATAGTAAGAACCCGGTTGTACCCAAGTCCACGGATTACTGGTTTAGATATCGCAGGACCGGTTGACAAAGCAGATACACCAGGTTGTTTTGCCAATGCTTCTATAATATTGGAGGCATTACTCTGAAGCAGTTCTTCCTTACGCACCAATGAAACCTGGAAGGGAGATTTTTTTAATTGCGTGGCAGCGCCAGCACCTGTAATTACAACGGCATCGTTTTCTACAACTGCCTTTACCAATATATAGTCACGTTGTGAATCCCCATTCACCTCTACTGGTTCTGCAATGGTTGTATAGCCAATGTGAGAAATTTCAACCAGGTGTCGCCCTTCAGGTATGTTCTGAAGCGAAAAAAATCCTTCGGCATTGGTGGAGGTACCCGTTTTGATATCAGCAAAATAAACTGATACGCCTGCTAATGGCCTGTTGCTTTCCTTATCGGTGATTGTTCCGCTGAAAGAACCTTTTAATGCAGGGTCGCTTTTTGCAGAAAGGGCATTTATGGAAAAAATGAAAAAAAGTAGAGATAGAACTATTTTATATTGTTTCATATATTAAAATTGAGCATGCGGCAGAACTCCGCTGTGGACAATGACAGTGCAGCCATCGGCAGATCACTGTTGATTGATAGAAATGGTGAAATGGAAAGAATGGAGGATCAAACCAATGGAGGTCCCTTATTGCTGGCTTGATCAATCAAAGTGCCGGGAAACTTAACAAAAAGAAAAGGTTGAATTAAAAGGAGCATCCCCCCTTCGCCAATTTCAAACAGGCTGTTATCATTTATATAGGCCGTATAGGTGTGCTGACAGATGGAACAATCCTCACTATCGGAATCCACCACGGCTTTTGCAAATTTGACCGAAGACGATATCTTATTTACAGCATCATGTTGGTGCCATAATTGCACCGGCATGTATATAAACATATACAACAACAAAAAACTTGCTGCCAGTATTTTTCTATATGTAACCTTGGTGTGCATAGTATTTACATGGCAAAAATACGAATTGCAACACTATTGCAAAAAATATTTTTTAGAAAAGCAAAAAAGGCAACCTTACGGTCGCCTTTTCATATGATAGTTTTGATAAGCCTAACTTACTTTTCCCATCTTCGCCTCGATGCTCAAAGTAGCATGTGGCACAGCACGTAAACGGGCTTTGTCGATGAGTTTACCTGTAACACGGCAGATACCGTAGGTTTTATTTTCAATACGCATGATCGCTTTTTCCAGGTGATCGATAAACGTGATCTGGCGGCTGGCCATTTGGCTTAATTGCTCTCTTTCCATGCTCAGGCTTCCGTCTTCCATCGTCATGTAGCGGTTATCGCCTTCATCTCCACCCATATCATCTTTACGGGTAATGAGGCCTTGCAGGTAAGTCAATTCCTTTTTAGCTGCTTCCAGTTTTCGTTGGATCAATTCTCTGAATTCATTGAGTTCGGTGTCACTGTATCTCATAGTGGGGGTGTTCGCCTCAATAGGGGCTTTGTCTAAAACTGATTTTGTAAAATCCGGCTCGTATTTACGGGCAGCGGTTGTTGTTAATTTCGGGATTGTTACCGGCTTTGCAACGGGTATTTTGATGTCTTTCGCTTTGATATTCGTTGAGGCTTTAATTGATTCTGATTTTTTCGGTTCTTCTTTTTTGATAATTGGCTTTTGCGCAGGTTTTTCAGCAGGTTTTACCACTGGTTTTACCGCCACAGGTGCCGGGGCTTGTTTTACGGGCACAGCAGGTTTCTTAGCAACCACAACTGGTTTTGCCGGAGCCGCCTTTTTTAATGGTGCTTTGGCAACCACATTTTTAACTGGCTTTGGAGCTGGCTTGGCTGTCTTTTTTGCCGGTGCTGCTGCTTTTTTGGCCGGAACTGGCTTTGCAGCAGGCTTTTTTGCCACTGGTTTTGCCACTTTTTTTACAGCTGGCTTTACGGGCGCTTTGCCTTTTTGGGCCACTGGTTGTTTTTTGGTTGCCATACTATTATCCTTTTTTTAGTACGTTCACTTTTAAAATGGCATTATTCACCTCAATTTCTGAACCATCGTGTAAAACGGTCATAAAAGCAAGCGAATCAGCCAGTATTTCGGCGCAAATATAGGTTTTATATCTAATCAAAGACGGTTGCAATTCACCATTTTCTAACACTTCCACATTTATGCGGTCTGTGAGGGCAAAGCCGCTGTCTTTACGAATGGTTTGTATTTTATTGACAAACTCACGGGCATCTCCTTCCATCTTCAACTCTTCAGAAATAGTGATATCGAGCGCCACTGTGAGGCTTCCTTTCGCTGCTACTTCATAACCGGGTATTTCGTCGGTTGACACTTCGATATCTTCGGCCGTGATCAGGATCTTCTCTTCATTTTGACCCGGATCAAGTTCCAATTCACCAGCCAATACTTTATCAATGGTTGCTGCGTCAAATTTTGAAATCGCATCTGCGGCCCACTTCATTTTACCACCCAGCCTTTTACCCAGGGTTTTGAAATTAGCCTTTGCTTTTTTCTTAATAAAGTCATTTTCAGCGCCCAATACATCCACTTCCTTGATATTTGTCTCAGCCTTGATGATCTCTTCCACATTTTTAATCCGGGCGGCCATACTGGCATCCAGGGCTGGTATAAACACTTTTTGCAGCGGCTGCCTCACTTTTATATTTACTTTTTTCCGAACCGATAATATTAAGGAAGAAGCGTCCTGTGCCAGTTGCATCCTTTTTTCCAGGTCGGTATCTATCAAAGTATCGTTCGCCTTAGGAAAATCAGTATGATGAACTGATGCTGTTGTATACTTACCGGTTACGTCATTCAGATTGCTGAACAACCAGTCTGCAAAGAAAGGAGCTACGGGTGCCATCAGTTTGCACAGGGTTTCCATGCATTCATACAATGTTTGGTAAGCACATATTTTATCGTGTTCATATTCTCCTTTCCAGAACCGACGGCGGCAGAGACGCACATACCAATTGCTCAAGTGAGCGTCTGTAAATTCTTCAATGGCCCGGCCAGCTTGAGTGGGCTCGTAGTCATCTAAACTTTTCGTGACTTCTTTTATCAAAGTATTGAGCGAAGACAGTATCCATTGATCGATCTCTGGTCTGTCTTTAACAGGTATATAGGCTTCTTTAAAAACAAAGCCATCCACATTGGCATACAAAGCAAAGAACTGGTAGGTATTGTACAAGGTCCCAAAAAACTTACGTTGAACTTCCTTAATGCCTTCTGTGTCGAATTTCAAACTATCCCATGGTGAAGCGTTGGTAATAAGGTACCAGCGGGTGGCATCGGCGCCAAAGCTGTTGATGGTTTCAAATGGATCCACCACATTGCCGAGGCGCTTACTCATTTTATTGCCGTTCTTATCAAGCACCAGGCCATTACTTACCACCGTTTTATAGGCCACTGAGTCAAACAACAACACACCCAGGGCATGTAAAGTATAGAACCAACCCCTGGTTTGGTCAACACCTTCGGCGATAAAATCTGCGGGGAAGTTTTGTTTAAATGTTTCCTTATTCTCAAAAGGAAAATGCCATTGGGCATAGGGCATGGCACCGCTGTCGAACCAAACATCTATCAGATCCGGCACCCTTTTCATCGGTTTATCACTATCACTTACAAGCGTTATATCATCCACATAAGGTTTATGCAGATCAAGAATACCTTCATGCAAATAATGTTTGTTGGTTTCTCCACCCAATACCTCAGCAGCTTTTCTGATTTCTGCATTGAGTTCATCAATACTGCCGATGCATTTTTCTTCACTTTCGTCTTCCGTTTTCCATATTGGTAACGGCGTTCCCCAAAAACGGCTGCGGCTCAGGTTCCAATCCACCATATTCTCCAGCCAGTTGCCAAAACGGCCTGTGCCGGTGGCGGCAGGTTTCCAGTTGATGGTTTTGTTCAGTTCCACCATCCTGTCTTTAACTGCAGTGGTTTTGATGAACCAGGCATCTAATGGATAATACAAGATGGGTTTATCTGTACGCCAGCAATGCGGATAGGTATGTTCGTATTTTTCTTTTTTGAATAGTTTCCCCTCTTCCTGCAGTTTCAGGACGATGCGGTCGTCAACACTTAAGTATTTCTTCAGGTCTTTAATCTTGCCATTGGCTTCCAGTATTTCTTTTTGCTTTTCAAACTCGGCTTTCTTTTCATCATCTTTTAAATAATCCTCCTTCACATATTCATCACCGAATAAGAATACGCCATCTTTTATCCCTGGCAGAAATTTACCCCGCTTATCAACTAAAACAGTTTTATCAAGTTTTCCATATTCATTAATTCCAGTAAAAAAGCCAACATTATATTTTTTTGCAACCCTAAAGTCATCCGCACCAAAATCTGGTGCTGTATGTACTATTCCTGTTCCATCATCTGTAGTTACGAAGTTGTCAACCATCACTAAAAAAGGGTGAGCATCTGGAGTTAAGGCTTTAATTGATTCCAGCGTATTTGATTCAAATGGAAGGAGTTGCTCATACTCTAATCCTTCCAACTCAGTTCCTTTACATCTGGCAAGTACTTTCCATGGAATGATCTTGTCGCCGGCCTTGAAGTCTTCAAAACTGCCATTCTCCCCTTCTGCTTTAAAATACTTTGCAACAAGATTTTTTGCCAGGATCACGTTGTTTGGCAAGAATGTATATGGATTGAAAGTTTGAATCAGCACATATTCAATATTGGGCCCAACGGTGAGACCCAAATTGGATGGCAGAGTCCAGGGTGTGGTTGTCCAGGCCATGATACCCACAGGATTACCTCCCGAGGCATCCATTAACTTTTTCATCTGCGGATGTGCTGTATTTGTTTCCTTTAGGCTTAGGGCAAAAATTACTGTCGCACTGCTGTCTTTTACATCCTTATAAGTTCCCGGCTGGTTCAGTTCATGCGAACTCAACCCTGTACCCGCCGCGGGTGAATAAGGCTGAATGCTTACGCTTTCGTAGAGGTAACCTTTTTTATATAACTCACTCAGGCACCACCACAGTGTTTCTATATAGTCGTTTTCAAATGTTACATATGGATTATTGAGATCGACCCAATATCCCATCTTTTTGGTAATATCATCCCATTTGTCTTTGAACCTCATCACCACTTCACGGCATTTTAGGTTATACGCTTCAACAGATATTTTTTTCCCAATATCTTCTTTGGTGATGCCCAGTTCTTTTTCCACCCCCAGTTCAATTGGCAGGCCATGTGTATCCCATCCCCCTTTTCGTTTTACCTGGAAACCCTGCATGGTTTTATACCGGCACACGAGGTCTTTTAATGTTCTGGATATCACATGGTGAATACCGGGCATGCCATTAGCACTTGGCGGACCTTCATAAAATACAAAGGGTGTATTTCCCTCCCTGAGTGTTACACTTTTTTCAAAAGCGTTGTGTTCCTGCCACTTAGCCAATATTTCCTCGCCTATTGTAGATAAATTCAGTTGTTGAAACTCCCTGTACTTCGCCTGCATAACATTGATTGCTGTAAAAAATTAAAATGGTGGCAAAGGTAATGAAACCGGCATTGCGTTATCCACAAAAAAAAGCGCTTTTGCAGAGCCCGGGCAACCATCGAACCTTATTTAACGTCATTTGTAATAGTGAGTGGATAATGCGATGTGGAAATTCTAAATAAAGAAGCATTCATATTAGGCAAAATAATAGATGTTCTGAGTTTTCCACATTTCTTTTCTTTGGCATAGTATTGGAAAATAAAAAGTTGTGATCGATACAAATTGATCATCCATGATTTTAAAAAGTTTACCCATCGTATTTGAAAAAGTATTGCATTTTTAAAATCGGGCTAAGTGTCTAAGATCTTATTGATATATCAGGTAAACGTACAACCGCTTTACAATCCAAATGAGGTGTGAGAGTTGTGGCGATCATTAATTAAAACCTGTAACCAGTTCCGGTTGTATGAAAATTTTTGCTGGTTTAAGGTTTTATTAGGGTAAAAAAAAACGGGAGTATTCCTGCTCCCGTTTATTCTTTTTTAAATTTTAATGCACTGGTCCCGTTTTTAATACCCCTGTTCAGTTACCGTTTATTGGTAACCCTTTATGAAACTATGTTGGTAGAAATGATATGCAGGATCAAATCTCTGCGTCAGGTATTACTAGGATTTGAAAAAAGGCATCTTTTTGAGATGCCTTTTTAATTTGCAGTAGTTATAGTACTTTATCTATTTGTTGTTCCATTTTTTCTAAAGCCCCCATCCATTCTTTTTCCGCCTGTGGATTACCAGCCGTTGCCATTTCAGTTGCATACCAAATCATCACCATCGCTATATAATCCTGCATGTCTTTACCGGCAAACTGCGTTTTATATTCAACAATTTTATCGTTGATTGTCTTTACACTGTTCCTGATAATTCCTTCCTCAGCAGGCGAAGACCGAAGACGGTAGGTTCGGTCGCCGATCACAATATTAATGGGGATTAACTCTTCTGCCATAAATTATTCGCTTAACAGGGTGATGCATTTATCAATTTCTTTCAAGTACTGGTTTATCTTTTTTTCAAAAGCTTTTTTATCAATATCATTCATCTGCCCGGCAGAAGCCTTTAAAATGCCTGCCTGCAATTGCAACAACTCCACCTGCTGTGTAGCAGCCGCCTGCCCGCTTTCCAATTTTTGAACGGCACTTTTTAATCTTTCATTATCCTTTTGCAGTTGCTGATACTGCTTCAGTAGTAACTGAAGTTTATCGCTTATCCTTTTGATATGATTTTCTAAGTCGGCCATTGTAGCATTTGTTCCCCAAAAAGGGAAAGCATGTGTATTATTTTCTTATTTCTGCGTTTAACTCTTTTTCGTAGGAAGAAATGATCTTGCTCATCATAGCATCAATGTCTTTATCCGTCATAGTTTTTTCTTCATCTAAAAAGGTAAAACTGATCGCCATTGATTTTTTGCCGGCACCCAGTTTCTCGTTTTCAAACACATCAAATAAATTCACCGACTGCAATTTGCTGATTTTGGCACCCTTTGTTGCTTTATCAACTTGTTCGTAGGCTACTGATTTGTCCACTACTATAGCCAGGTCACGCTGCACTGCCGGGAATTTTGGTATCTCGGTAAAATTTATGCGTTGCTTCTTATGAAGTGCCACTACTGTATCCCAGTTGAAATCTGCAAAAAATACCGGTTGCCTGATATCAAACTTAGCCAATGTTTTTTTGTTTACCGTACCAATGGTTGCAACGATTTCATTTTTCACCTGAGCTGCAATACAATTATCCAGGGTGTCGTTGATGGCCATGTTGAAAGCGGTCAGTTTTATGCCCAGCAGGGAACACATTTGCTCAACCACTCCCTTTGCATAATAAATATCTGCTTTTTCACCTTTGCTTTTCCATCCGTCAGCGGTTATTTTCCCCGTGATATAAATTGTCAAATGCTGTTGCTCCTGGTATTTGCCCACCTCGGTAGTGCTGTATGTTTTACCAAACTCAAAAAACTGCAGGTCGCTGTTTTTACGGTTAAGGTTGTATGCCACACTCTCCAAACCTGTTTCCAGCATAGCCGGCCGCATAATGTTCAGGTCAGCACTCAGGCTGTTAATCATTTTTACCGCGGTAGTCAAAACTTCTTCTGAGTAGTATGCGGCATTGGTAATACTGTTGGTGAATATTTCGCTAAAACCTGCGCCAGCAAGTGATGCAGCTACTTTTTCTTTTGCAGCCGCTTCCACCGCAAGGGTTTCTACCGCCGGTGAAATACTAATAGCTGCAGGTATTTCCACATTATCGAGGCCATCAATACGCATGATCTCTTCTACCAGGTCGGCTGGTAAAGTTATATCCGGCTTACTGTAAGGCACAGCAATATGAATATCATCCTGGCCTTCTTTGATCACTTCAAAACCCAAGGCTGTCAAAATATCCTTGATGGTATCACCATGATAATTCTTACCGCTTAATTTCTTTAAATAATGATATTTTAGAACAATCTCCTTTTTGGGTTTAGGTGCAGGATATACATCCACCACATCAGAAGCAATTTCTCCACCAGCCAGTTCTTTGATCAGCAATGCAGCCCGTTTTAAAACATTTACTGTATTGCTGATATCCACCCCTTTTTCAAAGCGTGTGGCAGCATCTGTACGCAGGCCATGTTTCAAGGATGTTTTCCGGATGGTTTGCGGATTGAACCAGGCACTCTCCAAAAAAATGTTTTTAGTATCGGGTTTTACACCACTGGATAAACCACCATACACACCGCCAATGCACATACCTTCTTCTGCATTACAGATCATCAGATCCTGTGCGGTCAATTTCCGTTCTTTATCATCCAGCGTTACAAAGGGCGTTCCTTCTTCCACATTTTTTACAACGATCTTATTGCCTTTTATTTTATTGGCGTCAAAAGCATGCAGTGGCTGGCCGGTTTCATGCAGGATAAAATTGGTGATGTCTACAATATTGTTGATAGGACGAAGGCCAATAGCTTTTAATTTTTGCTGCAACCATTTTGGGCTATCCTTTACTGTTACATTCTGGATACTGATACCGGCATACCGCTGACAGGCATCGGGGTTTTCAATAACCACTTCTATTTTCAAAGTTTGATTATCGGCCTTCAGGTTTCCTTTAAATGGAGACAGAACGGATGTGTGCTTTTTGTGGTGATGACTTAGATAAGCACACACATCTTTTGCCACCCCCAGGTGGCTCATGGCATCCATTCGGTTGGGTGTAAGACCAATTTCATAGATCCAGTCGGTATAGGTGCCAAAATATTCCGCGGCTGGCATCCCCACTTTTGTATCGGCTGGCAATACCATAATGCCTGCATGATTATCAGTCAATCCAATTTCATCTTCAGCGCAGATCATCCCAAAGCTTTCTACTCCACGGATCTTTGCTTTCTTCATTGTCATGGGTTCACCGCCTGTTGGATAAATCGTAGCTCCAACGGTGGCCACTACCACCTTTTGGCCTGCTGCCACATTGGGGGCCCCACAAACGATCTGGAGCGGTTCTCCACTGCCAATACTTACTTTGGTAAGACTTAATTTATCTGCATCAGGGTGTTTGCTGCATTCCAGTACTTCACCAATTACCAAACCCTGTAAACCACCCTTTAATTCTTCGTATTTCTCCAGGCTTTCCACTTCCAGTCCAATGGAGGTTAATATTTTACTCAGTCTTTCCGGTTCAAGGGTTTCGGTTTTACCCGCAGGTCCGGCAGGTAAATATTCGCTAAGCCAGTTATAACTAATCGTCATTGATTGATTGCTTGTGTTTTTTTGAATTGCTGCAAATATAACCATTGGTAGTTAAGCAGGCAATTACGCTGTAAAGCAGACTGGCAAAGCAACCGCCTTTAACTACATTATTTACCCCGAAAAATCAAACAGGAAAAATCTGTAAATGGTGCAGAAAAAGCAATTATAGGATTTTGTCAATGTTAATAAATCATTACGCATTTCGCATTTTGTTGAAAAAACGACTGTGAATAACCTGTGAACGAGCTGTGAATAAACTACATTTGCCTGTGAACAGGCTGTGGGTAATCAGTAGTAAAAACTTTATAACAGGCCCTGTGAATAACGCTTCTGATTTTTGACTTTACCTTAGCCGCCCAATCAGGGAATTGTTTACTTCACAGCGGTATTTATAAGTAAATCACTCATAGCTTACCATGTTGGCTAATCGCTTTTGAAACAGCAGTTTTTTGATTTGACATTAACGACCGGTATAAACAGTTCAATCTTACTTAGAAAAATGGATCTTACTAACCTCAATAAAGACAGAAAAACCAGGAGAAAACCCAGTTTAGACCTTGGAAACATGGTATTTGGTAAAGTACCACCACAATCGAAAGACCTGGAAGAAGCAGTGCTGGGTGCTATTATGCTGGAAAAAAGTGCATTTGACACCGTTATTGAAATACTGAAACCTGAGTGTTTTTATGTGGAAGCCCACCAGCGCATTTATAGAGCTATGACATCCCTGGCGCAGAAAAGCATGCCGATTGACCTGCTGACCGTGGTGGAAGAGCTGAAATTTAAAGAAGAGCTGGATATTGTTGGCGGTCCTTATTATGTGAGCCGGCTAACCAATGCTGTTGTTTCTTCTGCCAATATAGAATCCCATTCCAGAATTGTTCTGCAGAAATTTATACAAAGGGAATTGATCCGCATCAGCGGGGAAATTATTGGCGATGCATATGAAGACAGTACCGATGTGTTTGATCTTTTAGACGAAGCGGAAGGCAAGCTGTTTGAAATAACCAATAATCACCTGCGTAAGAATTTTGATGACATCAATACAGTATTGGTAAAAACCATCCAGCGCATTGAAGATATGCGTAACCGTGATGAAGACATTACCGGTGTGCCAAGTGGATTTCCGTCACTTGACAAAGTAACTTATGGATGGCAAAGCACTGATTTGATCATCCTGGCGGCAAGGCCTTCAGTAGGTAAGACTGCCTTTGCTTTGAACCTGCTGAGAAGTGCGGCCTTGAGCGAAAAAAAACCCACAGCCGTTGCTTTTTTTAGCCTTGAAATGAGTGCAGCTCAGTTGGTACAGCGTATTTTAAGTGCTGAAAGTGAAATATGGCTGGAAAAGATCAGCAGGGGCAAACTGGAAGAACATGAGATGAAGCAGTTGTACAAAAAAGGAATTGAAAGGCTTAGTAATGCACCCATTTTTATTGATGATTCTGCTGCATTAAATATATTTGAATTGAGGGCAAAATGCCGCCGTTTAAAAAATAAACACAACCTGGGAATGATCATTATTGACTACCTGCAGTTGATGAGTGGCACATCTGAAAATAAGAACAGCAACAGGGAGCAGGAGATCAGCCGTATATCAAGGGACTTAAAAGGTTTGGCTAAAGAATTACAGGTGCCGATCATCGCACTGTCACAGTTAAGCCGTGAAGTGGAGAAAAGAAAAGAAGGCGCTAAAATTCCGCAATTGAGTGATCTGAGGGAATCGGGTGCGATAGAACAGGATGCCGATATGGTAATGTTCTTGTACCGCCCCGAGTACTATGATATTACCGCCAACGAAATGGGTGAAAGTAATAAAGGTGAAACCTATGTGAAGATAGCCAAGCACAGGAACGGTAGTTTGGAAACCATTAAATTAAAAGCACTGCTGCACATACAGAAATTTATTGAAGATGAGGATGGCGGGGATTTTGGCGGACAAATACCTGGAGGTAATTTCAGGCCTGTAAGAGACGATGACGGCGGTGGGGCAGGCGCTAAACTCTACATTCAAAAAGGAAGCAAGATGAATGATGGTGCATTTGATGATGAAGCGCCTTTTTAATAGATAACTGATAATTTCTAAATGGAGAATGAATGTAGATTTGTTCTCCATTACTATTTTATGGCATTACCATTTTTTTATATAGAAGCTATTGCTGGCGCAACCGTTGTTTTAAATGAAGACACATCAAAACATGTAGTGCAGGTGCTTCGTATGCAAAATGGCGAGTTGCTGCAGCTTACTGATGGGAAAGGACATTTGTTCACTTGTGAAATAACAGACAATAACCGAAAGCGATGTGCTGTAAGGGTGAAACAAACGGTAAACAGTGAACCGAAAACAGTAGCCATCTCCATCGCTATCTCACTTTTAAAAAACAGCAGCCGTTTTGAGTGGTTTTTAGAGAAAGCAACAGAAATTGGTGTTACTGAAATTATTCCACTGATCTGTACCAGGACTGAAAAAAATTCTTTTAAGCATGAAAGAATGAACAGCATTTTGGTAAGTGCCATGCTGCAAAGCCAGCAAACTTATTTACCGATTCTGCATCAGCCGGTTAAGTTTACAGAGGCAGTTAACAAACTAACCCAACAACAAAAATTTATTGCGCATTGCGAAGACGAATCCAATAAAGTTCAATTGCATCATCAAATCATCAAATCATCAAATCAGCTAATCCTTATAGGTCCTGAAGGCGATTTTACAACCGAAGAAATTGCACTGGCCTTACAAAACAATTTTGAGCCTGTAGCATTGGGCAATACCAGGCTGAGAACCGAAACAGCCGGCATCGTAGCTGCTGCCCTTTTACTCAATCATTAAAAAACAGCTTGCATTCCCCAAAACTGTTTTCTACCTTTAAGTCATCCTTAAAAAGTTTTTGATTCTGCCACTCATCTGACCCGCATTACTCCTGCCCGGGATCTGGTAATTTATTTATTAATCATCTAAAATTCTTTTTATGAAAAAGTCAATTTTTATGGTTGTGCTTTCACTTGCATTTGTACCGGTATACGCTCAAAACGGCGGCGCTGCAAAAACTCCCGCAAGCCTTTGGAAATTCTATGCTATGGCCGGAGCTACTGGTTCCACCATTGGCGGCAATGGCGATAGCTGGAGTGGTTTGTTGCCTGGCTACCAGGCGGGCGCTGGATTTCTCCATGACATTGGTATTCCTGGCCATTATGTACTAAATGGCGAAACCAATATCACTTCCTGTGGTTCTAAATATAAAAGTGATTATACTGGCGGTGAAGGAGCAAGTTATTCGGGTAAAGTGATACTCACTTATCTTAACCTTGCCATGCTGCTGCAATACAGAATGCAAAGCGGATTTTTTGGAGAGTTGGGTTTACAGCCAGGCCTGTTGCTAAGCGCAAAGGATAAAGGCGAAAATTACAATGAAAATTATAAGCCATATACCAAAAGCGTGGATGTAGGCATACCCATTGGCGTAGGTTACCTACTGTTAAGAAGTTTAGCCTTGAACTTCAGGTATTGTCACGGCATTACCAATATTGCAAAAAATACTGGCGGAGGAGATGCGGTGGCCCGTAACCGTGTATTTGCGTTCCGTTTGTTGTGGATGCTGGGTCAGTAACCACTGCCTGTAAGTCATTTAGCCTCGTCTGAATAGCCTTGTTCCGGCTCTTCCAGGCGGGGCTCATTTAATTGCACCACTCTTTTTCGTTCACTTCTTTTCCGCATGGTCATGTTCAGCATTTCCACACCAAAAGAAAATGCCATTCCGAAATAGATATAATTCTTAAGATGCAATTGTTCCGCGGCTGCATGGTTCCAGCCTTCCATTATCAGGCTTAATCCTATCATCACTAAAAAAGAGAGTGCCAGCATTTTGATGGTGGGGTGTTTATTTACAAAAGAGGCAATAGCGGGACTAAATAAAAACATCACGATCATCGCCACCACTACTGCGGCAATCATGATCTCCACATGCTTGGCAGTACCCCCAGCGGTGATGATACTGTCAAATGAAAACACTGCATCAATCAGCATGATCTGAACGATAGCCTGTCCTAATTTTAAAGCTGGTTTTTTAGTCCCGGCATAAAGATGATCATCGCCTTCCAGCTTTTCATGAATTTCTTTAATGGATTTATAAATAAGGAACAAACCACCTGCAAGCATAACAATGCTGGCCAGGTCGAAACCTTTTCCAAACCATGATTCCGGGATGATGTATTTGCCTCTTTGTGAAAGCAGCCAGCCGAGGCCCATTAGTAACAGGCTTCGCATGATGATGCCCGTGATCATCCAGGCTTTTCTTGCATTGGGTACTTGTTTGGACGGCAGCCTGTTCATTACCAGGCTTACAAAAATTACATTGTCAATGCCAAGGACGATCTCTAAAATAACGAGTACAACAAAACTGATGATACTTTCACTGGTGAACAAATGCTCCATGCGGCTGAAAAATTTGGCGCAAATATATCACAGTAAAAAATAGTACGGTGAACAAAAGAATTCTGTTGAGGAATTTAAATAGCCTGTCAGGCTGCAATTGACCTTTTTCTTTTCTTTACAAAAAACACAACTGCACCCAATGCAGCCAGTAAGCCTGCAAGCCAAAACCATTTTGCATTACTATTATTTGGTGCCAGCATCACTGTCCCGGCATCTCCCATCAAAACGATACCAGCCCAGTATACCGGCGATTTCATCCTGCCATCCGCCTGCTGCAGGTATGCTAGTTTTGCCTGTTGTAATGCTTCGCCTGCAGGAATTTTTGCAGCAAGGTTTTCAATAAATTTTTCGGTTATAAAACTTGCAGACTGCTCATCTGCCTGCCAAAGGCTGGTAAGGATACTTTTGCTGCCGGCATAATTAAATGCATGTGCCAGTGACACCATACCTTCCCCATCTTCGTAGCCAGGTTTACCGGATTCACAAGCGGTGAGAATGGCCAGATCTGTATTGATATTACAGTTATAAATATCATATAAAAACAAAGAGTTATTGCTGGCGCTGCTGTCTGTATTTTTAGAAAATATCAGGCGGGACAACTCCGGCTTTTCGTTGTTAAATTCTGCATGGGTGCCAATATGAACAATGGTATTGTTACCTGCATACTGCTTAAAAGAATGTTGAGTTGACCCATTATCCACGAAAATATCGCCGCCTAATTTGTCCTGCATTTTCTTTACCAGGCTCTGGGTGTAGGGTTGTGGCAGCAGGGTCATATACTGCCTGTCGAGCCTGCCGCTGTCTTTTACAGATTGCTGGTAGGCCGTTTTATTTTCATCAGAAAAACCAGGTGCAAACGCTACATAATTATTTTTTGTTTTACTGGCTGCCGTGCTGCCTGTCATAAATAAACTGTAGTGATAAGTGATATTGTGTGCACCTAAAAGACTGCCTTTTGCCAGCTCACTGTATTTTTTTACGGGCGAAGGTGTAAGCAACTCAAAACTAAGGTTGTACAAAACAGCATCCGGAATGATGATAATATTTTTTGTCCGGATGTCTTTCGCCAATGGCTTCCACAATGACTCATGTAACTGGTACAAAATATTGGTGTGGTTTTCTTCCGTTACGCTTCCTGAAAGCAGTGCACTGATCTTTTCATTGAGGCCCACCGCATCCAGGTCGATTATTTTTTTACTGCTTTTATCAAGCACCAGCGCATGGAGACTGCTGTCAATAAAAAAATATCTTATAACCGTTGCTGCAACAGGCAGAGAAGTCTGCAATTGTGGTAAAGATCTAAAGATAGATTCATACCGCATTGTGTAATACAAAGGGTATTGCGCTTTTATCTTTTCAAGATGCTGTTGCCATTTCGTTGTGGCATCCACGTAAGCATCCATCAAAATGCTGTTATCCCTTTCGCCAGCCAGTGATGCCGGGATGGCTGCTTTTAATTTCTTTTCTTCTTCATATATGGCAGCTGGCAAATTAGAAAACTCCAATGCTTTCTGTTTATCAAGCCTCGACCGTATGCGGTTGTACAATCCCGATTCATGGAGGTTAATGGCCTGGTCCAGATATTTATCATTATTGGTTAACTGGTATAGTTCTAATGCAATTTTTTTTGCAAAGCTGATGAGTTCTTTATTGTCGGATATTAAAATATTGATGCTTTCTTCATCATCTATTAAAAATTTCCGCTTCTCCAGCAACTGCAATGCAACATTCAGTTGTGACAAAACAGCTGCCAGGTAAACAGTGTCTTTTTTTTGTTGCTGTTGGTAACCTGCTTTTTCAATCATTAAAATGGCAGCAGGCTTATACAATTCCATCTTTACTGAATCCAGGGCAGATGTGCCGCCCTTGATCTTTTCATTTACAATGGCCAGTCCTTTTTTTCCATAGTCAGCTGCCTGTGCATACTGGCCGGCAATAAAATACACTTCAGATAGATTCAGCAACTGGTAAAATACGGGTAGTGTATTCTGTTCCTGCACTTTGGAAACATAGTCGTATCCTTTTTTAGATTTGTCAATGGCTTTTTTGAAGTCACCAATCTTTGCATAGAACAAAGCAGCATTTCTTAAAAATTCAAGGTACAGGTTGCTGTATTCCCCCTGGTAAGAGGTTTCGTACAGCGAATCGCTTTTTTCATAGCTGGCGGCAGCAACTGCAATATTATTCTTGCTTTCGTTTGCAATGGCGAGGGCATAACGGGCATCAGCCTCCCAAAATATATAGTCGCCTTCAGCAGCTTTTAGTTTGGTGAGCCCTTTTTCTAAATATGCAAAAGCCTCATCATAACTGTGCATCGAATTAGCCAGTTGCCCCAGTAATATTTCCGAAATAAAAACACCGGGATGGCCAGGTTTTAACTGTAGCTTTTTTTGCTGGTAAGAATATGATAAAATGTCTTTTGCTTTTTTATAGTCCCCTATCTCTTTATAAAAGCCTGCCAGGTTATCGGTAGCCTCAAATAAAAATGACTTGGCATCTTCCCGTTTTTGAGCAGGATCGTTGCCGGCGATGTACAGCTGGATATTACTGATGGCGTCCTGTTGCGCTTTGATGGCTTCTGTTATTTTTCCATCTGTATCATACAGGATGCTCATATTATTGAGCACCAGGGCGGGGCGATAATACTTGTTGCGGTCAGTTGGTTTTGTTTTAGCCAGGGCGGCCAGTGCTTTATCAAAAAAAAAGTTTGCGCTGTCGGTTTTAGAAGCATACCACATCAGGCCGGCCATAGAGTTATAAGACATATACAACTCTTCGCTGTCTGTATCCTTTTCCCTTTCCCTTATAGCAAGGGCTTTGCGGTGATGCTGTTTGGAAAGTGCGGCATTACCTAAACGTTGTGCATACACGCCTAAATTATTTTCCACTCTTGCAATTTCCAGTGGGGCTGTTGCATATTGCAGGGCTTCGGTGCAGGCATCGTAGGCTTTTTTATTTTCGCCCAACACACCCAAAAACTCGCCTATCTCAAGGTGTACTTTGCGCAAGGTAGTATTGGCTGGCTTTTTTGCAGCAACCTGGTTTGCCAACGCACCCATAGCTGCGGCAGCTTTTTCAATACCACCATTTTCCATTCCTATTTTTCCCGCCACAGGAATGTATTGAATGAGGGTGTCGGTATTATTTTCGTGGATAAAGTACTTCACCTGTTGCTGGAACAAAGCTTCTGCCTGTTTGAAGTTTTTGGCCTCTATCGCTGCCTCAATGGCTGCAATGCCTTTTACATTGTCTTGTGCAAAAAGCGGGATCAGCAACAGCAGAACACACAACCCGGCAAGGCAGTACTTGGTAAAACGCATAGCAGTTATTTATTTTAATTGACTGATCAGTTCACTGCTTTCAGGACGGCCGGATTTTTCAAGATAGGGAATGGCTTCATTGGCCTTGCCCTGTTTAAGTAAAGCAAGCCCGGTATACCAACAGGCATCTTTATAAAAAGGCTTTGTGGCATCTGATGCCATTGACTGCAACAAAACGATTGCTGCCGCATTATTACCATCTGCCTGCTGAGCAGCGCCCAAAAAATAATTCAGCGTGTCGTTTTGATCTGTACTTGTTTTTAGTTTGCTCCACTCATCAATCGCTTTTTTGTAGTTACCGGTTTTGTAATCGAGCATGGCTTTATTAAAAAGGTAATTATCGCCAATGCCCATCGCACTCATCAACCCCGGATCGGGTTTAAAATAAGTGGCATATAATTTTTCGTATTTATTTCCTTGCGAAGAATACAACCACACAGATACTGCCACCAACAGGGCAACGGAGGCAGCCACCAGCCATTTTTTTCTGAGGGGAATTGTTTTCCCTTGGTTATTTTGACTCGGCATTTTTTCAATACCTGCATGATAACTGTCTAACCGCTCTTTTAGAGAAGCTTTTTCGATACCAGCAAGCAGCAGTTTTACTTCCTGTACTTTTGAAGTCAATAAAATATCCCGGGACATTCTATTTTCAAAGGCCAGTTTTTGTTCTGCACTGGTTTCATCCAGCAGGTATTGTTCAATGCTGGAAAACTCATCAGCCGATATAATATAGTTTGTATCCAAGGTGTTTATTTTTTTTCCACCACCAAACTGCGGAGGCGCTGGAGGCATCGGTATTTATTATTTTTAGCTGTTGCTTCTGTCCAGGAAAAAGCTGCTGCAATGTTTGCCATACTCTTTTTCATATAGTAAAAAAGTGTCAGCACCTGTTTGCAGGGCTCACCCAGGTTTTTAAAATGATGCTGTACGCTTTCCATATATTTTTCTTCTTCTTCATTGGAGGCTGCTTCTACAAAAGGTCCGTCATCCAGCTGCACCACATTTATTTTTTTGGCAGCTTTCAGATGGTCATACCATTTATACTTTGCGATCTGAAAAAGGTATGCTTCCAGCGAGGACCCATTTTGCGGCACAAAACGACCGGCTTTTACATTCTGCCATACAGCAATAAATGCTTCCTGGAAAATATCCTTTGCTTCTTCTGCTGTACCGCTGTTGGCCACTATAAAGGCTTCGGTTTTATAAAAATTAGCTGTATACAAACTTTCAAGTGCTTTGTCATCATTTGCCAACACTGCCGCTGTGCTTAATGTTGTGTCAGTAAATTGATTCCCTGTGTGTTGCAGCATGACCTTTATTGTGTACACTAAAATACAGGTAAAGATGCATACTTAAAAAATGCAGCGGATAATTTATTTGATCCAGTACACGATGATGCGACGGGCAGCTTAAAGTTTCATTTTCATAACAGTTTATTTATAAGTGTATTGAACGGCGTACATTCCAATTTTACAATTGCCTTCCTGGCATTTTTGCTTTACTATCAGAAAATTCGATAAAGGTCATCAGTTATACCCTGATTCAGCGAAAAAATAACAAATAATATTAAGTTTACTGATGACCTTTCACTAAGTATATCTATATATATCTGTGCATCCTTTTATAAGGTTTCTGCATGTTTACCAAAAGACTATATCCTTTACTGTTTTAAGAAATTCCACTCATCTTTTTTTCGGATCAAAAAATTATACACATGCTCAGGGCTTATCTATCATTTGTTGCTGTATTTGTTACAACTGTATTAATTGCTCAGTCGCCGG
>JAKQJG010000005.1 GCA_029561305.1 Bacteroidota bacterium | reverse complement strand
ACAAATGTTGGCTGCGATAGTGAAAGTCTGGCTGCCTCCCGATAAAACACTAACAGCCCCTGAAGGTGTGATGGTTCCGTTGGGGGTAGCAGTGGCATTGATGACGAAAGCGTCTACCGGGGCAAATACTGCATGTATAGTATGGCTGGCTGAAACATCTTCGAAGTTGTAGGAAGTGACAGCGCCAACAGATACCCCATCCACCAGCACATCCAGGATTACGAAGCCTTCATCCGGCGAAACGGAATAATCCAATTCATCACCACAATCAATGTTTGTAAGGCCCTCAGGACTGATAGATCCACCTGTGGCTGCTGTAGCAGTGATAGCGTAATCAGATCTTACAAAACTGGCATTGATTGTATGCGCTTCCGTTATGTTCTCAAAAGTAAAAGTAGATACTGCACCCACGGAAATGCCATCAACAAATACTTCCTCTATTTGATAACAGGGTTCGGGTGTAATAGTATATACCTGTGTACCACCACAAGCAATACTAGTAAGTGCTTCAGGTGAAATACTGCCTTCTCCTGATGCAGAGGCTGAAATTTCGTATACTACCTGTGAGAAACTTGCAGCAATGGTATGAGGGGTTGTAACATTATTAAATGTGTAAGAAGAAACTGCACCAACTGAAATTCCATCCACCAGTACATCTGCTATTTGATAACAACTATTGGCAGTAATGTCAAAGGACTGACTGGATCCGGTAGAAACCCCAACGGCTCCTGAAGGTGTAATGTTTCCGTGTTCTCCGGCACTGGCAGTGATGGTAAAGGACCCGGTACTGAATACTGCACTGATGCTATGATCTGATATAACATTATCAAAAGAATAATTAGTGATAGCTCCCTGCGATACTCCATCAACTACCACATCCTGGATATTATAACCTGGATCGGCAACAATAGCATAAGACTGGTTACTGCCGCAAGTAATGTTGGTATTTCCCAACGGATTGATCATACCATTTGCACCGGACGACGCCGTAATATTATATGTTGTTTGTAAAAACGAAACACTAATAGATTGTAATCCTTGAATGTTATGAAATGTATAGGACGACAAAGCACCAACTGAAACACCGTTTACCAAAACATCGGCAATCTGATAACAACTGTTAGGCGTGATGATATAGGTTTGACTTCCGCCGCAACTGACATCGGTTACACCGGAAGGACTAATGCTTCCGTTTTCACCTGATGAAGCAGTAACTGCATAAGTAATGGGTGAGAACAACACACTAATAGTATTTGCAGCCGTTACGTTATTAAATGTATATGAAGAAACCGCACCTACAGAAACACCGTTTACTAATACGTCGGCAATTTGATAGCAACTGTTGGGTGTGATCGTATAAGTTTGACTGCCACCGCAATTAACATTGGTTGCGCCGGCAGGAGTGATATTTCCATTGTCTCCGGCACTGGCGTTAATGACATAACTGCTTTGAGTAAACGAAGCGCTGATAGTATTTGCAGCCGTTACATTATTAAATGTGTAAGAAGAAACCGCGCCTACAGAAACACCGTTTACTAACACGTCAGCAATTTGATAGCAACTGTTTGCTGTGATCGTATAAGTTTGACTGCCACCACAATTTACATTGGTTGTACCAGCAGGCGTAATATTTCCATTGGCTCCGGCAATGGCAATGATGTTATAACTGGTTTGTGTAAACGAAGCGCTGATAGTATGCGGAGCTGTAACATTATTGAAAGTGTAACCTGATACAGCGCCGATAGAAACACCGTCCACTAATACATTTGATATTTGATAACATGGAGCCGCTGCAATAGTAAATGCTTGACTGGCACCATTAGAAATTGCTACCGCACCCGATGGCGAAATAGATCCGTTGGCACCAGCACTTGCAGTGATCGTATGTGCGTTGGCACTGAATACTGCACTGATTGTATGCGGCGCTGAAACGTTTATAAACGTATAGCTTGTTACTGCTCCCACTGATATCCCGTTTACAAGTACGTCTGCCACGCTAAAGCCACTATTTGGAGTAATCGTATAGGTCTGGTTTGTACCACAGTTAATGGCAATGGCCCCTGCAGGACTAATATTACCATTTAAGCCGGCACTTGCATTGAAAGTATATGTTTGCTGTGTAATGTTTGCACTGCCTGTGATATCGCCTGCTTGTGCCACACAGTTGGCATCGCTAACTGTAGTCACTGTGTATACGGCAGGTAATGCGGGAACCGGGAATGTATAAGAGTTGGCATAACTACCAGAAAGCGAGACCGGTGTTGATCCATCTGTATAAGTAAATGACCAGGGTGCCACACCTGTAAATGCTATAGAAAGATTTGGTGATGCACCGCCTGTACATACGGCCTGGCTGCCTGTAATAACCGCTGTTGGCCTTGGGTTTACCAGCACAGAGGCTATAACAGGAAGACCTGTACAGCCACCAATGGTTGGGATAACCGTGAACGTTACATTAACCGGGGCACCTGTAGTATTTACAAGTGTACCCGAAATATTTCCTGTACCACTGGCTGCAATGCCTGTTACTGTTGCTGTATTATTCCTTGTCCAGGTATAAGATGTGGCGCCGCTTAGTACAATTTGGCTTACCGGCGTACCTGAACAAACCGTTTGATCCAGGGGGGTGGCGGAAGCTGAATTGGAAGCAGCATTCACAACAACATTGGCAATAACAGGTGTACCCACACATCCATTTCTTGTAGGTGTAATAGTAAATCTTACAGTAAGTGCGGTTCCGGTTGTATTGATCAACTGGCCATTGATTGTACCTGTACCTGAATAACCTATGCCCGTTGCAAGTGCGATATTATCCCTGCTCCAGTTATACACCGATCCACCGCCACTGCCACTCATAGTAATAGAGCTCACATTACCGCCGGAACAAATAGTCTGATTGGATGGGGTTGCAGTTGCTGTATTCGGGGCAGGCGTAACAGTTACTGTAGCAGTAATAGCCGTGCCTGTACATCCATTAACAGAAGGTGTGATAGTAAATGTAACCGTTACAGGTGAGTTGGTTGTATTCGTTAGTGAACCTGCTATGTTACCTGTGCCGCTGTTGGCAATGCCTGTAACTGAAGCGGTATTATTTCTTGTCCAGGCATAGGTAGTATTGCTGATATTGCTTGTTAACAATACAGGTGAGATGGCTGTACCAGAACAGATCGTTTGAGAAGCTGGTGTTGCCGTTGCTGCAGGCCTTGGACTTACCAGCACGGATGCCCTGTTGGAACAACTATTGGTAGTTGGGGTAATGGTAAACGTTACATAAACCGGTGCAGTGGTGGTATTGGTCAATGTGCCACTGATGGTTCCGGAACCGCTGCTGGCAATGCCCGTTACCCCGGCTGTATTATTTCTTGTCCAGTTATAAGTGGCCCCGCCACCAGCGCCGCTGAAAGTAATATTACTAATGGGTGATCCGGAACATACTGACTGCAATGCCGGCGTGCTGGTTACTACATTTGAATTCGGATTTACAGTAACAGTAGAGGTAATTGCAGTACCTGCACAGCCATTTGCTGTTGGGGTAATGGTAAACGTTACAGTAACCGGTGAACCGCTGGTATTGGTTAACGTGCCGGTAATATTTGCAGAAGTTCCGCTGGAAGCAATACCGGTAACTGAACCTGTATTATTTCTTGTCCAGGTGTAGGTGGTGTTATTGGCAGAACTGCTGACTGCGATTGGTGTAATAGCAGAGCCAGAGCAGGTTGTTTGAGAAGTAATACTGGCTGAAGCAATCACCCTTGGATTAACGTTCACCACCGCATTGATGGGTGTTCCTGTGCAACTGCCTGTAGTGGGCGTTATGGTAAACCGTACACTTACCGGGTCCGCTGTCGCATTAGCCAGGTTGCCCCTGATAGTACCTGTTCCACTGGTACCTGCAGTTCCGGTAATGGTGGCAGTATTATCTCTTGTCCAGTTGTAGGTGGTGGAACTTAATCCTCCGGAGAAAACTATATTAGTAAGAGCTGAACCTGAACAAATAGTTTGGGTGGCAGGTGTTGCTGTTGCATTCATGGAACCAATATGCAATGTCACCAAAGGAAGAACCGAGCAAAAATCTACCGGGTCGTCTTTGTAAACATCCAGGTAAATAAAAGCATACCCATTTGCAATGTCAACAGGCCCGGGTGTGTACGTCGGGTTTTGGGCATAAGGATCATTGAACACGCCATCGCCGGAAGTAAGCCATTGCACATTTTCACCAGCAGCTACTGCATTGGAAAAAGTAATAGACCCAGACACCACACAAAATTCTGTTGTGCTGCCGTCAATCACACCAAAACAAGTTGCTTGTCCATTTACCTTTCCGCAAAAAAGCAACCCTGTAAAAAACAATACAACTAATGTGAAAATATTTTTACGCACTGCAAAGCGCTTTTTCATGCTTCTAAAAAATCCTGTTCCGCTCATCATTGCAAATTAAAATGTTGAAATTATATTTAGCTTCCACGAATCACAGCAGCGCTTTTCACTATTGATGAAATGCCAGACAGGTGAAACATAACAGGTACAAGATTTCTTTTTTAAAAACAGTTACCATCAGACGAAAAAAGGACCGCCTGGATTAATTACATAATTAATGAGTAATGTCATTCTAAAAAAGAACAGCAGGTAAATGAAAGGATATTAAAACTATTTTAGGTTGTCCAGGGATTTCAATGGAATAAAAAACTCAGATTGTTCTCAGTAGGATATTAGGAAAAGGAGTGCATTAAATTTGCTGATTTAAAACTCGTTGTAAAAATATCTAATTTTTTTATTAGTTTAGCATGATTTTAAACATATCCACATATTTATTTTTTCCCTGTAGAAAAGCCTGTCATTCTATCCAATTCCGAGAAAAATACTGTAAACATTTTCACACTGGATTTATAAGATCCATTGTTAATAAGCATTAACAAACTGCAGGTTTATTTACATCCGGCAGCCAAAAAAAGTATTATGAAAAGTTATGTTTTCCTGTTTGTGACGCTGCTTTGTGGCAGTATTATTTTTGTGGGAACCTCTGATAATAAAGACAAACCCGCCACTTCTGTAAGGCCCATAACCGATATAATCGAGTGCCAGTCGAATGCTTTCTATAGCCCCCCGCCCATTTCGAATGAGGAATTTCAGCGCAGGTTCGGCCTGGAGCCCATGAAGACCCGCAAAAATGTAAATGCACTTACACAGGCTGAGATCAATGCTATAAAGGTGGGTTTATTAAAAATGAAAGCTTTGCCTTATACGAATCCAACCAGTTTTGGGTATCAAACTGCTATTCATGGCACCAATCTACCCGATAATTTACAGTCATGGAATACCTGCCACCGTGCTGGCGAAGGTGTTTTTTTCCTGGCATGGCACCGCATGTACCTTTATTTTTTTGAGCGCATATTAAGACATAAGTCAGGCAGGGCTGATCTAACCCTTCCTTATTGGGATTATTTGACAGATCCTGTTTTACCTGCAGCTTACAGGGAGAACAGTCCTGGCAACCCCTTATATATGACAAGAAATGCAGCCATTAATGGGGGTGGTGCTTTACCCGCCAGTATAATAACTGCATTTAATAACTCTATGGCAATTGTACCTTATTATACTTTTCAAAGTAATTTGAACAGCGGCCCGCATGGTTCTGTACATACCAGTGTAAATGGTGCAATGGCAATAGTGAACACAGCAGCCGTTGATCCCGTTTTCTGGCTGCACCATTCCGAAATTGACCGCTTGTGGGAAGTTTGGAGAGCCATGTGTAATGGCAGGGCAAACCCGGTTGATGCCACCTGGCTCAATAAAAGCTATGTATTTTTTGATGAATTTGGCAACCAGGTATCGCTTACCGGGAGCCAGGTTGTTGAAATTTCTGCCCAATTAAACTATCGGTATGATGATCTTCCCTCTTTTCCAGGCTGTCCTCCGGCAAGACCCGCTGTTGTGAGAAGAGATATATTAATAACAAGAGAAAGTGCAGTGCAACTTAACGGTAAAAGACAAAAAGCAGACTTCGCACGGGAAAGTTCAACTCAAATTGATTCTTTTATAAGGAGAAATAACCGGGAAGCCTTTAATTTCTCCGATGCCAGTACCTCCGAAAGACTGATCATGACTTTTGAAGGTCTTGCTGTTCGCCAGATGCCCGAAGGTGTTGTAGAAGTATATATTAACCAGCCTGATGGCCAAACGCCTGATTTCAGAAGTATACATTTTGTTGGTTTACTCGATCTATTTTCAGCCGAACACCATACCAACCACCATTTTACCGACAACCCGGCTGATGAAGTGGAACTGGATGCAACAAAGGTGGCTGAGGCTCTGGGACTTAATCTCAATAGTCTACGGAATGCTTCAGTTTCATTTTATGTAAGGGGTGCCACGCTTAACAGGATTGAAGTAGGTACCGATGCTGAATTCTCTATCAGGCGTATTAAATTTTCTTTAGAGCGTTCCGGAAATTGATACCATGCAATTGATTGCAATAACATTGTGGATGGTCATGTTGACCGGTTGTTCAACCGGCAATAACAGCACAACAATTACAAATGCAACAGACACAGTATTGTTGTATAAAAAAGATACAGCACTCGTAGCAGGTATTAACGTTACACAAACAATATTGCATTTACCGGAAGAGAAAAAGCTGGAGGTTACAAAAAAAGGCAGATTGCTGCTGGTTCTTGATCACCCTACAGTGATTAGCGCACCCGAAGGAGTGTACGAGATCTACCTTACCAATTTACTAAATGACATTGATAAGCTGACATCTTCACAACAAAGTTTTGTTTCCCTGCTTGATCTTTATTCGATTACTGCCCCCGGCGCAAAACAGCAGGTTGAGATCGATATTACCCAGCAAGTGAAAAATTTACAGTCAACAGGTGGGTCAGCAACTCCCCTTTTTGCTGTATTGAAATTTGCCCCCGTTAAACTTGCAGACGGAACTTTTTCTTCAAATGCAGGGGAAATTCACTTTTCGGGGATAAGTGTAGTTCAGGTTAACAACTAAGACCATCAATTTTTAAAATATTTCAGTAAGCGGGGAAGAATATTGTATTTCAAACCTGTATATTTTTCTTCCGTTGCGCCAAAGCTGCTATAAAAAAAAGCGAGACTATGTATATCGCTGCCTTCAAAATCGAGCAGCATGTTTTGTCCTGCATGATCTTTTATAAAAGCATTTATCAAAGCATGTGATGCACCAATGGTTTTTCCGTTAGGGTGATTGCCCACCAAAATATAATATGCCCTGTTCTTGTAAAAGAAAAAAACACAAGAAGCCAGCAGCACATTTAACGAACTATAAACTGCATAAGTAACAGCCTGCTTTTTTGCATGCAATTGGTGGTATAGTTTTTTAAACCTGTCGAAATCCTTATCTGTTAAGGATACAAAATCCCTGGATTGCTCCCTTGCCAAAATGATGACATCATCTAATGGTATATCTTTTTTTATAACGCAGTTCAGTTTGGCTGCCTTTTTTATATTGCGTTTTATGTTGTCACGAAAATTTTCATGCAGCTTTTCGTATGGTTCTTTCAACGGGAGCACATAATTCATTCGTTCGAACAAAACAAATCCCGGCACCGGAAAAATGTTGGCGTGATTAAGAGAAATATCCCAGTACTTAAATTTGGGAGGAACTGCTTTAAGAAAATCATGCAGTAACCGGGCATCGATATTTTGTGCAAACACTCCCAAACAGGCTGTAAAAAAAGGCTGGTATAAATAATGTATACTGTACTTTTTTCTCCAGGTAAGCGGCATCACTGCAATGTAGTCATCCAGGATCAGTGCATCCCAGTTGTCGCTCATTATATCCAGGTAGATACTGGTGGCATATACCAGGCCGTTAGCAGCGGAACCTATACATTCATCCCATTTTTGTTTGTCAATACTGTGGTATGGTACATACGCTATTGCCACTGTTAAAATGCAAATTGAGGGACCAGTTTCTTTAATGTGAAATGCTGGATATCGATACTGAAAGAAATATTTTTTACAAACCCAGGGTTGGTTGATTTAATATAATCCCTGAAAACTTTGCTGTATAGAACAGGAACATATACGTTAATGAGGTTTTTAAATAAAGAAATTTGCAGACCTGCATCATAGATAAGCTTTTGCTGGTTGCTGTTTTTTTCCCATGCTTCCGCATAAGTGCCAATATCAACAAATACTTTTAGAGGAATTTTTACGGGCAGCACCGACAACGGATTGAATGCTTTTGGAAAATCGCTGGTAAAGTTGGCAGCAGCCAGCCAGTTATCAGTTTTACCGATCTTGCTGCTCAGCAGGTCGGACCGTACTTTAAAAAATCCATCTCTTTGCATGATCTGCTGGGATGCAAATCCGTCAAATTCATTCCTGCCTGCAAAATAGTTGCTGTAGGTATAATCTTCATACCCCCTGGGGCCGGTCATATTTAAATGATATGGGTCTGTCTGGAATTGCCTGGCAAATGTTTTTTCCCCGAGATAAAAAAACTTGCCCGCAAATAACCGCACATTCATGCCACCGCCTTTTGCATAGTTAAAAAAGTAATTGCCGGTAAATGCCAGGCGAACGAAATCTTTTCCCTGGTCGGCTTGCAGCTCTGCAGCGTAAGGATATAATGCCCTGCTGTTTTCTACTACAAATTTAAATTGGTTCACATAACGGTTAAAAGTTGGATAAGAGATAATGTCTGCATCATTGATGGTATCCCTTGAAAACAGTAATGCTTCTTCATTGATAAAAAATGTTTTCCACTGCAGGTATTTGGTAAGCAGGCTACGTGGGTCGTTATTGGCAAAAACATATTTAAATCCCGGAACTATTTTACTAAAACGCAGGAAGTTCTTTTTACCAGTGGAGTCTGTGAAGTCATCGCCATTGAATGAAGCTCCCGCAATGGAGAATACCAGCTTTTCCCCATTGTTTCCCTGGTGCAATTTGTAATCAATTCTGGCGATGCCATTTAATTGTTTACTACCGGTTGCGTATAATGGCGAAACCAAAAAAGAGAATTTCTCCTGGGGTAAAGTATAGTTATGGAAGAGAACACCCACCATAAGTTTATCATAACTATTGATGCCAATGGCAGGTGAAGCAAAAATGTATTTGTACTTGTCTGTGTCTTTAAGGCTGAAAAAGGAGGTGAGTTTTATCGGGCGCCTTAAGGACTGATCATTTTTTTCATCATGAATATCCAGGGATTTTCTTGCTTTAATGGCTTCCCCGTTCCATCCCTTCATGTTCAACATGGCCGCTTCCATTGTAGTGCCATATTGAGAGGAAGATTTTATTATTCCAATTAAATCTTCAGGATACGGGTGTTTAAATTTCCATTGGCTGTAATACTCTCTCATGCAGCTGTCAAATCTTTCTCTTCCCAACATTGTTTCAAGCCATTGCATCCATTTGCTTGCTTTATAATAAGCGGAGGTCTGGTAATTTACCATTGAAAATTTCTCCGATGGCGTTTCTATAGGTTGATCTTTTTTTTCTGAAGCCGCCCAGCGAAGTAAAAAATCACTGATATCCGCCGGTATTCTTTTCTCAAAAAAATCGGATTCGCCTTTTTTATTTACAAGTGGCGCTGCTGACTCCGGTGTATAACGGAAATTTTCGTAGTAGGTATTCATCCCTTCATCCATCCAGGGGTGTTCTCTTTCATTGGTAGCCAGTATCCCATAAAACCAGTTATGTCCCACTTCATGATCGATCACCGCTTCCAGGTCTTTCTCTTCATCCAACCCTGATAAAATGGTGATCGTTGGATATTCCATTCCGCCTGCATACTTCATGTCACCTTGTACTACAGTTACGGTATTGTATGGGTACTCACCAATCAAATTACTCCTGAGCAACACAGATTTCTTGATATATTTTACTGCGTCTTTCCAGGTACCTGTTTTCTCTTTTGAAGGCAGTGAATATGCCGCTACCTTGATCACCCTTCCTGAAGGCAAGGCCATTGTATCGCTGTTTGTTATAAATCTTTTATCAGCAAACCAGGCAAAATCAATAACATTACTTTGTTGATAGACTAAGGTTTTAAATGTTTTGGATGACTGAATAGAGGCAACTGCCGCTCTTTTCTTGTTTACTAAAAACGGTTTCTTTTCTTTTTCCATTGCCGGTTCAGTAGCATGCCAGGTTTCATCCATTGATGCATGAGCACTGTCCCTTTTTAATTCACCAGTTGCAGCAACTGCATAATTTCCTGGCAATACTATCTTCACTTCATAGTCACCAAAATCACTATAGAATTCTCCCTGGTCCAGGTAAGGCATTTCGTGCCAGCCCTTACGGTCATACACAGCCGCTTTGGGATACCACTGTGTTATTTGATAGGATTGCCCGATATGTCCGCCTCTTGAAAAATTATAGGGAAGCTTAACATGAAAGTCGGTTTCTATTATACAGCTTTTTTTGGGTGGCAAAGGTGCAGGCAACAGCAACTTAATAATATCGGGGTGCTGCGGATGATCTTCTTTTACAGCAATGCTGCCGTTCACTTTAAAAGCCAGCCTGTTCACATAACCCTTGTCTTCTTCATTGCTAAAATAAAACCTGGTGCTGCCATTCTCTAATTGCTGTTTAGTAAATGCAGTGCGGTCGTTTTTATAGGCATTCATCCACAGGTGGATCCAGATAAATTTTAATGTATCGGAAGAATTGTTGATATACTCCATTCTTTCATGCCCATCCAGCGTATGGTCTGTATCGTTCAGGCTTACCGAGATGTTATAATTCACCTGTTGCTGCCAGTAAGGTGACTGGGCTGCAGCCGTAAAAGAGACAAAACTTAAAATAAAAAGCAACCGGATTGCTTTCATAATGCAGTGTTTTTTCAAAGATAGGGAATAGTGAATAGTGAATGGTGAATGGTGAATGGTCAATGGTGAATAGTCAAGTAGCAAAGAGCGGCAGTCTAAATATAAATTGCAGGCCACAGATTAAACTAAGGTAAACCAGCAACTCATAACCAATAAACCATAACCCGAAACCCAAAACCCGTAACCCGTAACTAATAACTCTTACCCTTTGCAAATACCAACTTAAATAACTTATTTCCCTTTCCCCTTTAAAATAGTTGCCATTGTCAGGATCATTATTCTGAGGTCAAGCAGCAAGGATACATTCTCCACATACATCAGGTCAAATGGCATACGCTGTATCATCTCTTCTACCGATGAAGCATAGCCGAATTTTACCATACCCCAACTGGTAAGTCCCGGTTTTACTTTAAAAAGATATTTGTATTCTGAATGCTGTTCTACGATCTGGTCTACATAAAACTTCCTTTCCGGCCTTGGACCCACCAAACTCATTTCTCCTTTCATGATATTCCACAATTGTGGCAATTCATCCAACCGCCATTTGCGCATTACACGTCCCCATTTGGTGATACGTTCATCTTCTTCGCTGCTTAGCATCGGGCCGTTCTTCTCTGCATCCTCTACCATGCTTCGAAACTTATAAATAATAAAAGGTTTGCCTTTGTACCCTATCCGCTCCTGCCTGAAAAGAATCCTGCCTTTTGAAGACAGCGCCGTTCTTACGGCAGTATAAATTAATAAAGGGGATAATAAAACAGCTGCAAGAATAGAAATGAACAGATCAACAAAACGCTTCAGGTTTTTTTGCCAGGAGGGCAGCAGGCCGCTATGCACATCAATTAAAGGAATGCCCATCACATCACTTGTTTGCACAGCACCACTAATGATATCAACAGCATCCGGTGTTATTTTAATATTAACATCTGTATCACTTAATTGCTGCAATATTTTCACCAGCAGTTCCCGTTCATTTTTTTCAACAGTGATAATTACTTCTTCAATAGTATCATTCCTGATAATACTTTTCAGTTCGGGCAAATTGTTATACCGCCTTATTTCACCTGGCAGCTGCAAATCTTTATTACCATTGGTGTTTAAAAAACTGGTGATGACATAGCCGCTGTTCTTGTTTGTTTCATCAAAAGACCTCCAAAATTTGCCGGCAGTTTTACCAGTACCAATTAACAGTGCATTGAAAGAAACTTTTTTGGCCGCTAACTGCTTTAATGCAATATTGAGCAGCACAAATCGTATGAAAAGCGTCACAAAAAATACTGGCACCAGCAGGCAGAAAAATTCTTTATAATAATAAATATTGTTTTCCTGCGGATTTTTGAGAATAAAGAAGAACAGTAACACCAGGGAACCAATCAATGTCACCAGCAACGTGCGGATGAATTCTGTGATCTTTGTTTTTTGGTATATCCCTTCATAAGCACCACTCAGCAAATGCAGGCTTAGCCAGCCAACCGTGTATAAAAAAGCGCCGAGATAAAAACCAGCAGGTACCGTGAGTGGATAGTGATAGATTATGGTGCGCAAGTAATAAAAAAGCCACCATGTAAACAATGAGCCAATAATATCTGCTGTAATGTACCAGCTAATATGTATCCGGGGTTGTTTCAATGAAATAGTTTAGCAGTTGAGCGGGTTGAGCAGTTATTCGGTATTCATTATTTGGCATTCAGTATTCAGCTAACGTGTACAACCCCGATCTTTTCTAAGATCTGGTGCGCCACATCCATTGCCCGGAAGCCATCAATTTCGCTCACGGGTGTGTCTGTGTCATTTACAACAGCATTGTAAAAAGCCTCGAGTTCCATTTTTATGGCATTGCCTTCTTCCACTACCGGGTTACTGATGGCTATTGTTTTTTTACCATGATTGGTCTCGATATCAAACGTAAATACATTCTTATCACCCGGTGCGTTTAACTTGATCACTTCCGTTTTCTTTTCTAAAAAATCAATACCGATATAAGAATCTTTCTGAAACAAACGCATTTTGCGCATCCGCTTCATTGAAATGCGGCTGCTGGTAAGGTTGGCTACACAACTGTTGTCAAATTCGATCCGCACGTTTGCAATATCAGGCGTATCACTTAATACGGCCACACCATTAGCAGAAATACTTTTTACATTGCTCTTCACCAGGCTTAAAATGATGTCGATATCATGTATCATCAAATCCAGTATCACACTCACATCTGTACCCCTTGGATTGAACTGGGCCAGCCGGTGTACTTCAATGAACATGGGCTCCAGCTTATTATCTTTCAATGCTAAGAAAGCAGGGTTAAATCTTTCCACATGACCCACCTGCATTTTTATATTAGCTTCTTTAGCCAGTTTAACCAGTTCCCTTGCCTCGTCCATTGTATTGGCGAGTGGTTTTTCCACGAACACATGCTTTCCTTTTGTAATGGCAGCTTTGCATAATTGAAAATGAAAAGATGTGGGGGCAATAATGTCCACTGCATCGCAGGCCTCCAGCAAAGACTCCACCGTGTCAAATCGTTTAAGGCTGTAAGTAGCGCTCACTTCATTGGCCGTAGTATCATCGGGATCATAAAAACCAACCAATTCCGCTCCTTCAATTTCTTTCCAGTTATTAAGGTGAAATTTTCCCAAGTGGCCTGTTCCAAAAACGCCAATTTTAAGCATAGCAAAAATTCTTTGTTCAAAGATAAGGTGCTGGTGCATAATATTTGTAAAGCCTATGTTTATGCAACCCGGTTCACAAAATACAACCAACCTGTTTTCATCTTTCGTTGGCCATTAACCATTATTCAGTGATATTGATGACAGAAAGAGCAAATTATGACCGATAATGTTAGACATCGTGTAAATGGTCAGCTTAATTGCGTACATTCGGTCATTGGCCTGGGAACGATTATTCCAGGTGTTCACTTTAAAATCCAATTTAATGGCTTTCTTAGACGATGTACTTCAAACTCCTTCTTATGGATGGCGCACTGCGACTGGCGAATTCAGTAAACCTTCCGCTTCAGCCATTATAAAGGAATTTTTTTCAAGACTTAATATATTCAAGGATAAAAAAAACTGGCTGCCTTTTTTTAGCTGGTTAAAAGTGCTGTTATTATTTCCCTTTTTGGTTTTGTTTATTACCAAATATTTCAGCTTCGGACTATTGGCTGCTGGCTTTGTATATGGAATGATATTATTGGGTACGCACGGCACTGTATGGTATCATCGTTATGGCACACACCATGCGTTTACTTTTAAAAATAACTGGTGGAGGTTTTTTACACAGAATTTGATGTTGAGTATCATACCAGAAGAAATATATGTTGTATCACACCATGTGCATCATGCAAAGAGCGATGAACCCGGTGATCCCTATTTTGCTGAAGGCGGTTTTCTGTATTGTTTCCTGGCAGATGTAAATCATCAGCCCATTGCAAAAAACCTTTCTGAAAAAGATTACAACCATGTACGCACGCTGATGAAGCATACAGGCATCGATGGAAATAGTTATTCAGCATATCAAAAATGGGGCTCTTATGCCAAACCTGCGGCAACAGTGGCCAGCTGGCTGCTTAACTGGAGTTTTTGGATTGCCGTATTTTACCTCATTGGCGGTATGGGCCTCGTTTGTGCGTTGCTTGGTGGTGCTTTTGTGTGGGCCGTTGGTGTACGAACATTTAATTACGAAGGTCATGGCAAAGGTGCTGATAAACGGCAGGAGGGCATTGACCATAACCGCAAAGATATGTCGATAAACCAGGTATGGCCCGGGTATGTGGCCGGCGAATGGCATAATAACCATCACCTGTATCCCAGGAGCGCCAGGTCAGGCTTTTTACCCTATCAACTTGACCTTGCATGGTGTTATATAAAAATGCTCCATTCCTTTGGTGCGGTTACATCCTACCAGGATAATAAAAAAGATTTCTACAAGGATTATCACCTTCCCTATATTGACAAGTCAAACGACACTGCAAAAATGACTGTTGTAAAAGAGCCTGCAAAAATAGAGCAGGTGAAGGAAACTTTACACAGCTAAAAGATTGTCAGCATAATATTTTTTTCGGGTTAACGACACTATCCTGCGTTTTTTATATCCCGGCAATTCGTGCATTTTTATCGCTACTTGATTTCGTGCCGGAGTAAACAGATGAATGAAAACCGGGATCCTGATGTACCAGGGCAAGTCATCAGCCCGTTTTTAAAAAAGGGATGCCGGTGCTGTCCTGCATTGTATCCCATGCCGCGTTACCTGATTTCTTTACTCAACAGATAATTTTTTTTGGCAACTTAATAACAGCAGCACAGCTGATATTTTTTTTCAGGCATATGCAACTGTGCCTGAGAAACCATTGTCACATTTATAAACTAACTGTATGAAAAAAAATATCCCTTTGCTTTTTTGTGCAATGATCTCTTTATTTACATTGTTTTCATCCTGTAAAAAAGAAAACGGCTCAAAAAAAGCTGGTAAAACAATTACCTTATTTACACCTGTATATGGACCAAAGAATGCGGCGCTGGACGGTTTAAACGGCAATCCGAATGAAGCCGTTTCACAAACGGGTAAAATTTATATCAAGGACAATTTCATTTATTTAAACGACCAGAACAAAGGAATTCATGTATATGATAACAGCAACCCATCAAACCCAATAAAAATCGCCTTCCTCTCTATTCCCGGCAACCTGGATATTGCCATTAAAGACAATACATTGTATGCAGACATGTACAGCGACCTGCTGGCTATAGACATCTCTAATCCCCGGCAGGCAGCAATTACCAATAAAATCGAAAACTTTTTTACAGGCCGCTCTTATGTGAATGGTTTTCCCGCTATTATGAATGAAAACATTGTGGTGCAATGGTTGCAAAGAGACACGATTGTAGAGGAAAATGACAACCTGTTTCCCGGATGCCAACTGTGTGCAGGCGGTGATATATTGACCCTGTCTGCAGCCGGTATTAAATCGACAGGCACTGCAGGTTCGATGGCGGGTATGGTATTAATGAACGACCATTTATATGCCATTACTGAGAGCCACAACGTTGGGATTGTTGATATACGTAATGCCGGTAATCCGCAACTGCTGAATAGTTTCTTTGCTGGGTTCGACCTGCAGACTATTTTCCCTTTCGAAGGAAAGTTATTTTTGGGTTCAGCTGTAGGAATGTTTATGTACGATGTAAGTAATCCGCAGCTGCCCGTATCACTGGGTGAATTTACTCATGGCCGGGCTTGCGATCCAGTGATCACCGATGGGCAATATGCCTACGTTACGCTTCATGCGGGTGAATTGTGTGGCGGCGAAGCCAATGAGTTGCATGTGATCGACATCAGGAATCTGCCACAAAGCCAGCTGGTAAAAACCTACCAGCTTACAAAACCCACCGGTCTTAGTAAAGAAGGGAATTTGCTTTTTGTATGTGACGAAACAGAAGTAAAAGTGTATAATGCCAATAACCCGGGTGATCTAAGGATACTGAACAGAATAAGGGGCAGTCAGCCTTATGATGTAATAACCAACAACGGTAAAGCGATTGTTGTTTGCAGTAACGGGCTGTACCAGTATGACTACAGCAATATCAACAGCATCCGCCAATTAAGTTTTATAGCAGCGAAAAAGAAATAAGCAGCAACAGGTACAACATCATTCAACCGGGGCAAGTTTTGTCCCGGCTTTTTTATATCGTTCCACATCATGGAGATTCATTTACCCAGGAATTCAAGAATGTGTTTTGCTGCATTTGCAGAAGCATTACCACCTTCACTTAAAAGCTTTTTTAACGCTGCATAGTCTTCTTTCAGCCGCTGCTGCCGTGCTGGATCTGACAGTATTGCGTTTAATTCGGTGGTTATATTTTCTGCAGTCATTTCATCCTGTATCAGTTCTTTCACCACTTCCTTATCCATGATGAGGTTCACCAGGCAGATGTATTTGATCTTGATAAGCCGTTTTGCGATCTGGTACGAAATACTGCTTCCTTTGTAACAAACCACTTCGGGTACTCCAAACAAGGCTGTTTCTAATGTAGCAGTTCCGCTGGTAACCAATGCAGCTTTTGATTCAGACAGCAGCTGGTAGGTTTGATTTGATACAAAGGAAACATTCGCATAAGGTTTGAGAAGCCCATTATAAAAAACTTCTTCTATACCCGGTGCTTTGGCGATAACAAAATGATACTGTGGAAAATTCACAGAAGCTTCCAGCATCACGGGGAGCTTTTTTAAAATCTCCTGTTTACGGCTGCCGGGCAGCAATGCAATCACATTTTTATTTTTAAACAAAGGGGCCGCAGGGAGAAAATTATTGATCACATTCACCAATGGATGACCCACATATACCACTTCAAAATTCCAGTTTTTATAAAATGCTTTTTCAAAGGGCAATATCACCAGCATTTTATCCACATCCCTTTTAATGGCTTTTACCCTTCCTTCCTTCCATGCCCACACCTGTGGAGAGATATAAAAAATAATTTTTAATCCCTGTTGTTTTGCCCATTTGGCTATGCGTAAATTAAAGCCTGGATAATCAATTAAAATCAATACATCGGGATGATATGCAAGAATATCTTTTTTACAGAAATCAAGATTTTTAAAAATAGTACGCAGATTTTTTAATACTTCCAAAAAGCCCATAAAGGCCAGGTCCCTGTAATGCTTCACAATCACGGCTCCGGCCTCCTGCATTTTATCTCCACCCCAGCAACGGAATTCAGCTGCCTTGTCGAGCATACTGATTTCCTTTACAAGGTTGCTGCCATGCAAATCCCCACTTGCTTCTCCGGCTATTATATAATATTTCATCTGCTACAAATGTGTTGCAATTTATATCAAATCATACGAAACATCTGCATATCAAAAGGCCCCCAATAAATTGGGGGCCCGCTTGCTTATTCTTAAAACCTGAAAACCCACTCTTAACTCTGTGCTGGTACTTCCTGCGTCCTGTCGCCTTTCATTTTTTTCCTGTGCTTTTTTTCTGCTTTCATTTTTGTTTTCATTTCTTTCATCTTTGCCTTTTGCTCATCATTTAATACCGATTCCATTCCTTTTTTTTGCTGGTCTTTTAATGCCTTCATCTGTTCCTTCTTTTGCTCTTCGGTTAAATTACCATCATTCTTAATCGCTTGTTTTTTTTCCTTATTGGCAGCACTCATCGCTTTCATCTTTGCCTTTTGATCTTCACTCAGGTTCAGCTGTTTCATCATTTCAGCCTTTTGATGTTTTCCTTTCTTTCGATGCTCTCTTCTTTCTGTCTTATTCTTGTTTGTTTCAGTTGAAGGAGTTTCCTGGGCAATAGCCAACTGGCCCATAAAGGTGATCGCCAGTATTGCAAAAATTTTTTTCATTGTTTCTATTTTTGTTTGTGATTTTTAATGTGTTACGGGTTAATAGATGCCTTGAAGTAAACAAAGTTTAATTCGCTGAAAAATTAAACAGGTGAAAAGCGTTCTTTTATATTTTCTTTATGATTTCACCTGGCGTTTCCAAAAAGCAAAAGCCCCCGGTCGGGGGGCTTTTGAAAACAGCATACTATAAAATTATTGTCCGTTCACAGTCACCTGTTGTACAGATTTTTTGTTGTTTGGCCCATTGATCTCCAGTTGGTAATTACCGGCCGCAATAGTAACCGGTATGCTCATCACATGGTTTGCTGTTCCGGCAGCATGAGTAATGGTGCTTCCTGCAAGCGTTTTTCCATCAAACCCGGTCAGCTTCACATGGTATCTTCCTTCGGGCTGATTTTTAAACAGGAGATTAATCAAATGCCCTTCTACTGGATTTGGTGCAATGCTGTATGCTGGCTTATCCAAAGAAGTTACAGGTTTAACTTTGCTGAACCGCACCCTGAACCTGTTTGCTCCTGCTGAGGCGGGGTCGTTGTTTACTGTAAAGCTTATGGCACTCACCTTTTTCAGATCAATCTCAGTGCTTTCTTTCAAATAAGTATCCTCCAGAATGGCATACAAATCAACAGCATTCATTTTAGATGCAGTAAATTCTAATGTATAAACCTGTTGTTTCAGGTTCCAGGTACGGAACTGGATCACATCATTTTCTTCTACCGGCCGTGTACCTTCTATTGCCAGAATTTTGCTGGCCTTTTCAATTGCAAAGTTAGCACCGGGGTTGCCAAATTTTGGAGCATCGTCTGTATCAACTGTTTTACTGTATGCATTGTCAAAAATAACCACATTGGCATCCAGTACTTCGTTGTTGGCATCCAGCAACCTGCTTTCAATTTTGGCAGGAATGGCAGCAGGACGAAAGCCGAGGTTTCCTGATGAACTTACTTTGGCAGATTCCAGCAATGTGATAGTACCACCGCCAGGGGTTACACCTCCTGATACAAAAAATGCCTGCCCGCTTTCAATGATGGTATTGGGCTGTCCCAATGTATAGCTGCCGCCACTAATAAGGCAATTATAACTGTTAATCCCGCTGAATGTCTGGTAAACACCGAGGCTGTTACCATTTTGCTTCTTCGAATCCCAGATATAAAACACGTTGTTTACATTGTTTCTTGTAAGAGCGGTAAAATTAATGGCAGATGGATAAAGATTTGATACTAACGATAAGCCGCCGGTTGGCACACTAACAACCTGGTTTCCGGTGTATGCTGTTCCGTTAGTTCTTAAGGTGGTGGCAGAAGCATTTGTAACGGCACCGGTTACTCCCTTACTCCTCTCACCCCGGATGTATAAGAAATAAGCTTTATTATTTGCAATGGGACTGTTGGTGCTGTTAACGTTGCTCCAGCCTGCGCCATTCCAGGTAAGTAAGCTGCCTTGTGCCGATGGGGCGTCAAAGCCTGCTGCAGCAGCGGCCGCCTGTGTGGCAAATACACCTGTTATCTGCGTTCCACGGTTGGGCAGGTTATTGTCAAGTGCCAGGGGATTGGCAATACCTTCCTGCCATGCCTGCCTGATCGTTTGTCCATTTCCGTAAGTTGGTACACTTAACAGCCTCCACGACCTGAACCCATTGTTTGGAATGTATCTTTCAATTGTTACATTGGTTGCACCATTCAACGTTCCGGTTACCTGTCCCAGGGAACCATAACCAGTTTCATCGGAGCGGAAGGTTACAGACTGTCCTGCAAAATCTGCTGAACCGCTTACTGTAAGCGTCTTTGTTGGCAGCACTTCCAGGCTGCTGGTTGCAGCCATGGTTAAACTTCCGGCAACTGTATAGTCTGTATCCAGCGTGGCATTTGCACCCGCAGCAATAATGACTGTTTCACCTGCAGAAGGCGGCACGCCGCGGCTCCACCTTTCGTTGCTGGACCAATTGCCGGCACCACTAAAAGTGTTGCTTGAAGCGGCCAGCACCAGCCTGAAACGGTTTTGTGCAAAAGAGCCCGCTGTTCCGCTTACTGTAAATGTATAGGATGTAAGTGCAGTAAGATCGAGGGTTGTATTGGTATTGGTAAATTTATCCTGTAGAATCACTGTATTAACGCCGGGAATAAAATTCAGGGACTCAAAGTCGATCCTGTAGCTTATCTGGCGAAGCTGGTACATTTTAAAGAATACCGTGTCGCCAGCTGCAACGTCTTTTCTTTTTTCCACCACCAGGTCAACATTATCACGGAGGATTCCAAAATTTTCATTAAAGTTTCCACTCTTGCGTACATCCTCTACCGTTACACTGTTGCTGTAGTTATTGTCAAAGAAAACAAGACCACCGTCAACTACATCTGCACTGCCCGGGTTTAGCGCACGCAACGTAAATGTAATACGCTTTTCATCAGCCTGTACATCATTTGGCCTGAAAGAGTTGGTATTGCTTGCAGATGTTTTGCATGCTTCCGTTACCTGTGCTGTATTATTTGTATTGGTAGTGGACTGGATAAAAAATGCAGCGCCGCTTTCTATAAAATTGTGTATGCTGCCATTGGCGCCATAGCTGCCACCGCCAGGGGATACAATATAATTAACGCCGCTTTTTGAAAAGGTTTGAAAACCACCCACGCCGAAAGTGCCACCTAATTTGGCATCCCATACCTGGTAGGCATCAATAAGGTTGCTGCCACGAACGATATTTCTCATATCAATCCGTGAAGGATATGGATTACGTACCAGGCCGTAATTAGATGTTCCGGTGGCTACTGCTGTTTGGTCACCCAAAAACAGGCTACCGTTGCTTCTTAATACGGTGGAAGACGATGGTGCCCCTGCTCCAAACTGACCGGGAGCCCTGTCGCCACGGATAAAGAGGAAGTAACCCTGTTCACTGGCGATATTGCCTGTATTGGTAGCCGTTACAGTTTCAAGCACATCTGTTGCAGCATTGTATTTGAATAAAGACACACCAGCTGAAAGCGTATCAAAACCAGCTGCACGTGCCGTTGCAAGATTTGTAGTGATCGTATTACCGGCAGTGATCTTTGTACCAAAACCGGGATTCGGGTTATTCATTGAATTATTCTGTCCTTCCTGCCACGCTGCATTGATAGTTTGCCCGCTGGTTGTGGATGCTAATAGCCTCCAGCCTTTACTGCTGTTTTGCGGAATAAATCTTTCTACAGAAACATTGCCGCTGATATAACCGCCGGATGTTCTGCCAGCTGCAATCCTTGCTGTTCCATTAGCATTTGACTTAATGGTGAGGAAGCCTCCCGTTGTGAGGGTAGCTGTTCCCGTTACTGTTAAAACACCCTCGCTGCTGGTGCCATCAAATGCTGTTATGTTTAATGCGTTACCCAATGTGGCGGTAGCGCCGGTATTCAATGTAAAATTTCTTAAAAAATTATTGGTACTTCCCGAAGTGAACCGCAGGGTGCCGGCTGCTCCGCCTATTACCAGGTTGGAAGTATTTGAACCTGTTAGTGTACCCGTTCCTGATACTGCACCATTGAATGTATGTGTATTGGATCCAATGGCGAAAGCACCGCCAGCAGCCAATGTTAACGTGCCGTTTACTGTAACCGAGCCTCCGGATGTATTGGTGCCGCTGGTATTATTAAGTATAAGATTGTTGTAAGTGGTGGCGGATACTACCTGCGAACCTGTAGTAACTGTGTACTCCACTGTAAGGCTGGTTAAAGTTTTTGTTGTTTGCGTGTACTGAGATAAGAAATCTGCAGTAGCTGCTGTTCTGTTCACCCTCACCGTTCCTGAACCATTTAAAGTTCCGGTTCCACTCATTACCTGCGTGGCTGCGCCGGGTATTAATATACCATCTACGGCTAAAACACCCGTAGTATTGACAATGATAGCATTTGTAGTTGTAACGGTTGCACCACTGGAAATTGTTACACCGCCTGTGATAGCAGTTGTTGGCAAACCAGAACCAGTAGCTTGTGTGGTGCCGTTATACACATAAAAGCCTGCAGTGCTGAAAGTTCTTGTCGTGGTTTGAATATTTCCTGTACCACCAGCGCTGGTAATGCCAGCAGAAGATCCTATTCCCAAAGTGCCATTATTGGTAAAGTTGGCAAAGCCACCAGCAGTAACCACATTGAAGCTGCCGCAGTTTAACCGGCCACCGCTATTGATGGTGAAATTTGCATTTGTACCAGAGCTGCCAAAATAATTGAACTGTCCATTCAGCGTACAAACACTTCCGCTTGCTATAATAAAATCCATCCATTTTGACTCGGTGCCACCATTTGACTGCATGGTTACGTTTGACCCGCTCATCGTAAACCTGCCGTTCTCTGTGTTACCGGTCGTAACCATATACCCGGCACTCTTTGACAGATCTCCACCTAGAGCGATATAGCTATGCCCATTACCCGAACCGAACTCCACATCTATGGCACCTGATTGGGTATAGTCTCCAGAAATGGTAAAATTCCTATCTGTATTGGTTGTATTGAAATAAACATACCCCGATCCACTATTGCCTGTAGCCGTAATGGTCAGGTTTCCTGCTATTGTCATGCCCGCAGCAAACGTTACATCATTATTGCCTTTTGCACCACTTATTATGATGTTACCCCAGGTTTCATTGGCAATTGTTTGTGAAGAAGTAGATGCAAAATTGACGGTGCTGGTGGCAGCAAGCGTACCAAAGTTGATAGAAGTAATAGAACCTGTGGTCGTCAACGTCAGGGTTGCGTTCGCCGATACATTTACAGGGGCATTCAACACATGGTTACTGGTTACTGTAAAATTACATGCATTGGTACCATCACCCACAACAATTCTGGAATTAGTTCCACTCACCGTCCAGTTACCATTGGAGGATACAGCAGCTGTATTCCTGATATTATATATCCTGTTATTGCTAGTGAAATTACTTGGATTTGACCCACTGCCATCTGTATTGGTACCCCAGCTGAACCTACTGTTAATATTGCCAGACCCATCATAATAATAATTCGTCTGTGCAAAAGCACCAGCGATAAAAAAGAAGTTGGCTACCAGTAAAATACATACTGTTTTCAACCACTTTGTTGGAATATCGCGGAGGTTAGCAGCCTGTTGCTTTCCATTTTCCGACGAATTAGAGTGAGCCTGCAAAGGCACTAAATTTTTATGCAGGATTGCTGCATGGGTTTGAACGCTGCCCTTTATTAAAGAGTCATTTGCGTAGGGTAAAGTAGTATCCATATTGTTTGTTTTTGTTATTGAACATATCTCTATAACTGCACTTTTAATGCTGGTAAAACAGTGTAATTAATTAATTATCACTTAAAAGCGCAATACCATATTTGTAGTAGAAGAAAGATTACGAAAAACTATCTTCCTTCCAGTTACATGGCCGGAGAATAATAGAAATTGGGATTCAATGAAGGGGTATCTGGAAGATTCAGAGGATGATACGGATACAATTACTTCCTTTAAAGGCCGCAATATACAGTAAAATCAGAATCAGCCACAAACCCAACTCACATTTTTTTTAAAATCATATTATTCTATGCCTATTATTGGTCATCGTTTTTTCATAATAAACTATTGTGCCGCTATATTAATAATGGATATTGTTTGTGAATGTCCATCTCTGTTATTTACTAACAATTCAAATCTCCCTGCTTTTACAAGCGGCGGTAATGTCACTTTATAATTACTTTTTCCGCCAAGGTGCCGTATTACAGTTGTAAATACTGCCTGCCCGTATGCATTGATAAGGGTTACATTGTAAGTACCTTTTGGCTGATGTAAAAATGAAATATTCATTTCGTTATTCAGTACCGGGTTAGGCGATACTGTTAGTGCCGGCAGCCTGTCCGGTTCAGCAACTTTTAAGATATTTGAGTAAACAACATGGCCATTTGTACCTGCTGCTTTAATGCGGTAAAAATGATTGCCATTAAGTGGTGTTTCATCAACCCAATTATAAATACCTGCGCCGGTGGCTGCAATTTCAGCCGCAGGATTAAAACGAATTCCATCTGCAGACACTTCAATTATATAGCGGGCAATATTTATTTCGGCAGCCACTTTCCATTGCACAGTTGTTTTTCTTATTGTCGCTGTTGCTTTGGCAGTAATAAATGTAACAGGCACCACCCCTGCCCTGCGCATCAGAATTTTAAACCGGCTTGTTGATGCCGATGCGGCATCTGTATTTACTGTAAATGTGTAAGTACTTACTGATGACAAACTCAACTCCGTTTCTGCTCCGGTATAACTATCCTTTAGTACTGCTGTATTCAACAGCGTATCAAATCCTGTTGCGTCTATCTGGATTGTATAATTAATGCGGCGCAGGTTATACATTTTAAATAAAATCGTATCTGCATTCGTAACAGGCTGCCTTCTTTCCACCACCAGTTCTGTATTATTCCGCTCCAGAGCAATATTCTCATTGAAGTTTTGATTCTTCCTTACATCAAACACATCCACCTCGTTACTGTATGCTTCGTCAAAATCGATGAAGCCGCCATCTACCATATCTGTGCTGGAAGGATTATTGGCATATACATTAAACAGTATCCTTGCAGGGGCCGTTAAAGGCGAAACAGGCCTGAATGAAGAAACAAGGCTGCCTGCTGTTTTACAGGCTTCTGTTACGTGCACCGTACCAGCACTACCATTTGCCTGCACATAAAAGGCTGCGCCGCTCTCTATATAATTTTGAACTGAGCCATTTATTCCGTAGCTGCCGCCACCTGGAGATATCTCATAATTTCCTGTTGTGTTGTTCCTGGTAAAAGTTTGGAAAGCGCCACCACCAAATGCCCCTGTTAACTTGGGATCCCACACCTGGAATGCAGCTACCACTCCACCTGTTCTTACAATATTCCTCACATCAATTCTTGAAGCAAAAGGATTACGCACCAGGGCATATTGGCCGGCAGCTAAATTTACCGCTGCCTGGTCACCCTGGAATAATGTACCCTTGCTTCTTATGATGGTTGAAGTTGATGGCGCTCCTGCACCAAACTGGCCGGCACTTCTGTCGCCACGTATAAAAACAAAATAGCCATGCTCCGAGCTTAATTGAGTACTGTTTGTGTTGGGCACATAATCAAGCATATCAACCGACTGAATATACTTGAATATTGACTTACCCAGGCTAAGTGTGTCAAACCCCTGGGCCTGCACCGCCGCAAGATTAGCCCCACTGGATGTTATATTGAAACCAAATCCTGGATTCGGATTCAGCAGCGACCCGGAAACCCCTTCCTGCCATGCTGCATTGATCGTTTGTCCGCTGGTGTTAGATGCCAGCAGTCTCCAGCCCTTGCTGGCATTTTTTGGAATGTACCTTTCTACTGTTACGTCGCCAGTGATATATCCACCATTACTGTTTCCCTGAGCTATCCTTGCCGTTCCAAATTCATTTGATTTAATATGGAGAAATCCCATGCTATTTAAAACACCGGTACCTGTTACCGTTAGTGTACCCTCGTTGTCAGGAACCGAACCACCTGTTATGTTCAGTTCGCTGCCCAATGTGGCTGAAGCGCCATTACCGATAGTGAAATTTTTAAGATAATTATTTTTCCCGCCGGGTGTAAACCATAGCGTACCTGCATTGCCGGCAATCAGCAGGTCAGAGGTTTCCGAACCCGTAATAGTACCTGTTCCGCTTACAGATCCATTTATAGTTAATTGATTTGTTCCGATGGTTAATGCAGCGCCTGCATCTATTTGAAGGTTTCTTACCGTAGTTGCGGATGTCAGCACCGGGTAAGGTACATTACCAGCGGGTATTATTGCGTCATTTGTACCAATGGGTACCATTCCCCTTGTCCAGTTTACACTGCTGTTCCAGTTGCTGGATCCACCTCCTGCCCAGGTGTTAATATTGGTAACTGTCACCGCTACCGGATCTGTACTCAAAGTACCACAGCCGCCGGTTACAACACAATAATAGTACAATGTACCTTCTGCATTTGCAGGTGGCATATAAGTATTTGTTTGGCCTCCGTTGGCTGTGCCCACATTGGTTCCGCCATAATTACTGTTCAGGTTATTGGAATACCACTGGTAACCCAGGGATGTTCCTTCAGCAGCAAAGGTTAGGTTTGCTGCAGTGTTATTTATAAGAACCGTTTGACTGGTGGGAGAAACAGGTGTGGTAATCATCGTATTGCTGTTAAGGGAAACCACTGCTGAACCGGAAGTAACGGCTGGAGCACAAGTGCCGCTGATCAGCACATCGTAACTTCCTTCATCTGCCGCTGTGGGGTTTGTCAATACAAGTGTAGCTGTGCCCTGGCCGCTAACAGTGCCGCCATTTACAACAGCTGCTCCGGCTTTTCGCCAGTTGTAAGAAAGCCCGGTTCCGGTTGCCCCAACAGTTATTGTTTGTATACCATTACCAGCGCACACAGGAGCAGATGCAACAGGCTGTGCGGTTATGAATGGCGGGGTGTTCACTGTTATCGCAACATTACTACTGTTAGTACATCCGGCTGCGTTAGTAGCCGTAACTGTATAATCTGTAGTTGATAAAGGCAGTATGCCTGTTGGATTTTGTAAGAATGAATTGTAGCCTGCCGGGGCTGATGTCCAACGAAAAGTTGCAGGCGCCGCCAATGTTCCACTCACATTCACATTATCAATTGCCCAATACCAGGCTGTTGTAGCTGTATACCTGAAGCGTATCATGACCAACGGTCTGTTCAGGTAAGCGGAAAGGTTAAAAGTAACCAACGCAAAATTATCAGGCGCTCCCTGTGTACTTGAGTAGGTGGCCAGTGCTGTCCATGAAGTACCATTGACAGATATTTCCACCCTGGCTCTTTCTGTGGTATTGCTGACCCTGTAATACTGATAAAAGTTCAGGCTCGCAGCATTCAGTCCAATAGTACTGAATGGAGCAGTTTGCAAAATAGTTGCGGCAGCCCCTCCGGTACCCTGTGCGTTACTGTTACTAATATAAAACTGGGTATTGTCATTACTGTTAAAAGTCACCGCGTTATAGCTGTAACCGTCAGGTCTAAGTGTCCATGCTGCATTGGCCGGTGTTCCACCGGTGCTTGTATTGGTCGTGGTGAAATTATTGACAGGCCCGTTAAAATTCTCGTACAATAAGGTTACCGCATTGGATGGTGTGGTTGCATTTAGATTAATGGGTGTTCCTGCACATATTTCCATCGCACTGGCAGATGCGGTAACTGCAGGCAGGCTGGCTTTGGTGCTTATATAAGCGTTGGCAGATGCCCGGTTGCCACAACTATTGGCCACAACAACACTATAAGTTCCTGCATCACAGGAGCAATAAGATGGAATATTGTAGGTGGAGGCTGTGGCGCCGCTGATGCTGATACCATTTTTTCGCCATTGATAGCGGATGGCATCCGTGGCCGTTACGGATAAAGTAACAGCGGAACCCACACAAACTGACTGCGAAGCTGGCTGCGTTGTAATGACTGCCAATGCATTGTTCATTGAAATAACAGCAGTGTTGTTGCTGCTGATCACGCTGCTGCAGTTTCTCCCTGTTACGCCTGAGGTAAGCTTCGTAATAGTAATGGTAGTGGCGCCAGCTGTATTCAAATTATTGGTATTAAAAGATCCTGAACCAGGCGTACTAACGGTCATGGTTACCGTTCTGTTATTAGCTGCGTTAGGAGCACTTAAATTATACGTAACTGTATAGGTGCCAACAGGCAAGTTGGCTGCGGAAGCATTTAATGTTATCCTGGCGGCACTTCCCCGGCAGACAGTTAAAGGTGCCGATACCGATGTTAAGCTATATACAGGACAGGTCCAGGAAATTATTGCAAGGCCTCTTCCTCCCAGGCCACCATTTGCACTGGTACCGTTGCCATAAGCGCCTCCCCCTCCACCGCCATAATTAGCTCCGTTGGATCCATTACCTCTTGTTTGCCTTCTGCCGTTGCCTCCGGCACCACCGTTGAGAGTTTTAGCTGCTCCCCTGATATAGGTATTGGCATTATTCCCTGTTCCTGTAGAACCAGCCCCACCACCGCCACCTCCAGCAACCGATCCACTACCAGCAGCACCATTGCCGCCCGCATACCTTACTGTTCCAACAGATGCAGCAACAGAACCACCAACACCGGCTGCAGCTGCGTTATTACCGGCAGATGTGCCACCTGCAGCTACAATAGATGTATTATTAAAGGATGTATTGCCACCATTAGTACCCGATGCCCCCCTGCTGCCAATTACAATATTATAAGTTGACCCCGGTATAACCGCCACCGAACCGCTGGCATAAGCTCCACCGCCACCACCACCGCCTACAATGGATGTTGTGCTTCCACCACCTCCGGCACCCCAACACTGCACATTTACTGAAGTAACACCTGCAGGCACCAAAAATGTTCCACTAGAAGTGAAAGTCCTGCTTTGACCAATGCTGTAAAATGGCTGGAGTGTCATCCACAAAAGTAAAATGCTGTAAACCCCGGTTTTAAAAAACCAGTTTACTTTTTTAGCACTGCAAACGCCTGTGGCCGGGTAATAACTTTTGATTTCCATGAATAGAATTTTGATAGTTGAAACTGCGATCTTATTCAAGTGCAGTCAACATAGGGCAGTGCCAGTAGAGCAAAGTAAATACGGATAAAAGGATGACGTGAATACACGTTCACCCGCCAGCATGGATAAAATTGCATGAGCAACATATCTCAAACGCTTAATTGAAGTAATTATTTTGGTGTGAACCGATTATACATACGCATAACACGAAAGATGATGGGAAAATACGGACCTGTATAAGTATTTTCAGACCTTGGCAACAGGAATTATAGTAGAAAAAGATATCCGGACACAAGGAATAATTGTAAAAAAATCTATCAGCCATAAGCCGGATTCTGTACCCCGTTGTTGCCTGCTTTGTAAGCAAAACAAGGCAAAAAAGGGGTGGCTATCATTTATCTGGCCGCAACATTACTGTTGTGATCTTGCTGCCTACCCTTCCCGGGATCCCGAAACTTCGGGAATAGTAAACGGGCCACTTACCTTGCTGGTTGCCGAAATAATTCAGCAGCCTGCAAACCGGGATATACGTGGCATTACAGCACACAAGGTTTACCCGCTCAATACATTACTGTAACAAACTGTGAGCTCTTACCTCACATTTTCACCCTTACCCCGATGGTTAATCAGGGCGGTAATTTTCTGTGGCACTTGCTGTTCTCCAACCAGGTTGGAGACCCGGCCGTTAGCCGGTGTGTTGCCCTGTGCTGTCCGGACTTTCCTCCCCCCGAATAAACCGGAGAGCGATAGCCTGGCTGATAGATATGCAAATGTAATAAGGTTTGAAGCCTTTAGCAGGCTTTTCAATTTTAAATGTACTACAAATGAGAATCGGGTAGTGCTTCATTCTGAAAATATCACAACGAAGTTGTCTTTCCCCTGCGATCTCTTCACCCCATGCCTTCGGCAGGCAGGTCTGCGTGGAACTATTGGCACGCTGAGAGGCAGAGGTCGCAGAGTTGCTTCGCAATCAGATAGCTGTTGGGTTCAAACTGATACACTACTGAGGATCGTGCTGATAGATAGCCAATAGCGAGATTGGTAATGCCGCAGGCTACTCTATAATATATTCGCCTTTTTTATTTACCAGGATCACTGGCAGCACTTTTTTTTCTTCAAACTTGTCGAACGCTGCTTTTAAACTGATGGCGAATTTTTGCAGTGATTGATTTTCCTTTGTGGCCTGTGCTAAATATTCAAAAGATTTTTTTATACTGTATTTTACTGGAAATACATGCACCGGTATAAACTCATGCCCCTTTTCTTTTGCATGGTAGGTAAGAATATACAGTTCCTCAATTGGTTTGTCACTTATAGCGATACAACCTGTGGAAACACAACCGCCGTGAATATAAATATCGCCACCGGGGCGATGAGCATCACTTAAAACTTTATCTGATGCATTGGGATAATTTAAACCGAGCGCCAAATGAAAATTGCTGTTGGGTTTAAATTCATTAATGTAATAAAATCCTTCGGGCATCTGGTAATCACCTTCCATGCGCTTAGGGCCGATGGTACCGCTCTGCATACACATACGGTAGGTTTTAAATAACTTAAATGGGTCTTCTTCATTTCCTTTTACCCATACTTCCACCTGCCTGTCAAACTTAAAGCTGCGGATGTATACCTGCTCAGGTGGCCAAATGAGTTTTTTCTCTTCAAATTGTTTGCGTAAGGTATCTTCTATTTTAGCATAAGGGCCAGTAGCTTTATTGGAAGCTGCTTTAAGACTTACATAAGAATTTTGTGCCCTGGTCAACAGGGGCGCCATGGCAATAACTGCGGAAATACAGAGGTTCCAAAAAATCTTTTTCATTCAATAACAAATTTGCAGAGGGTGACGTATAATTTGCTTTCTATAGACGAATTGTTATTTGTGAATTAGTATGTTGCGACAAATATAAATTAAAACGGCTATTAAATCCACGTTTTACAGTTTCTTTAATAGCCTGCAATAATAAGTTCTATTGTACGTTGCACCTGAAAAACCTGCCAGCTGTGCTGGCTGAGCGGTAGCAAAACCCTATAAGTTTCCCCTTGCATCCTGTTCCCGTTCCAACGCCTCAAACAATGCTTTAAAATTCCCTTTACCAAAACTTTTAGCTCCTTTCCGCTGTATGATCTCGAAAAACAAAGTAGGCCTGTCTTCTAATGGTTTGCTGAAAATTTGCAGCAGGTAACCCTCTTCATCCCTGTCAATGAGGATACCGAGTTTTTGCAAAGGCGCCAGGTCTTCATCAATTTTACCCACCCTGTCCAGCACATCTGCGTAATAACTGTCTGGTATTGTTAAAAATTCCACGCCCCTGTTCTGCAGTGCAGAAACTGTATGCACAATATCGTTGGTTGCAATGGCCACATGCTGCACCCCTTCCCCATTATAAAAATCAAGGTACTCTTCCACCTGGCTTTTTTTCTTTCCTTCTGCAGGTTCATTAATAGGAAATTTAACATAGCCATTTCCGTTACTCATTACCTTGCTCATCAAGGCAGAATATTCAGTAGAAATGTCTTTGTCATCGAAAGTCAGGATATTTCTGAAACCCATCACTTCTTCATAAAAATTCACCCAGGGATTCATTTGGTTCCATCCAACATTCCCTACACAATGATCAACATACAATAAGCCCGTTTCTGTAGGATTATAATTAGATTTCCACTCCCTGAATCCGGGCATAAAAAGACCCTGGTAATTATTTCTCTCAATAAATAAATGGACTGTGTCACCATAAGTGTGTATGCCACTCATTACAACGGTACCGTTTTCATCCTGCTTTGTTGTTGGCTCCAAATAAGACCTGCCACCTCTTGAAATTGTTTCTTCCCAGGCTTTTTGGGCATCCTCCACTCTTAAAGCCAATACTTTTACTCCATCACCATGTTTATAAATATGGTCGGCAATGGGATTGTTGATCCTTAATGGTGTTGTTAAAACAAAAGTGAGTTTGTTTTGCCTGATAACATAGCTCACTTTTTCTTTCATGCCTGTTTCGGGGCCGGCATAGGCCAGCGACTGGAATCCGAAGGCGGTTTTATAAAAATGGGCAGCCTGTTTGGCATTCCCCACATAAAATTCTACATAATCTGTACCCTGTAGTGGTAAAAAATCTGCCGCAGCAGGATTTGTATTTTTTGTTTGCACTGTAATTGCTTCCATAAAAAATAAATTGAAAAAATGATAAAATAAACCGGCAGGAAGAATCAGGCAAACGAATCCATGGCAAGCGCTAACATCAGCAGGGTATAGCTGTTTCGCTTATCACTAAAAATTTTATGTGGATATTCTGGTTGCACTTTGAGAGGCTAAAGGTATTATTTTTCTTTCAGTCGCCTTATATAAATAAAAAAGCTGTTCCAGGTACTGAAACAGCTTTTTTAAAAGGATGATCGTAATTACTTACTCTTGTGATTAAACATGTAAAATAAACCTAACTGAATTACACTATTGGTTTCTTTCATTGCGCCTGGTTTGTACACATCATTCAAACCAATATTATACCTTGCATCAATACCAAGACCCGTGTTGGTCAAATAACCGCCGCCAAAAGACCAGCTGAAATCTGTTTTGTTATAAAGATCAGAATTGCTTGTACTCGTTCCACCGCTGATTTTTGTATTTGCCCCGGCGAGGAAACCTATTTGCGGACCGGTCTGTAACCGGAATCCGTTATTGAACATATACTGCACCAGTACCGGCACATTTACATAGTGAAGATTATTGGTCTGCTTTACACTACCCACCGTATTTTTTGAACCTTGTAACGAATAAACCAGCTCAGGTTGCAGCGCCCAGTTTTTACTTAAGTGAATATGGGCCAATAATCCTGCATGTACGCCAATCCTGGAACCCCAGTCAGGTGCACTGCTTTCTGTATTAACAGTGGCAAAATTAGCCCCTGCCTTTACACCCCAACGCACGCCATGCTGTGCAGTAGAAACAGCTGTTAAAAAAAACATTCCTCCTGCTAAAAAAAACAATTTCATTTTCATCTTTAATTTGGTTTCGTTAATAATAGAACATATGATCGTTATATGATCATACACCTGTTAAAAGGAAAACTGTACCACGAAATTTTAAGTGAAGATTGACTGCTTTAAAATGCTGCTTGTGGCCTTTTTTACCCAAACCTAGCAGGTTATTCATCAGTCTGCCCTCAACACGGCGCCCTGAGCGGAGGTATAAGGGGGCATACTCATGAACGCTGGCGCAGCCGGGAATTACGGTCAAGTCAAAATAAATTGCCTGCAAAATAATACAGTAAGAATTTAACTGTTTAAAGTATTTTGCAGGTATGATTTACAATACCCGGCTCCGACCGGTACATTAAAACATCTATGAAAAAAATAGGCATCCTTGGTGGTGGACAACTTGGCCGCATGTTATTGCAGGCAGCAGTTAATTATCCGGTTGAAACCTTTGTTATGGAAAATGATCCGGAATGTCCTGCTGCACATCTCTGTCATCATTTTATAAAGGGAAGCATCACTGATTTTGATGATGTATACAATTTTGGTAAAGGACTGCACGCCATCACCATCGAAATAGAAAATGTAAACGTGGAGGCGCTGGAGAAATTAGAAATGGAAGGTGTAAAAGTGTATCCCAAACCATCCGCCCTCAAAACCATCAAGAATAAAATTCTGCAAAAACAATTTTATAAGACACATCAAATACCAACAAGCGATTTTATTATCACCAACAATGTAAGTGAAGTAAATGAACAGGAGCATTTTTTACCTGCCGTACATAAAATTGGCGAAGGCGGCTATGACGGAAAAGGGGTGCAGGTAATAAGAACGAAACAGGATATAGCCAAAGCTTTTAACGCCCCCTCCGTATTAGAAAAAATGGTGAACATACAACAAGAGATCGCTATGATGGTGGCTGTAGATACTAAAGGCGAAACAGTATTATATCCCCCGGTTGATATGGTATTTGACCAGGATCTGAATCTATTAAGTTACCAGATAAGCCCGGCTGAACTCCCTGAAAAAATATTTTGGAAAGTTGAAGCCATATCCATCGCCGTGGTAAAAGCATTAAAAAGTCCTGGCATTTTTGCTGTAGAATTATTTGTTGACAAAAGCGGGGAAGTGTATGTAAATGAAACCGCCCCCAGGGTTCATAACAGTGGCCATCACACGATAGAAGCCAATTATTCTTCGCAGTTTGATATGCTGTGGCGGATCATGCTGGAGTATCCGCCCGGAAATACAGACGCCATATTACCGGCAGCGATCGTAAATATTTTAGGAGCAGAAGGTTTTAGTGG
>JAKQJG010000234.1 GCA_029561305.1 Bacteroidota bacterium | reverse complement strand
CGTTTTCCACAATCCAAAGGTTGAATTGGGGGCGTTTGAGCTAAAGGCTGCAAAAAACAGGGTACCGTTTACATTCACCAGGTTGCAGGCGCCTGAACTGCCCGACCCCGGAACAATATCTTTTACCATCACCGTTCCCGCTGCGGTGCCATCGCTTTTCCAAAGCTCGATGCCGCCCGAGCTAGATGTACCTGCCTGGAAAAATAACACTCCGTTTACGTCAGTCAGGTACATGGGATCAGAAGATTCATATCCTGGTGTAATATCTTTAACCATCACCGTACCTGCTGTTGTGCCATCGCTTTTCCATAGTTCCATATTATGGTCGTAGGTGTCAACCGCAACAAAAAACAAAGTACCATTTACATTGATCAGCCTTCTTGGGTAAGATGCCTGGATGCCTGGATAAATATCTTTTACCAAAGCAGTGCCTGCTTCCGTGCCATCTGTTTTCCATAATTCAATACCATGAACACCATCATCTGCGGTAAAAAAAGTGATGCCATTTACCAAGGTGAAATTACTGCTCTGCGAAATGGAAGAGCCTGTTTTGGCATTGTTGATGTCTTTTAAAAGAATGGGGCTTTGAGCAGATAAACTGCTACAGAAAAAAGCAGCGATCAGCAAAGTAGAAATGCGTTTCATTGTAATAGGTATCAAGTGTTAAAAGCGAACAATAAAGTGTAACAGATTTCGGCAGGATATTGGGTAACGATAACGTTTATCTATGAGTTATTTTTGTTGCCTTCATAAAGCTACTGCATTCATAACAGTTTTACTCATCCAGGAATGTATTTTTTATTATCGAAAATGTATTGTGTATGCTCAGGGGTAAATTTTGATACGGCATATCCAGGCTGTACTTATCTTAGCAGGGAATCTTTTTTCAATATCATCAATAGTTTCCATGCGATCATTTTCTCTACTGGCTTTTTCTCTTTTTATACTTTCAAATGGCAACGCTCAAAATACCATCACTGACACTACCGCGACAGTACTGGCCTATTTTAAAAAGGGTGACAGTGCAAAGTATTCACTTACTGTAGCACATGAACGGTACCAGGATGGAAAGAAGTATTCCACAGCTTCACTTGTATATGATCTTAATATCAGTATAGCAGACGAAACAGACAGCAATTATATCATTTACTGCACCTACAGTAAAATAAAAGCCAATGAAGGTG
>JAKQJG010000430.1 GCA_029561305.1 Bacteroidota bacterium | reverse complement strand
AAAATCGTCCCGGTAATGCAGCTTGTTATCCACCACTTTACCAAATACAAAGTGCAGCATATCGTAAAAATGCACACCAATATTAGTAGCCACGCCGCCCGACTTTTTTTCATCCCCTTTCCATGAGGTGAAATACCATTTACCCCGGGAAGTAATATAGGTGAGATCAATATCAAATTTTTTATCTGCTGTGCTTTCTTCCACTTCTTTTTTTAAAGCAATAATGGCCGGGTGTAAACGAAGTTGCAGCACTGTATGAACTTTTTTGCCGGTATCTTTTTCAATTGCCTGCAATGCATCGATATTCCAGTGATTAAGCACAATGGGCTTTTCGCAGATGGCATCTGCATTATTGCGCAATGCAAAACGGATATGCGAATCGTGCAGGTAATTGGGTGAGCAGATAGACACATAATCAACTGCATGTTTTTCCTGGCTCCGGCTGAGTTTGTCTATATGCCTGTCAAAACGTTCAAACTCTGTAAAAAAGTTGGCATCGGGAAAATAACTGTCTATAATACCAACCGAATCGTTGGGATCAAAAGCTGCAATAAGTGTGTTGCCGGTATCCTTAATTGCTTTCATGTGGCGTGGGGCTATGTAACCAGCAGCGCCGATGAGTGTAAAATATTTCACCAGTAAGAATTTAGAAGAGTGTTTGGTTTAAAAAGGTTTTAATTGTATTTCAACTGCCATATTTGGCGGTTTGTTGTAATTAACTAATCCGGGGTTATCTATGCACTGCATCCTGGCCATTGAGCTTACACTTGTCTCAAAAATTCATTTTTAAACTGCTGGTACATGGGTTCTTTAATTAAAGCACCCCACCATTCATCAATATCCACTTTGTTCAGATGATCCACCAATGATTCAAAATTTTCATGCATTACACCCTGCTGGGTAAAAAAACTGTAATATGGCTTCACAATTTCTGTAGGCTGGTCGTTACTTATTAATCCTATGGTAGGGTGATCAACATATAAGCATTCCATAAAATTTGTAGCCGGTATGTTAAACTGTATTACCAGCCTGCTTTTAGCCGTAATCTCAGCCATGCTGCCAAGACCTGAATCAATGAACACCCGGTTGTCTTTAATAAAAGACAACCTGCCTGCATGACTGAACATACGGTGAATAGGTCTTGGCCTTGCTATAAATTTTTTATACTTCCGGTCATCTATGTGCTGTAGCAGGTGATCAGTAACGCCTTTAAAAAAACCATGATTGGCGTGAATCACATTCGGGTAACACATAAGAAAATCATACCCGGCTGAACGGGGGCACTCATTATACAACAACCTGAATTTTTCCAGCCGGTAGGCTTTCCATGGAACGTCATTCTTTTTTATGTGCCAGCCCCAACTTCGAAATTCATCAGCCACACTGCTTTCATTAAAATGAGAATTATGTCCTATCATTTCGCCGTAGTAAGCGCCATGCTGGTAATAATACAATTTTGCCCCATGGTTGAGGTATTTAGCAATGATGAGTGAATTGTAAAATCCCGGCATTCCATGTGTGTGAAATACTTTATGCTCCGGGCTGTGCACTGGTATATGATCATACAATCCGTCAAAATACTCCACATACACCTGCGGCAACTGCCGGATCATATTCCTCAGAAATGTATCCGTATAACCGTCCGCAAGCTGGTTGGCCCTTTTTCTTTTATGAGCCTTTCCAAAGCCTGGAAACAAAGGATAGTATAACGGTATATTTGTTCCGCCAATATCTTTATTTACTGCTTCTATTTCCGGCAATGCTATCCTGATATTATGCTCGTTTTGTAATATTTTAAATATGCGGGACTGGGCACCCGGATCTTTATAATGTTTAATTACTGATGGAAGCCTCGCCATCAGTTTTTGCTTAAAAGTTGGCAGGTAATGGCTATTAAGTGGAAAAAGATAAGGAGCTCTGTTTAACTCCTCTTTTTCAAGTATATGCTTGATGCTTACCAGTGCATTTACATAATCGCTCATCACTATTTTCCAAAACCGGTAGGAGTAGTTCACCTGGTGTATATGGTTCATCATATTAACCAGTTCTGAGATTATTTTTTCACTCATCGCAATACGTTCGAGTGAAAATACCTCGGGTACTTCCGCCACAATACGTTTTGCCCTTTCGTTTAACAATGCCATCTGTTGCCTGTTTGTTTAGATACGTTCGTATACGGCAATTACCCAGTGCCCTGTTCTGTATTTTGTGGGCCATATCTTTTTTAGCAACCCTTTTATGCCACCCCCACCAGCTGTAGTATGATTGTTATTAACCGGATCCGTTCCTGTTGCGTTAAAAGATGGGTTTTCAAACCCGCAGACCGGGCATATTGGTGAACGGAATTTTCCTTTGTTACGGAGGTAGCCACTGCGGAAACGTATATACCAATCCACGCCCAGGTACACTTTGTTTTTCTTTTCAATCAGTTGTTGTTTTACAAAGCGGAAACCAAACTTTGAAAGTAGTTCCTGCATGTCTTTGTCAAAATAATTACGCAGGTGTAATACAATATTAAACACCGCATGACAGGCCGGGCATTTGGTAACGTTGTATTCTGTTTTCTCCTGGTATGGAACACTGATGATCACATACTTTTTTGAAATCCTTGTCAACTCGTTTAACACGGTATCATATACAGGATAGGGTATATGTTCCAGCACCTCGAAACAGGTGACACAATCAAATGTTTTATCTTCTAAAGGCAAGGCAACAATGTCGCCTACTTTACTTTTTGTCTTTACGTACTTTAACGCTGTTTCGCTCCTGTCTACACTCAACGTATCAATATCGGGACGTTGCTGTTGCAGCATCTTTGCAAATACACCGTTGCCGCAGCCAATATCAGCCAGGGTCTTGGTATCCGAAGGTAAAATGGCTATAGAAGAATTTAGCCGGCGTGTATTGGCTTCGTCCTCCACCATTCCTTCCTTCCAGAATTCAGCAGTTTCGTAATACTTTTGCTCAAAACTTTGCATAAAGAATAATTTATTTTAATTAAACAGATCAAATGACAGTCTTGTCCCTTTTGAATAATTTCCTGTAAAAGTTTTCCCTATCACTTCGTGATAATGTTTGGGTGGCAGCCCATACCCCGGCCTGATGCTTTTTATATTAGCAGCAGTTAGCTTTTCACCCGCCTTTACATCTTCCACAATATACAGGGACCGGCAAAACTCACGGCCGGTTTGTTGCTTGGGTGTTAAGTGATAGTCTATCACACCCACAGCCATTTCCGCTTCCCGTACTGCTTTTACCATGGCAGTAAATTCTTCTGTGTTCAAACTAAAGGATGCATCGGGCCCGCCGGTACTCCTGTCGATGATAAAGTGCTTCTCTATCACAGCAGCCCCAAGTGTTGTAGCCACTACCGGCACTGTAATACCCATCGTATGATCGCTTAAACCCGACAGCACGCTATAACGTTTCGCAAGGTCGGGTATCATGATCATGTTAGCCTCATTAAACGGTGCCGGGTAACTGCTGGTACATTTCAACAGTACAATCTGATCGTTACCCACACTGCGGCAGGTATCCACTGCCAGCTGAATATCTTCTTCTTCTGCAATGCCGGTAGAAATAATGATTGGTTTTCCCTTTGCAGCAGTATATTCTATCAAAGGAATATCTGTTATTTCAAAAGAAGCAATCTTGTAGGCAGGTGCATCCAGTTTTTCGAGCAGGTCAACTGCAGTAAAATCAAATGGCGAAGAAAAACAGATCAGTCCTTCTTCTTTGGCAGCATCAAAAATCTGCTGGTGCCATTCCCACGGTGTATACGCTTCCTTGTATAATTCATGCAGGTATTTTCCATCCCAAATGGTTCCCTGCTTTAAACGAAAATCATCCGTTTTTGCATCAATGGTGATGGTGTCGGCTGTATAAGTCTGCAGCTTAATGGCATCCGCACCAGTTTGCTTTGCAGCCTTTACATGCGCCAACGCACTTTCAAGCGAGCCATTATGATTCGCTGACAATTCTGCAATGATAAACACCCTTGGGCCACCTATTTTAAATGTACCTATGTTCATTTTCTTTTAATTTAGCCAGTTCTTCAGTAGTGAAATATGCAGGGTTAAAACATCCCACCAATATCCGGTCTTCATTTTTACCCTCTACTAAGTAGTGTCCTTTTAACCTGCCTTCAATGATCCATCCAGCCCTTGTATAAGCTTTTATTGACGGGATGTTAGATTCATACATGCCACCAAAAAGTTTCCTGATATCGTATTCTTCAAAAGCCAGCGCATTACCCAGTTTGATAGCTTCCACTGCCAGCCCTTTACCTAAAAAATCCCTGTCGCCAATGAGTGCCACCAGGTCTGATATTTTTTGTGAATGATTGATTGGGCCAAGTTTTAATGTACCGATCAAAACAGAAGTAGTATTGTCATAGATCCCGAAAGTAAAAACGTTGCCGTTCTTCTTGCCATCTGCTATGGATTGCAACAGGCTTTCACGGGTGATACTGTTTCTCGAATTAGAGTAATACCGCATCAGTTCTTCATCTTCAAACCAGGCCATCACCCTGTCGGTGAAATCATTGATCTCTATTTCTTTTATAAATACCCTTTCTGACTGATAGTTTTTCATTTGACGAGTTTATTAAATTGTTCAATAAAATTTTCCTTTGACCTGCTGATCTCTTTCATCAATGCCGGCACAGCGGAAGTACTGCTGTTTTTAACTTCCTGCAATGCAAGCTCCAGCTGCATTGCAAAATTTTCATCCACTAAACCTGCCGAGTGAATACCAGCCGCAAGCATGGCGCTGTGAAAGTCGTGCTGGTTTTGTGTGTAGTAGCAGGTAACAGGTTCCGTGCCACAGGCAATGGCTTCTATCAGCAATGCACTTGAAGGAACCACAGCAAATTTACAGGCTGTCATTACAGCACACATTTCCTCTTCATCCAATTGATACAATAGCTGTATCCTTTTATCTTTTTTTGCAATTACCTCACAGGCTGCATCATCCTTAATGGAGGTAACACAATATATCTTTTCAAAACCAGGTTGACTGCTTACTGCTTCCAGCGATCGCCGGGTAAGGTGCAGGGGATCGGCACCACCAAAGCAAATAAAAACGGATGGATCTTTTTTATCCAGTCTCCCTGTAGCTGCCGCTTTTAAAAACGATGGCCTTAACATAGCAAACCCCAGCCCTAATGCAAATCTTGTATACGCCTGCGCAATGTAATGATCCGAAGTAATACCCGGTGACTGATTGAAAATAAGATCGGCATGATACATTCCTTCATGCAGGTCATCAATGTACGCAAGCGTACAACCTTTCTTCTTTACTGCTTCCTGGAATTTACTGCCAAACCAATAACCATCGAGCACCACTGTTTCTGTGCCTGACAATAAATGGTCCATATCAAAAGGCACTTCTTCGCCTGCCTGGCGGTTGCCAATGGGAGGATAGGCAACCTTATCAAGTATCACCAGCGGAACCTCTATTGTTTTCAACTCCTTTGAAAGAAACACTGGAGGGGCGGCACTTACAAAAACACAATCAAAATCCTGGTGCAGCATTTTTACAATGGCGAGAGAACGGTAAATATGACCCCAGCCTGTTTCAGTACCACCATCACTGCGAAAAATTATTTTCATGATCTTACGGTACCGGAATCTTAAAAACCAGTTTTCTTACAAAACCAATATTGCCATATAAGGCCATGTGGGCAGCTGCCGGAGGTATCAAACAATAAGTACCTGCCGGCACTTTTACTGACTCCGCCGGCGCTTCATCAAAAAGTATGTAATCACCATCCTCCGTATAAGCCGTTCTAATGTTGCTGCAGTCATCAACTGGTTTTGATACAATACAATCAATGCCATCTGTTGTACAATGAAGATCATAAAATTTGCGGTGGGCTTCCAGCACATTTGTCCATTGTTCCGTTCCTTCTGCCGCTAAAAAAACCACGGAAATATTGTCATCCAGTTTTTTCTTTTCTCCATGCGTTACCTCACTCCAGTTAATAGCTGAAGAAAGAAAACTGCTTACAATATCTAATTGGGTTTTTGTAAGCTTATCTGAAAAATTGCTGATGTTATTTGCTAAATACATTTATTCAATTTCGTTTTCTAAAAACGGGTCGTCTTCTTTTACAGGAGCCAGCAGCTTTTTTCCAGTGGGATCAACGAGGTAGTGCAGACCAACTTCACTTTCAATCATTTTATACTGTACATCATGGCTGCTGATCAATTCGCCTGCCCTCATATCTCTTGTAGCTACAGCCTTTAACTGGCGGGAAGTGTATTTAATTTCACTTGCATTCAGTTTATCTAAACTGGCAAACTCCACTTCTTTCTCATCCAGCTCCTGTATATCTTTTATCATGGCCGCAATCATTTCGGGAGAAGAAGAAGTTATATAATCAAACCTTTCTTCACCGGCTACTAAGCCAATATGTTTTTCAAAAAACCGTGCACCCAGCATGTAGGCAACAGACTGCAACTGCCTGCCCCAGTCACTTTGCCAGGGTGAATGATCCGCATAACCAATAGCGATATGGGGATAGCTGTTTTGCAATAACGCAATCTTTGCAAGGGCACTTTGGTGCAATTGAGTTGGAAAAGCCTGGTGACCAAACATCAGTACTTTTATCTGCTCTCCAAAAAATTCAATTTTCTCATCCACTTCCCTCTTTGTTCTTCCACCCATTCCGAGGATAATATCAAGGCCGCCTTCCTTTATGATCTGCAGTATAGGTTCGTAAATAAAATTTACGGGGTGAATGTCGATAAACTTAATGTACTGGCGCCATTCCTTGTTAGCGAGTTTAGCCGCCTCTTTATCACAAGGCATGTAAATCACATCAAGCATTAGCTCCCTGCAAAGCGAAAATACTTTTTCCCAATCTTCCCTGCTGATCATGGCAGCGCTAAACGATGTGTAATGCGGATTGGCTTTTGAAACAAATCCATCGTATTCAGCAATTACCTGGAACTTGATGCCATTGGCACCAGCCTCCGCAGAAGCTTTCACTAACGTTAACAGGTAGCTTATATCGCCCTGGTGAATAAAGGCGGTCTCCGTGTAGAAATAACTTTTATCAGGCATTTTTTAATGACACTTTAGCTGATGGATCATTTTCAGTTCTTTGTTTTCCCAATGCGGTACAGTGCAGGTTGATGCCGGCGATCTCCGGGTGAGCATCCAGGAAAGCAACGATCTCTTTTGCGGTGGCTGTAAATAAACCATCACCATACCCTTTATGAAGCGCTGTAAAAAATTCATGGTCTTCCGCATAGTCGAGACCAAGGCGATAGTCTCTTTTTTCAATTTTTCCTGTGTAGCTTTCATCCAGGTGCTGCACATTAAAAAAATCAGTCTTTAAAAAATAATACAGCCAGTATTCTGTGAGACCATCGTTTTTCTTATCAACGATCTTTTGCATGGCTGCAGGATTTAATCCAGAGAGGTATAAACCGATGGGCATATCAAAAAGATGGATCAGATCGGCATTGGTTTTTTTAAATTGCTCTATCATGGCCGGTATCAGTTCAACCGGCACTAAGGGGCAATCAGCCGTCATGTTGATCACGTAGTCGAGACCGTATTTGATCCTTGCCTCATTGAGCCTGGCAATCACATCTTCCCTGTCGCCACGATAGCAATGAATATTTTCTTTTATTGCCACTTCTTCCAGCGGGGCATCTTCTTCATCTACAGAAGTGCAGATAACGATCTCATCCAGGCAGGGAGATGTTTTTAAGCGTCTTACCAATTGTGTAATGTAATTCTCATTACCAAAAGGCATCAGCAGCTTCTTTTTCAGCCTCGACGATTTTAAACGGGCTGTTATTAAAAATCCAACTTTCATTTTTCTATCGATTCAATTATTTGCAATACTTTTTTTGAAGTAGCCAGATCAGCATTTTCACTTTTACCTGTGCTGATAAAAGTTATAAAATCCTGCGCCTGCCGCAGGTACATTTTTTCAATGTCAAAGAGTTCCTGTCCGTAGATCCTTTCCGGTACCGTTTCGCTGTAGGGTGTAAAAAGCATTTCCGTCATATCCCAGGTATACTTGCCTTTATCAGTAAACAGCTCGGCGATGTTTACATTTTTAGGGGAAAAAAAATCCAGTTCAAAATTGATCCTGGCACCGGCAGCCGTTTTACAACTTACAAAAGCAAAATCATCCGTGTCAATTTCAAGCGGGGAAATTTTATCTGTTACACCCACTGTTTGTACCGGTTCACCAAACAAATACAGCATCAGGTCAATTTCATGGCTCAGTGTTCTGATAACACCACCGCCCAGCTCTTTTTTTGCAGTGTATTCAGTTCTGTAATCTGCATAAGGATGCCACTTGGGCAAATAATAAGAGCGTTTAAAACTTAGCTTATAGATTTTTTCCTGGGCAGCAATTTCCTTTATTGTATTGATCAATGGCAAAAAACGTACGCAGTAAGCAACTCTCAGGTGTTCGCTGTAAGCGGCTAATTTTTCTGCATCTGCAGCAGTATCAGCAACAGGTTTTTCAATCAGTGTTTTTATTCCTCTTTGTAAAAAAGGCAATGCAGTTGATACATGCAATGAAGTGGGATTGGAAATGAGTACGCCATCCGGTCCGTAAGCCAGCGCATCTTCCAGGTTGTAAAATTCTGTAAAGCCACTTGCTTCTTTCAGCGTACCTTTCTTTGTACGCAGTACGGCAATATCCACACCAGCTATTTTTTGCAAACAGCCTGCATGACGCTGGCCGATAGAACCCAAACCAACAATCAATATTTTCATGCCTGCCCTCTTTCTAAAATGGTTACCAGTTCCATTGTTTCCTGCATCGGAATATTTTTTTCCGGGTGTTGTACCACATTTATAAATTCAGCCAATGAATTTTTAAAAGCATTGAATGAATCGCTGAATGTTTTACTGATATTTCCTTTGGTTCCAAAAAATTTTATTTCAAGTGGTGATGGTATGTTGCCGGTAGTTTTAAAATAACCATTTGTATTTTCCCAATGCACCAATACCTGTTTCTGATAGCTGTCGCCAATATGTTTTACATCCAGCAACCTGCCCCGGGCTGGCAACTGGGCTATCACAGGTTCCAGTATATGAATCCCATAGGTTTCCCATTTCTTCATGATGCTTCCTTCCACCATTTTTATTTCTCCAATGCTTTCTTTTTCATCATCCGTCAACAGCAATTCTTTTGCATACCGCAAAGAGCTGCAGGAGAAAATTTGATTGGCACGCTGCTGTGCCGCCCACATTTTTTCAGCTTCACCTATTGTAACAGCAAAGGGTTTATCAATAAATACGGGAATGCCTGCCTTTAAAAAAGGTACCGCCATTTCAGCATGATTTTCTGCATCATCCCTGGCCAGCAGCACGGCGTCCACACTTCCAATCATTTCTTCCAGGCTGTTTACCACATGGCCGATCTTTGCAGCAGCTGCAATATGTTCCGCCACTCCCCTTTCCTGGCACCATACATGGGTTACTTCTGCTAAATGACCAAGGCTATCCTGGGGGAATTGTTGTTTTGCCAGGTAGCCCGGTATTACAGGGAAAGGACAATCCTTCATATATGCAGCATCATAACCATTGAAAATAGCACTCCACGAATAGGGATGCCCGTTACCTTCACTCATACCAATCACACCCAAATTCAGTTTATTCATTTCTTTGGCCAGTTAGAAGGCATTAAAATCTGCTCTGGAATGATCACTTTGTTTGGTTCCAGTTCAATCCCCAGCTGCATATCACGAATATTGATGAGCAACTGTTGGGCATTCTCCACGCCAACAATTATTGTATCAATAAAAGATTTACCGGCTGCATAATGCAACAATGCACCTGAAATATTATGCGTTTGCTGCTGCACTCTTTTTATCATTGGTTTTACCACATCAAAAAAAGATGACAGTGTATTGGTATCTTTAAAAAACAACCCTTGTAGAAAAGCAGACCTGGTATGAATTTCACAACCTTTCTCTTTCAACGATATCATTAAACTCTCAAACCGGTTATCAAAATAATTATAAGGAACCTGTATGAGTTCCGGTATAAAATTTTTGTTCAGCAGTTGGTTTAATTCTTCTGTGCTGTTTAATGAAAACCCTACTTTCTCAATCAATCCCTTTTGCTGCAGGTCTTTCAATATTTTCCACTGCATGGTATCATCCAGTATTTCTGCCGGGCGATGGGCCAAATAACCATACAATTTTTTTACCTGTAAGTGTGCCAGCGTTTGTTGCAGTTGCTGTTCAATTGAATTTTCCGCAACAGGCGTTATATACTTTGAAACAATACGGAAGTTCCGGAGATCATTTTTTCCTAACACAGCTTCCGCATTTCCATAAGCGGAAGCAGTATCCAGCAAACTGATGCCATGCTGTGCAGCGGCCTGTAATATTGCTTTGACTTCTTCAGCACTTGTTTGCCCGTTTGCATTACTGATACCATAAGGCAGCCCAAACTGCACCGTACCAAGACCTAATTTATTTGCCAGCATAAAAAGTATGGATACAGTCAATTACATAAGCCTGTTCCTCATTGGTAAGTGTTGGGTACATGGGCAGGCTTAAACAATGCTTATAATAATTTTCTGATTGAGGCATATCACCTTCCTTCCAGCCAAACTGTTTGTAGTAAGGCATCAGGTGGGTGGGAATATAATGCACCTGGGCGTATATTTTTTGCTGTCGCAGGTAATTGTATAAACCTAACCTGTGGGGAACTTCAATAATGTATAGATGATACGCATGTCCTTCTACTGATCCTGAATGACCTTTAATATATTCCTTACCTGCAAATGCTTTTTCGTATTGAGCTGCTATTGCTCTTCTTCTTACCAAACCGGCATCCGCTCTTTTTAACTGGCTTGTACCCAACGCCGCCTGGAAATCGGTAATGCGGTAATTGTAACCCAAGGTCTGCATTTCCATATACCATCCGGGATACACATCACCGTCAGCTGGCTGTCCTGCAGCAAAACTAATATCGTTTGTAAATGTTCCTGGCTCTTTTGTAATGCCATGGGTACGCAACTGCAATAATTTCTTATACAGTTTTTCATCGTTGGTAGTAATCATACCGCCTTCGCCGCAGGCAATATGTTTTACCGGGTGAAAGGAGAAGATAGCCAGTTCTGCAAAATTGCCATTACCACAATGTTGCTGCACACCCTTGCTGTCGGTAAAATAACCACCGGGTGCATGGCAACTGTCTTCAATCAGCCACAAACCATATTCGTTGGCCAGTTTTCTAAAAGCTTCCAGGTCAACAGCACGTCCGGCAAAATCAACCGGCACAATACCCTGGTAAGTTCCTTTGGGTGATGCTTCCAGTAGTGCTCTTACTTTGTTTATGTCGAGCAGGTAAGTTGTCGGATCTATGTCTGCGAAAACCACCTCCCCACCACAATATTTGATGCAATTGCTCGACGCAGCAAAAGTGATGGGAGGTGTAATTATTTTTTGTCCTGGTTGTACATCCAGTGCCAATGCACATAAATGCAGGGCGGCAGTACCGTTTGCTACAGCTACCGCGTAGGTACAACCGATATAGGCTGCAAAAGCATTTTCAAAT
>JAKQJG010000417.1 GCA_029561305.1 Bacteroidota bacterium | reverse complement strand
TATTTATCAGGAACCTGACAGACGTTCAATAGATTTTTAAATAATACAGAAGCCCTCCGACAACCGGGGGGCTTTTTTGTCTATACAGGTTGCCAGCTTGGCAGCAATACAGTTGCTGGCACTGAATTTGAAAACCAGCAGTAAAATGTATTTATATGCAAAAAGGAAACATCAGGGTACAAACGGAAAATATATTTCCAATCATTAAAAAGTTCTTATACAGCGAGCATGATATTTTTTTGAGAGAACTGGTGAGCAATGCAGTAGACGCCACACAGAAACTGAAAACGCTTTCTTCCATTGGGGAAGCGAAAGGTGACCTGGGGGAGTTAAGGATTGACATTACAATCGATACGGAGAAAAAAACACTGACCATTTCTGACAAGGGCGTGGGGATGACGGCCGAAGAAGTGGACAAATACCTGAACCAGGTGGCGTTTAGCGGGGCAGAAGAATTTTTACAGAAGTATAAAGGCCAGAATGAAAATAATATAATCGGCCATTTTGGTTTGGGATTTTACTCTTCCTTTATGGTAAGTGAAAAAGTGGAAGTGGTAACCAGGTCGTTTAGGGAAGATGCTGCACCGGTAAAATGGGAGTGTGATGGCAGCCCTGAATTTACATTAGTGGAAACGGCGAAAGAACAACGTGGAACGGATATCGTTCTGTACCTGAATGAAGAAAGTAAAGAGTTTTTAGAAAGCCACAGGGTACAATCCATTTTGGAAAAGTTCTGCCGGTTTTTACCCGTTCCTATATTCTTCGAGGATAAACAAATCAATAATCCTACCCCGGCATGGACAAGAAAGCCGGCCGATTTAACAGCGGAAGATTACCAGAATTTTTATAAAGAACTGTATCCTTATAATGAACCTCCGTTGTTCTGGATACATTTGAATGTAGACTATCCGTTTAACCTTACAGGTATATTGTATTTCCCTAAAATAAAGCAGAGCTACGAAATACAGAAAGATAAAATACAGCTGTACAGCAACCAGGTATTTGTAACCGATGAAGTAAAGGATATTGTACCTGAATTTTTAATGTTGCTGCAGGGTGTGATTGACAGCCCGGATATTCCCCTGAACGTTAGCCGCAGTTACTTACAAGGTGATCCTAACGTGAGAAAGATCAATACGCACATTACCAAAAAAGTGGCCGATAAGCTGGAAGAAATTTTCAACAATGACAGGAAATCCTTTGAAGAAAAATGGGAGAGTCTTGGCCTGTTTGTGAAGTACGGCATGATGACTGATGACAAATTTCTGGACAAGGCGAACAGGTTTTTAGTAATGGAAGACAGCAAGGATGCAGGGATATTTTTTACAATAGAAGAATATAAAACTGCTACGGAATCTTTACAGAAAAATAAAGATGGCAAACATGTAATTATATACACCACCAACCCCATACAGCAGGATGCCTATATACAGGCGGCAGCAGCCAAGGGGTTTAAAGTGGTGAAGATGGAAACATTGGTGGACAGTGCATTTATCAACAGCATGGAGATGAAATGGGAAAATGTACAATTTACCAGGGTGGATGCAGATATTGCGGACAACCTGGTTGATAAAAATGAGCATACAGACAGTGTGCTAAGTAAAGAAGAAAGTGACAAACTGAAGGCTTTATTTGAACAGCAGAAATCTGCATTGCATCTGACGGTGGAGGTTAAAGGCTTAAGTGCGGAAGTGCCGCCGGTAGTGGCAACAAGGCCCGAAATGATGCGTAGAATGAAGGATATGGGCGCTATCGGAGGTGGTATGGCAGCATTTTATGCAAACATGCCTGATGAGGTAACGTTAACGGTTAATGGTAATCACCCTATCTATAAAAATATTCTTGCTGAAAGCGATGGTGTAATACAGGAAAAGCAGGTAAGAAACCTGGCTGATCTTGCCTTGCTGTCACAGGATCTTTTGAAAGGAAATGACCTCACCAGTTTCATCAACAGGAGTGTTGAATTAATGGATGCCGGTAAAAAAAGCAACCTGGTGGTCACAGAATAATGATGGAGCTTACATAAAGGCGGCGATGTATGGGTTATGCTGATACATCGTCGCTTTTTTATTTTCTGCCCAGAATGGAAATTTCAAAATAAGTAAGCTTTTTTAAATGAAATGTTTCTGAAAAACCATTGCTGGTAAACAGTTTTTTATAAAGCGGGTTAGCATAGATAATATTTAACGCCCTTGGATGTTTATCCAGGCTTTGTTTAATGTTATGGACTACTTTTTTCATAACCGTTTCGTCAAAGGGGTTAAAAAGAAATATGCAGTCAACATCTGGTGGAATGATTGCGCCGGCAGCATCCTCAACCGATATAAAAAAATCAATTGCCGGCAGTTGTTGTTTTACCGTAAGCAGGTTTTTTTCTGCTGCTTCGCAGAAAGTTCTGGAAAAATCAACTCCCGATATTCTGGTGAAGCCATGGTAAGCAGCCACACACATCGCCCTTCCTTTGCCACAACCAATGTCGAGAAAATGCCGTTTGTTTTTTACGGGTATTTCCTTTAATGCGGCTTCTATCAGTTCATAACTAACAGGCATGTACATAGTAGAATGGGAGATGTCGATATCCTGTTGCTTAAGTTGTTTAAGCTCATCGGCGCCGGTGGTGTTGATATGGTATTTTTTCTCACCTTTAATTTCATGCCTCAACAGGATAAACGCAATACGCCAGTTCCAATGAATTCCTATATAAAAGAAGTAACGCAGGTATTGAAACATTTTTTGAAACACCATGCTGGTTTAATGATTATTTTCAGAGAGTTTACAGTCGATCATTTTTAGTTGCAGGGTCGTTTGCCCGTTCCACTCATTTTCATCAATAGTAAAAACGATGTCAATCGGTTTTTTTGATTCCAGCAGTGGATATTTTTCAGCCAGATTAAAGCCAATACCTGTAAAGGTTGTATCGTTCTGTTTTAAAACAAAGCGCAGGTGCTGTTCTTTTACTATTCTTGAATAACCGGTATCGCATACATTTTTTGCAATAAATACAGGCCTCATATTTTCTGGCCCAAATGGTTCCATCTGCTGTATAATATCGTAGAATGGTTGCTTTATATCGCTCAATAAGATTTCGGAGTCAATTATAATTTCGGGTATCAGCAGTTTCGGATCAATTGTGTTGCTTACCACTTCTTCAAATTTTGCCCGGAATGCTGCTATATTTTCAGGCAAAAGCGTTAAGCCAGCTGCAGCAAAGTGACCGCCATATCCCACCAGGTATTCCCTGCATGCATGTATGGCTTCATACAAATTAAATCCTGCCACGCTTCTTGCACTGCCTGCTGCCACCTGGCCGCTTTTGGTAAGTACAACCGTTGGCCGGTAATAGGTTTCAATGAGCCTGCTGGCTACTATGCCAACCACCCCTTTGTGCCAATGCTCTTTATACACAACTGTTGACTTGCCCGTTTGCAAAAAGGGGTTGCTCCGGATCTCTTGTAAAGCTTCTTCCGTAATAGTGCTGTCTGCTTCTTTCCTGTCACTATTATCACTATGAAGCTGTTCAGCCAGTTCAAGCGCCTTATCATAATTTTTTTCAATAAACATCAGCACTGCTTTCCTGGCATCATCCATGCGGCCGGCAGCATTTACTCTTGGTGCAATTACAAAAACCACATTGCTGATAGAGAGTTTATTTCTTATTCCGCCCAGGTGTATGAGCGCTTTTATCCCCGGTGAGGGCTCACTGTTTATCTGTTCTAAACCATAGTAGGCCAGCACCCTGTTCTCATCAACTATCGGTACAATATCGGCGGCTATGGAGGTTGCAACAAGATCAAGATAACAGTAGTAATCTTCCTGGGGTATGCCATACTGTTGTGCCAGTGCAGTAACCAGTTTAAAGCCAACACCACAGCCGCAAAGTTCCTTAAACGGGTAACTGCAATCCGCCTGTTTGGGGTTTAAAATGGCCACTGCAGGCGGCAGTTCTTTGTCCGGAAGATGGTGGTCACAAACGATGAAATCAATTCCTAACGTTGCCGCATAGGCGATCAAATCAGCTGACTTTATTCCGCAGTCGAGCGAGATGATCAGGGAGCATTTGGTTGCTGCGGCATGATCAATGCCGGCCTTGCTCACACCATAACCTTCCCTGTACCGGTGCGGTATGTAAAAATCAAGTGCTGTTTCATTGTATATTCTGCAAAGGAACTGGTACATAACGGCAACGGCTGTAGTACCATCCACATCATAGTCGCCAAATACAAGGATTTTTTCTTTTTTGTCAATGGCTGCTTTAATTCTTTCAACAGCTTTACCCATATCTTTCATCAGGTATGGGTCATGGAGCATCGAAGGCCGGGGCCTGAAGAAATTTTTACATTTTACATAATCGTCAATGCCCCTTTGTACGAGTATTTTACAAAGCACTTTATTTATTTTAAGCGCTTCATGCAGCAGTTGCACTTTATCTTCATCTGCTGCCAGGATGTTCCATCTTTTTGTCATGGGTTAAAGATGTAATGGTTTAGTATTTTCTGTCGGTTGTATATCTCACCAGTTCCTCCAGTGCTTTTCTTACATCCGTTTCGGGAAATTCATGCAGGATCTTCATGGCCTCATCCCTGTAAAAATTCATTTTATCTGCAGCATAGCTGATGCCTCCTGCCGCCGTAACATTCTCAATGATATATTTTACTTTCTCCGGGTTTTTATTTTCATTTTTAATAAGGTATACCAACTCCCTTTTTTTGCTGGCACTTACTTTATTTAAAGTATAGATAAGGGGAAGGGTCAGCTTTTTTTCTTTAATATCGTTACCGGTTGGTTTGCCGATATTTTCGTTGCCGTAGTCAAAAAGATCATCTTTTATCTGGAAAGCAATTCCCACTAACTGGCCAAACGTTTTCATTTTGTTACAGATGCCTTCATCTTTACTGGTACTCCATGCGCCCACACCGCAGGCAGAAGAAAGAAGGGAGGCTGTTTTATTCCGGATGATCTCAAAATACACATCTTCATCCAGGTTAAGATTCCTGGATTTTTCTATCTGCAGCAATTCTCCCTCACTCATTTGTTTAACGGCTTCGGACACTATGTGGAGGTGTTCGAAATCATTGTTGTCTGTAGATAAAAGGAGACCTTTAGAAAGCAGGTAATCGCCCACTAATACCGCTATTTTATTTTTCCATATTGCGTTGATTGAAAAAAAGCCCCTTCTCTCCAGTGATTCATCCACCACATCGTCGTGCACCAGCGTGGCCGTGTGGAGTAATTCAACCAAAGCTGCAGCCCTGTACGTACTTTCGTTAACAGGGCCGTGAAGCCGGGCACTCAAAAAAACAAACATTGGGCGCAGTTGCTTGCCTTTGCGTTTGATAATGAATTTCATTATCCTGTCGAGCAGCGGGGCATTACTTTTTACTGAATCTGAAAATTTTTTTTCAAATATGCCAAGTTCATCACCAATAATGTCGGTTACAAATTTCATCAGAGATAAAAAACGGCAATTTAGTTAAGGATATTCCCCTTTCAAAGTAAATGAGCGTATTTAATTTTAGCGCTCGTATACACGGCGCTGTTGTCTGTGCTAAAAGAAAAACTTTGTCCTCATGCAGCTTAAAAAACAATAAACCTGTCTCTAAGTCGCTAAAATATAAGGAAATAAAAGCTGAAATACCTTAAATAAATACTAAAAAAATTTGGTTTTTAAATCTCAAGTGATATTTTTGCATATAAACAACCTGTAATTTCAGAAATTAAACAATAATCATTTATGGCAAGCAAAAAGTACAAATTACTGTTAGGGGTCATAACCCTAATGACAACTGCGGCTCACGCCCAGACCCCAAGCGGATCTGGCTCAGGCTACAGTATCTACGACTCTTCTGTAATATCCCCAAAGAATATGCCTCAGCAGAATGAGTTCTGGAATAATTCATATAATTTCCCCGCTAAACCACGTAATATGTGGGAAGTAGGTGTTTCAGTAGGTGCACTCACAGTAAGTGGTGACATTCCTGCTCAGTTCCCAACCTTAGGCTTCTCTGCCCATGTTAGAAAAGCATTTGGTTATATTTTCTCATTGCGTTTGCAATATGTAAATGGCAATGCAAAAGGATTACAATGGCAGCCATCAGGCAACTACAAGCTCAATGAAGCATGGGTTCAAAATGGATACAATCCTTTAACAAGGAACCAAAATACTGGCCGTGTTGAAGGCTTGAATAATACCCGTGCTGCGGAAAATGTATTCTACAACTACAAAGCACATGTTCAGGATCTCTCCTTACAGGGAATTGTAACATTGAATAATGTACGTTTCCACAAACAAAAAACTGGTTTCACCATGTACGGTGGTGCCGGCCTTGGTTTTACCTGGTTTAACACTAAGGTAAATGCAACAGATGCAAACGGTGATACCTATGCAAATGGCGTTTATGCTGACCTGATTGATCAATACGGTGGAAATGCTAATGGCGGATTTACTTACGACAACAGGAAAGACATTATTAAGACATTGAAAGCCGGTATGGATAATACCTACGAAACTCCTGCCGAATCAGAAGGTGGAACCCGTCGTCCAACTTTAGGTAAAAATACGCTGAAGCCTTCCGGTACAGTTATCGCCGGTATAGCTTACAAATTAAGTAAAAGAGTTAACATTGCTTTGGAAGACAGGCATACTTTTGTTAAAACCGATCTGCTTGATGGACAGCAATGGCAGGATCATGCACCAGGCGACCCAGTGTTGACCCGTGATTATGATTCATGGAATTACCTTTCATTAGGTGTTAATTTTAATCTTGGTGGTAAATCTGTTGAACCACTTTGGTGGCTTAACCCACTGGATTATGCTTACAGCGAGCTTAACAATCCTAAGCACATGAAATTGCCAAAACCAGTATTTGATGATACAGATGGTGATGGTGTAACTGATCAATTAGACAGGGAGCCAAACACTCCAGCTGGTTGCCCGGTTGATTCTCATGGTGTAACTAAAGATACAGATGGTGATGGTGTTCCTGATTGCAAAGACAAGCAATTGATCACTCCTACAGATTGTCAACCAGTTGATGCTGATGGTGTTGGTAAATGCCCAGATCCAGCTTGTTGCACAGATATCAAAAATAAATTAGCTTCAGGTGAATTAGGTGGTGGCGGTAGCAATGCAGATTGCCCTTCCGATTATCCAAGCCTTACGCTGAAAGGTGTTAGCCTGAGTGCAGATAATAAAGCTATGTTGTCTCAGGTTGTAAGCAAATTGAAAGAGAAGCCAACTTGCAGCATTTCTTTGACTGCTTATCCAAAAGCTGACAAACGCAGCCAGTCATTAGCTGACAAAAAATTAGAAGCTGTTAAAAATTACCTTGTTGAAAAATTAGGTATCAGCGAAGACAGGATCACTACTGATAAAGTAATTGATGGTGGTGATGCGAACACGATAGATATTAAATCAAACTAAGTTTATTACTTTTTGCTCAATGATTACCCTCTCGGTTTTCCGGGAGGGTTTTTATTTTGGAGAATATTAACAAGCAGGTTTTGCCCGTTAAATAATTATAGGTGATTTTTGGAGTAAATCCACTAAATTTGCGCCTTCTATGCGATTTTTTACAATTTTAGCCTTCTTCTTTTTGTCAGTGTCTATGTTTTCATGCAACAACTCTTTTAACAAGGTGTTGAAAAGCAATGATTATGAGTATAAACTGCAAATGGCGGATAAGTATTTTGAAGAAAAAAAGTACAACTTTGCCCAGCAGATCTATGAAGAGCTGTATCCTGTGTTTAAGGGTACGGCTAAGTTTGAAGAGTTGTACTATAAGGATGCTTACTGTTTTTATTACATGGAGAATTACATGGATGCAGAGAATTTTTTTAAGGGATTTCTCGAAGTGTTTCCTAACAGTAGTAAAGCAGAAGAGGTTGATTTTATGCACGCCATGTGTTTTTACAAACAATCTCCCAAAATAGAGCTGGAGCAAACGAATACTGCGAAAGCTATGGGTGTGATGCAAACTTTTATTAATACGCATCCCGGTTCAGCTAAAGTGGCAGAAGCTACTGAAATAATAGATAAGTGCAGGGCCAAACTGGAGCAAAAGGAATTGCGTGCAGCGGATCAGTATTATAAAGTGAGTCAGTACAGGGCTGCTGCTATTGCTTATGATAATTTGTTGAATAGTTATCCTGAATCAGCTGCAGCTGATATCTATAAGCTACAGGCGATTAAATCGTATTATCGATTTGCCCAGTTAAGTATTCAAGACAGGCAAATCGAGCGTTTTGAGAAAGTAGTTACAGCTTTTGATGATTTTAAAGACAGGTTTCCTGAAAGTAAACTAACAAAGGAAGCAGAAGATTATAAAAGTTTAAGTTTAAATAACATTAAAGAGATACAAAATGAGCAAGCTAAGACGTCAGCACAGCTCTAGCACCAGCAGCGTGGTAGAGCCAAAAAATTTGTACGACCTGAAAGAAAAAACAGGAAACTTGTATGAATCTATTGCAATTATAGCAAAACGTGCTAACCAGATTAACATTTCTGTAAAAGAAGAATTGCACAATAAACTGGAGGAGTTTGCCAGTCATACAGACAGCCTTGAAGAAATACATGAAAACAAGGAGCAGATTGAAATTTCAAAAGCTTACGAACGTATGCCAAACCCTGCTTTACTTGCCACCCAGGAATTTATGGAAAGCAAGGTTTATTTCCGTAAAAATGAAGAGGATCTCTTCAGGTAATTTTACCGATTATTTTACAATCATTTCAACTAAGAATGTATATTTTTAAACCCCCGATCGTATCGGGGGATTTTTTATGCTGACCAATAAAAAAATATTACTTGCAGTTACCGGGAGCATCGCGGCTTACAAAATCCCTTCACTGGTTAGATTACTGGTAAAAGGCGGAGCTGAAGTGAAGGTTATCATGACGCCGGCATCAAAAAGTTTTGTTTCACCGCTCACACTTTCAACCCTTTCTAAAAATCCAGTGTTGGCAGATATTGCCGAAGATGACTCATGGGCAAATCATGTAATGCTTGGCCGCTGGGCAGATATTTTTGTAATTGCACCATTAAGTTGTAACAGTCTTGGTAAAATGGCAAATGGGCTTTGCGACAATTTACTGCAGGCAGTCTATCTTTCGGCCACTTGCCCCGTAGTAGTGGCGCCAGCGATGGATGAAGATATGTGGAAGCATCCATCTACTAAAAGCAACCTGCAGAAATTAAGTGCTTATGGAAATTTGATTATTCCCGTAGAGTCGGGAGAACTGGCCAGTGGTTTAACAGGAGAGGGCCGCATGGCCGAACCTGAAACCATCGTGGAGTGGATAATGGATTTTTTAAAAAAAAAGGATGAGCTTAAAGGCAAAAAGGCATTGGTAACCGCCGGGCCAACTTATGAGTCGATTGATCCCGTTAGATTTATAGGCAATCATTCTTCTGGTAAGATGGGTATTGCGGTTGCAAATGAATTAGTATCAAGGGGAGCGGACGTAACATTGGTGCTTGGCCCCTCAACCATAAAAGTAAACGACGTTATAAAAACCATCAGGGTAAAATCAGCAGCAGATATGCTGAATGCGTGTCTTACAGAGTTTGCTGGTAAAGATATCACAGTCATGAGTGCGGCCGTAGCTGATTATACGCCTGTAACGATAGCTGAAGAAAAGATTAAAAAGACAGCCGGTACTTTGTCTGTCGAGTTGAAAAAAACAACTGATATACTAAAGGAACTGGGCAGCAGAAAGACAAAGGACCAGTTACTGGTGGGTTTTGCTTTAGAAACCAATAATGAAAAAGCGTACGCCTTAAAAAAGCTGGAAAGTAAGCATGCTGATATGATCGTCCTCAATTCGCTGAATGATAGTGGCGCAGGTTTTGGGTATGATACAAATAAAGTAACCATTTTTGACAAAAAAGGAAAAGAATACAGTTTTGATACTAAAACAAAACAGGAAGTTGCTGCAGATATTGTCAACACTATAATTCAATACAAAGATGAAAATAAGTAAGATTGTATGTATTCTTGTTATGGTTGCCTCAACGGCCGTATTACAAGCGCAGGAACTGAACGCAAGGGTAACCGTAAACAGCAGCAGGGTAAACAATACGGTGAATAAAAGAACTTTTCAAACACTGCAAAATGCATTGAATACTTTTGTAAATAACCGTAAATGGAGTACAGAGGAATTTGCGCCCAACGAAAAAATAGACTGCAACTTTTTGCTGAACCTGCAGCAAACCGATAATATAAATGTTTATACAGCATCACTTACCATTCAGGCGGCAAGGCCGATATTTAACAGCAGTTATCTTTCTCCGATAGTCAACTTCCAGGATGAAAATATTGCATTCAAATACGTAGAGTTTCAGCAGCTTGAATTTAATGATAACCGGGCAGGTGGTAACGATGCAGAAGTAGGGAATCTTACTGCCGTATTTGCATATTATGTGTATATGATCCTGGGCTTTGACTACGATTCTTACGCACTCAAAGGCGGCAATACTTATTTTCTGAAGGCCCAGAATATTGTAAACAATGCTCCTGAAGGAAGGGGCATTTCCGGTTGGAAAGCGTTTGATGGTATGCGTAACCGTTACTGGCTGGTGGAAAATATGACCAACAGCCGGTATGCCATTATGCATGATATTTATTATAATTATTACCGCAGTGCTTTTGATAAAATGTATGAAGATGAAAGTGCAGCCAGGGCAGAAATGCTGAATGTGCTGAATCTCCTCACTAATTTTAATAATGACAACCCCAACACAATGATCAACCAGTTTTTTTTCCAGGGAAAAACCACTGAGCTGATAAAGATATTTTCAAAAGCCCCGCAACAGGATAAAGCAAGGGCCAGTGAATTATTGCAAAAACTGGATGTTACCAACTCCGGCAGGTATAAAACCGAACTGAAATGACCAGGTTTTTAAACGTTGCCTTTTTTCTCTTGCTGCTGGTATGCCACTCGTGTAATGATAAAAAGCAGGAAGGAAGTATAATTGCAAAAGAGAAGATGCAGGCTGTACTGTGGGATATACTGCAGGCAGAAGCTTTCACAGTCAACTTTATAAAAAAGGACAGCAGTAAAAATGAACCTGCAGAAAATGCCTCCTTACAAAAGAAAATATTTGATCTGCATAAAATAAGCAGGGATGATTTTACTAAAAGTTATGACTATTACAGTTCACAACCGGAACTGATGAAGTTGATACTGGACAGCATGTCTGCAAGGGCAGAACGTGACCGGAACAAGGTAATGAAAGACCGTTATGAAGGCATGAAAGCAGCTGTAGAGTAGTTTAAACCTCCTTGTTCGAAATACTGTACCTGTTGAGTATTACATTGCTTTTTTCTTCCACAAAACTTTCCTCAAGCCGCATTCCTGTTTTCAACAATAGTTTAACCGAAGGTAGATTTCCCGGTAGGGTTATTGCAAATATCTTTTCAAGCTGCAGCTCATTAAATGCAAACCGGATGACAGCTTTTGTTATCTCTTCCGCATATCCTTTTCCGGTTGCTCCTGGCAGAAAAGCATAGCCAATATCAGGGTAGGGTAAATAGGTTCGTTTTATCAGCCCACATAATCCTATTGGTGTATGGCTGTTTTTCAATGTTACCCTGTACAGGCCAAATCCATTGTCAGCATAACTTTTTAAGGGGCCGTTGATGAGGTATTGTCTTGCCTGGTCCGCAGTTTTTACATTACGGTCCCCTATATATTTTAGCCAGCCTTCTGTGTTGAGCAATTCAATTATAAAAGGGGTATCAGTGAGCGTTAGCTGGTGGAGGCTAAGTCTTTCTGTCTGGAGTATGATGCGTCCTTTTAACATGGGAACATTATTGTGCAACCAATAAAAAGAGGCTGCCGCAGCAGCCTCTTTTTATAAAGTAGCAGGTTTTGATCAGTAATTTCTCACTTTCATTTCAACTCTCCGGTTTTTTGCTCTTCCGGCGGCTGTTTTATTATCTGCAACAGGGTTTTCATCACCAAAACCTGCAGCACTCAGGCGGTTGCCTTCTATGCCTTTTTTTACGAGGTAATCCTGTACTGCAGCAGCCCTTTCTTCGCTCAGCGCCCTGTTTTTGTCAGCATTACCCTGGTTATCTGTAAATCCATTGATATCAACTTTATAATCCGTGTTAGCTTTTAATATGGTTACAATATTATCCAAAGCTGTATTTGATTTTGCAAGCAGCTTACTGCTTCCTGTGCCGAAGAAAATACTGGCTGCAGCCTTATTGATCCTTTCAATATCTGTGGCAGCAATTTCGGGGCAACCCATATTGTTCGCCATGCCCGCCACATCTTTACATTTATCTTCCTCGTCATTGATGCCATCTTTATCCGTATCGGGAATGGGGCAGCCCTGGTAGCGGGCAAGACCAGCTACGTCTTTACAATTATCTTCATCATCATTAATGCCATCTTTATCGGTATCAGGAATAGGGCAGCCATTGTATTTGCTTAATCCTTTTTCGGTCGGGCATTTATCATCCTTATCAGTTATGCCATCTCCGTCAGTGTCAGGGCACCCCTTTAAAGCTGCGATACCCTTCTCATCAGGGCATGCATCTGTTTCATCAGGTACGCCGTCACCATCTTTGTCCAATACTATGGGTGCAGAAGGTGCTGCAGGCAATGCAACTTTTGGTGCTGTTTCTTCATTGCCAATATTCTGGGCAAAGCCGAGAGAATAAAACAAATTATTGCCCAGTACATTTGGCGTTATTGACCATTTGTATTGTGCCTGTAAAATAAAATAAGTGGCGTTGTTTGCATTTAGTTGAAGTCCACCTCCAACAGGAATGTATCCTCCCATACTGCCAGAATAGATACCGCCCCCCAGGCCGGCAGATAAAAACGGAGCCCATACATTCTCATCTTTTAACGGACGGATGCTGATAGATGGTTCCAGTTCAAGGCCTATTTCCGTATTGGCAGTTTTACCCCTGAAGTTGGCAGCATAGTCATAGAATATACCATTTAACCTGGCGGAAAAATCGATAAAAGGAGTAAGGCCTTTCCAATAATAAACAGACGCCCCTGCAGCCATTTCTTTTATTTTTAAAGTAGTGGCATTGCTGCTGCCACCAAAATTTTTAGGTGCATTAAAATCAGTCAGCGTAAATGCAATGCCAAACAGTGATGGCTTTTTGGGACCTGGTATAAACGTTTTCTTTTTTTGTGCATACAAGGAAGTCATTAACAGCACAAGAGGTAACAGCAGCAGTGATCGTTTCATATATAAATTTGAATGCGTACAACTTTAAGTAACCACAAAGGGTTGCATCATTTTATTTAGCATTGATATTTTGTGCAAAGCCAATTGAATACAGCAGGTTGTTGTCAAATATTTTTGGAGTAATAGCCCATTTGTATTGTGCCTGTAAAAAGAAATAAGTAGTATTGCTTGCATTCAGCTGAAGGCCCACACCCAGCGGAACATAAGCTCCCATACGGCCCGAATAGATACCTGCACCAAGGCCTGCAGTAAGGAAAGGCGCCCACACATTTTCGTCTTTAATTGGCCGTATACTTACAGAAGGTTCCAGTTCAAGTCCAACTTCAGTGGTGGCAGATTCATTGGCAAAGTTGGCGGAGTAATCGTGGAAGATACCATTCAGCCTTGCCGTAAAATCTATGAATGGCGTAAGACCTTTCCAGTAGTAAATTGAAGCACCAGCAGACATATCCTTGATCTTTAAAGTGGTGGCATTGCTTTTACCGAAATTTTTAGGGGTATTAAAATCCGTTAATGTGAATGCAATACCAAATAATTCCGGCTTTTTTTGCCCGGGTACAAATACATTCTTTTTTGCCTTTTGAGTTTGTGCGATAGAAGAGGAAGCAATACATACGATTGCAACGAAAAGTGTCAATTTTAGTTTCATAAATGAATGTTAGTTTATGGTCATTATCAGGTTTGTATAGAGGTGCTAAACCGATAGTTTTCAAATGTAAACATATTTGACAATTTGTGCGGTTTTGCCAGCAAAAAAGTGGCTTGCTTGCTCTTTTTGCGGGTACCAGTTTGCCTGTTTCACCCTGTTTGATGCCTGTTTCAGCACTGTTTAGCAAAGCCTTAACGCCCACAGGTATATTTTTGACCAATGCTGGACGGGAAGATTTTTCAGAAGCTATTCAAGATATCGCTAATAACAAGCTTGTTATTTGGGCTCGCAGGCGCTACTCCTGGATTTGCCATGCATGAATTTGAAATGGAAAGGGTATTTCGTTTCTTTCTGCATATGACAGCCTTTTCATTTTATCTATGGCTTATCAATCTCCTGCTGTTAAAATACCTGGATGGAAGGAAAAAGAGACTGGATACACACAGGTTTGTTTTAAGTATTATTATCTGCATCATCACGTCCTGCCTGGTAAACCTGTATATACTTCCACAGGAGATGGGCAGGAGAATAGATTTTATAAATGCTGCAGCACCTTTACGGGGGATTATCAATGACAGTATGATGGCTAAAAATTTTCCGGTTCCAAGGCCGCCATTCAACTCAAAGATGATCATATTCCCTGTATTGCAAACTTTGTCAATTGATATTATCATTATCGTATTAATTGAACTTGTTCGTTTAAAAGAAACAAAACAGAAAGTAGATTATGAGAATGAACTACTAAAACTTGCCAACCTCGAAGCAAGAAACAGCCAGCTCAAGCAACAGCTGCACCCTCATTTTCTTTTTAATTCCCTGAGTACGCTTCGTTCATTAATAACACGGTCACCACAAAAGGCAGAGGAATATGTAGAGCGCCTGTCTGAACTCCTGAGATTTTCAACCGATAACAGTCACCAGTCACTTATATCATTAAAAGAAGAAGTGGAATTGTGCAACAATTACCTGGTAATGCAGCAAACCAGGTTTGGTGACGCTATTTATTTTAGTATTGAGATACCAATGCAGGTTCAGCAGAGCGGAAAAGTGCCGGTATTTGCCCTGCAGCAACTGACAGAAAATGCTGTAAAGCATAATGTACTTACAAAAGAGCAACCATTATATATCCGGATAGCAGCAGATGAAAAAGGTGAATGGGCAATAATTAAAAACAATTTGCAACCAAAACAGACACTTGAATACAGCAGTGGAGTAGGGTTAGCCAATCTTTCAGAACGGTATAATTTAACCGGCGCTGAAGATATTATTATAAAAAAGGAGGATGGTGAATTTTCTGTTGCTATAAAAATATTATACGATGCAGGTAATAATAATTGAGGATGAAATGATGACTGCAGAAGACCTGGCAGCTATCTTATTAAAACTTCCCTGTAATGTGCATATCAGCAAAATTCTTTGCTCTGTTAAAGAAGCCCTCCTGTATCTGAAAACCAATCCTGTAGTGGATCTGATATTCTGTGATATACAATTAGGCGATGGTCATTGTTTTGAAATATTTAAACAAGTACGGGTTGCAGCCCCGGTGATCTTTTGTACTGCATACAACGAATATGCGCTTGATGCATTCAATAATAACGGAATTGGATACGTACTAAAACCCTTCTCTAAAAAATCCATAAAAGATGAGGTGGATAAATTCATTGCGTTTAAAAGTAACCTGGTAAAAATGGATGCCGATCTCAGCAGTCTGCTGCATACTATTCAAACAAAAAATGTACAGGGCAACAAACCGTCTTGCGTACTGGTAAGCTGGAAAGATAAAATAGTACCAGTAAAATTTGCTGATGTGGCTTTGTTTGGAATAGAATTTAAAACAACAAAGTTATTGACGAAAGATAACCGCAACTATACCATCATGTATAACCTGGAAGAGCTGGAAGAAATGTGCGGTAACCAGTTTTACAGGGCCAACAGGCAATACCTTATCAATAAATCTGCCATTAAAGAAGTACAGCAATTTACTGCACGTAAGCTTTTTGTTAAGCTTAGCATTGATGGAGAGTATGATATTACCATTGCCAAAGCAAAAGTACCTGAGTTTTTAAGCTGGTTGAAAAACTGATGCTTCCCGGTAAAAGTTCAATATCCAATTTGTCCGCTTCAGGTGTTTTAACAATTTCCTTTTAGCCGCTTTAAAAAACTTTGCCTTGTTATCAAAACAAAGGCACATGTATTAATCGCCCGTTTCCAGAACATTCCTGTTCAATAGGTTTACAGAACTGCAGTTAAAATATGCCTTTTATTAAAAACCAAAACAAAGTATTTTAAATCTCACACATGAAAAAACTATCATTGAAAGCACTGGTATTGTCCATTGCGGTTGTGCCATTTCTTTTTTCCTTAAGCAGTTGTTCTAAATCCGATGACGATGATGATGACAGTGATATACTGGGTGACTGGAGCAGGGCATCAGACTTTGAAGGCGTTGCAAGAACAGAGGCAGTAACCTTTACGATTGATGGAAATGCCTATGTGGGCAGTGGCTACGACGGGTCAGACAGGCTCAGTGATTATTGGTCACTGGATCCTGCTACCGGCACCTGGACACAAAAAGCGGATATCCCGGGTGACGCAAGAAGTTCTGCAGTGGCTTTTGTTGTTAACGGTAAGGGATATGTTGGAACAGGATACGACGGGCTCGATAAGCTAAAGGATTTTTATGAGTATGATCCTGGTTCAAATAGCTGGACAAGAAAAGCTGACCTCCCAGGTTCAGCAAGATATGAAGCTGCAGGTTTTTCTGTTGCTGATAAAGGATATATCACTTGTGGGTTCGACGGCAATTATCTTAAAGATTTATGGGAGTATGATCCATTGACAGATATATGGATACAAAAAGCAAGCCTTGGAGGAACCAAACGGTCTGCACCACAGGTTTTTGTTATCAATGGATTTGCGTATGTGGCAGGAGGAATCAATAATGCTGAATATCCAACAGATTTTTGGAAATATGACCCATCGGTTAACAGTTGGTCTCAACTAAGAACTATTGCTAATGTAAGTGATGATGAATTTGATGATGATTATGCCGGCATAGCAAGAAGCAACGGATCTGCGTTTGTGATGAACGATAAAGGCTACCTGGTGTGCGGAGAGAGCAGTGGGGTGCTTGGTACTGTGTGGCAATATAACCCGCTGAATGATACATGGGAAACAAAAACAGCGCTGGAAGCTACGGCCCGCAGTGGTGCAGTTTGTTTTACCGTGAATGGAAGCGGCTATATCACAACCGGCAGCAACAGCAGTTACCGTTTTGATGACTTATGGAAATTTAATCCCGATGCAGAACAGGTTGATAACAATTAAGTATATCCCATTAGCAATAGCAGTCTTTTTAACAGGCTGCAGTACGAATGATACAGCAAAATTGCCTGTTGCCAATATCCCGGTGTATACATCCCTGGCAGTACAGCGGGATGGAAAAACAACGGGGGCATGGGGTTATGTAATCTTAAAGAACGACAAATGGATGATACAACAATTTACAGTTCCTGCTTTGGAAGGAAATAAACCTTTCGCTGGCAGAGAAGCGGCTGCCATCACCGGCAGTTTAGTTGCTGAAAAATTAAACAACGGGAAAAACCCGGGCATCACGATAGCAGAACTTGATTCATTAGGCATAATAAAAAAATAAGATGGTAAAGAAGATCGATAGCCTGCTGCTGCTGCTTTCTGCAGGTATAGGCTTGTATGTTTTGGCCTCCTGCAACAAAACAACAATAGACTTTGGCAGTGACGGCACAGCAGGTGATCCCAATATTTCTATGATAGATACGTTTAGTGTGGAACTTGCAACCCTGCAGGCAGATTCTTTTTTAACGAATGGCAGTGAACACTTTGTTGTTGGATCTCACCATGACCCTCAGTTGGGAAAGATGGACGTAAAAAGTTATTTTGAAATTACCGCGCCTGCGCTTGATCTCAGGAACTGCAATAACTGCAGTTTTGATTCAATTGATATCCGCCTGAAAGTATCCTCTGGATATACGGGAGATACATCTGTTCCTTTTACCATTAACCTGTATGAAGTAACCCAGCCAATTGACGAAACAGAAAATTCGGTGGGTTATAATGTGAGCAGTTTTCCATATACCAATACACCCATCGCAACAAAAACTTTCCTGTTACGGCCATCGAGGAAAGATGAGATCAGCATTCGTTTGCCCGATGAATTTGGCAGAAATATTTTCCGTATGTTAAGAACAAATTCAGATACAGTTACCAACGACACCCGGTTTAAAAGATACCTGAAAGGCTTATGTCTTGAAACTTCTTCATCCAATAATGCTGTTTTTTATTTTGATAAAGATCCCGGTGACTCCATCATGCAGGTGCATTATAAAGAAACAGGCACCATGCCCGTACCGAAAACCGCCTATTTTTCTATCAGCAGTACTGACAACCAGTTTAATGCTTATACCTATGATAAATCCGGTACAGCGGTGGCTTCATTTACGCCTGGAAAGAAACAGACTATTAGCAGTAATCTTACAGGCAATATGGCTTTTATGCATAATAACAGTGGCCTGTACCCTAGAATAAAATTCAATCACCTGTATCATATTAAAGAGCTGCATCCATTTGTACAGGTGTTAAGGGCAGAGCTTGAAATACAGCCTGTCGCCAATTCTTATCTGCCACATACCTTATATCCTTTACCAACATCGGTGGAAATGAGGGTTGTTGATAATGGAAACAATATTGGGGGTACGGCTGTATCAACTTCCAACGGGGTGGATGTAACTACCCAAACAGGAAGTCTTTTTGTTGACAACGTCTATGGTGAAAATACCCGTTACACGTATGATGTTACAGGGTTTGTAAACTCAGTTATTTCAGCAGGCTTGTTTTCTGAATACGCATTGCTGATGGTGCCATCAGGTGATTATTCTTCTGCCAGTGACCAGCGGTTGCTGGTAGGTACCAGTCACTCAGGCGGGTCGATAAAACTAAAACTATACATACTGGGCTTATGAGAAATATTAAATGGATAACATCCGTTGTTGCTTTTTTTATGATGATGGTAAATGCCCCTGCACAGAATACCACTTCACCTTATTCAATACTCGGTGTGGGTGATATTGAAACAAAAGACTTTGGCCGTTGGTATGGTATGGGCAGCACTTCTCTGGCCATGAGCAGCCCTTACTATATAAACGCTTCCAATCCTGCGTCGCTAATGGCTTTAGACGAGCGAGTAATGAATTTTGACCTGGCAAACCGTGGTAAGTCTGCCAATTTTATGTATCCAACTACGGATACCTTTACAGCTACTACAAAGGATTTCAGCGTTAGAAGAATATCGCTTGCATTTAAACCAAATAAAAATTGGGCTTTTTCAGTTGGCCTTAAGCCATACAGTACCATCAATTATATGCTGGTGGAGGTAAATCCTGCATTTAATAATTCATCCCTGCTGGCAAAAACTGTTGATGGCAGCGGCGGGCTTAACCAGGTATACATTGCTTATGCAAGAAAACTGGGTAAAAATCTGTCTATGGGGCTCACTACATCTTATTATTTTGGATCAGCCAATATCAAAACTGATTACTATGGCACAGCCTTGTATTCTTCACTTAACCGTCAAGAGTATAATATTATGAGTGCTTTCCAGTTTCAATTGGGGCTGCAGTACAATATGCAGATTTCGCCTGCGGTTAAACAGCATTTTGGAATCACGCTCTCCAATCCTGCAACCGTAACACAGCGTTTGGAAACAGAGTATTTCAGTAACGAAGTGTCAGTAAAAAAGAACAATGAAACAAAAAGGAATTTTGAATTACCATTAACTACCGGTGCCGGTTATGCTATTACATTTAATGATAAAATCACTTTCGGCGCTGATGCAGTTTTCAGTAACTGGAAAAAACAAAAAGTGGATTATCCGAATTCCTACACAACTCCTTCAGCAAGGCTAAATGCCGGATTTGAATATGTAAAGAAAAGAAAGATCAAAGGATATGCTTTCGAAAACTGGTATTTGCAGGCTGGATTTAACTATGAAAACAATTATATAAGTGTTCAGAACAGAGATTTGAACAGCTATGGGATTACTGCTGGATTTGGGAAAAATTTATCCAGAATGCTCAGTGTATATACAGGTTATGAATTTGGAAAGAAAGGGAACAAAAGCTCAGGACAGATAACGGAGCAATACAGCCAGTTTATCCTGGGATTTACATTAAAGGAGTTTTGGTTTATCTACAGTAAGTATGGAAGATACCAGTAGCATACAATGTATTTTCATGTGCCTTTTTTTCAAGTATTAACTTTCAAATCCATTTTTTGCAAAACAGGGTGATCAATTTTTGAACAAAAGATTTGCCCGCTTCAGCTCATTTGCTATTCCTGCAAAGAATATCATTGATAAATTACACCTGGATTATTTTTTCATGTTTAAGAAACCTGTCTGCAATACATTAGCAGTGCCAATGCCGGGCATTGCTAATGCAGCAGGTGTAAATGAGTACAATCAATGAGAAAGTTATTTGCCTTTTTTTTATTCTTTTGCGTGGCCGGATCAGGTAAGGCACAAATTGCAGTTACTATCCATGGCACCGTTAGCGACAGTAGCGGCAACACTATACAGGGCGCCACGCTCGCTCTTATAAGTCTTACTGGAACAAAAGATACCAGCAAAACAGTCAGCAGGGCAGAAGGTATCTTTTCATTCAGTAATGTAAAGACAACAAAATTTAAGATCAATGTTTCATTTGTTGGTTACGCTTCCTTTACAAAATTATTCAGTGTAACTGAAAGTACTGGTGCGGTTAATATTGGTACAATTGAACTCACAAGAAAGTCGAAGCAACTGGAAGAAGTAATTATCGTTGCCAATAAAGCGGTGCAGATAAAAGAAGATACGATTGAGTTTAAAGCAGACAGTTTTAAATTAAAGCCGGATGCAGATGTGGAAGCACTGCTTAAAAAAGTGCCCGGCATACAGGTGGATGCCAATGGAAATGTAACAGCTTTTGGCAAATCAGTGACCAAGGTAAAGGTAGACGGCAAGGATTTTTTTAATGGGGATATCAAGACTGCCACAAAAGAGCTGCCTGCCAATATAGTTGATGCTGTGCAGGTGATTGATGATTACGGTGACCAGGCTGCATTTACCGGTGTAAAAGACGGTGACCCGGAAAAGATCATTAACCTGAAAATTAAAAAAGACAAGAATAAAGGTTATTTCGGGAGGGGACAGGCCGGGTACGGTACAGATGACCGTTATACAGTGAACGGTTCTGTAAATTATTTTAATAACGGGCAGCAGATTTCCTTGCTGGGTAATTTTAATAACACCAACACTTCATTATTCAGTCCGCCGGGTAACCCTGGCAATATGCTGCGTAATGGGATGCCCGATGCCGGTATGATGAACAGTGTTACCACTATCATGAATAATGGCGATGGCGGTTTTTTGCAAGGCAGCCAGGTAAGTAATAACGGCATTAGCCGTACCAATTCACTGGGGATCAATTTTAGGGATGACCTGGGGAAAAAGCTATCGATATATGGCAGTTATAGTTTTGCTGATAAGCAAACGGTAACGGAAAGCAGTACACAACAAACAAACATCTTCAGTACTGGCAATATCAGCAGCAGCCAGCAGTCGAATAAAACAGAAAACTCAGTCAGCCACAGGGTATTTCTTAATTTGGAGTGGAAAATCGATTCGTTTAATCAATTGAAAGTTAGTCCCGGTTTTTCATATGCAAAATCAAATTCAGCAACAGGCTCTGATTTTGTATATAAGAATACAGGTGGCACGCTTATCAATAATGGAAGCAGCAGTGAAGAATATGATTATACATTGCCTGATTTCAGCATAACAGCATTGTATAGTCACCGTTTTAAAAAGGCGGGGCGTATATTTTCGGCTAACATTACAAAGGGGCTTACCAGCACAGAACAGGACAATGACAGGATCAATAACAGTATTGTTTATGCAGGAGCAGATTCCCTTGCAGTAACACAAAACCAGCTGATCCTGCAGGAAAATACAAGCCCTTCCCTAAATGGCAGGCTTAGTTACATTGAACCTTTAGCGAAAAAGAAAAGCCTGGAGTTTAATTTCACCTACAACAGGAGTTTTACAGACAACGACAAGGAAACCAACCTGGTACTGGGTTCGTCAAGTATTAAGATTGACAGCCTGAGTAATTTGTATGAAAATACGTTTACATATCAACGTTATGGTATCAATTACCGCTTTACTGAAAAGAAATACAATTATTCTATTGGGCTTGCAGCCCAGGCCAATCAAATGCAGGGTGAATCATTTATTGATAAAAGCAGTTTTGGGAATCATAGTTTTAACTGGTTCCCAGTCGCAAGGTTTACCTACAATTTTTCAAGAACGAGAACACTGAATTTTAATTATAGTGCAGCTGTATCAGCGCCTGCTTACGGACAGTTGCAGCCGGTGTACGATTACTCCAATCCGCAATATCCCGTGATTGGCAATGCCGGTCTTTCGCCTGAGTTCAGGAGTACTTTCAGCAGCCGTTATAATAATTTCAATTTTATGAGCGGCAATTTGTTGTTTGCCAACCTTTCATTTGCCACCATAAAAAACAGGGTGGTTACAAACGCCGTGAGCAAAACAGGCACGGGTGTGATACAGGAAACACGATACCAGAATACGAATGGATATTATACCGCCACCGCGTTTTTTTATTTTTCAAAGCCTTATAAGAACAGGAAATATGTATTGTCGCTTACTGGTGGCAGCACGCTTACCAACGATATTTCATTTGTAAATGACCGGAAAAATACAGGCCGCCATTTTACCTATTCACAGGGCTTTAATGTGGATATAAGAATAAAGGAATGGCTTGAAGTTGGTGGTGGAGGAAATTTTGTGTACAATCAAACGAGGAATAGTATCTCTTTTCAATCAAATACAGATGTGAGAACCTACACACTAAGTAGTAACGGTAAAGTTTACCTGCCTGGCAGTTTTGTTATCCATTTTGACCTGAACAAATCATTCAATGATGGTTTTGGCGTATCTGGCAATCCATTTATTATTAATGCCTGGCTGGAAAGACAGTTTAATAAAAAGAAGCAGTTTTCCATCCGGCTGCAGGGCTACGATCTGCTGAAACAGAATGTAAATGTGAGCCGTACTTCTTCTGCCAACAGTATAGTTGATACGAGAACAAACCGGTTGCAGCGGTATTTTATATTGAGCCTGAATATCAAATTACAGAAATTTAAAGGGCAACAGCCAAAAATGCAATTCCCGTCCGGTCCGCCTCCCGATGGGCCGCCAATGAGGGGTTAAATAGGTTTCTTCTAAAAGTTGAATTACCTTATATTTGCAGCCGTTTATCAGGTCCGGTAGCTCAGTTGGATAGTGCATCCCGGTTAAAATCGGGAGGGACATAGGTAGGGAAGTTTAAAATATTGTTTAGGACCGGTAGCTCAGTTGGATAGAGCATCCCGATTAAAATCGGGAGGGTCATTGGTAGGGAACAGCTTTGTAGTTTGGAGAGTCAATAAGTGTAGAATAATAATTTTCGAGGACCGGTAGCTCAGTTGGATAGAGCATCAGCCTTCTAAGCTGAGGGTCATTGGTTCGAATCCAATCCGGTTCACTGTAGAGGCTGTCTCAAAAATAAGAGACAGCCTTTTTTAATGAAACACACTCGGGTATCTATAGAAATAAAAATTGAATCAGTAATTCTGGAGAAATCTTATATTTATACGGAGCCTTTCTCGATACGCCATCCTACTGTTACATACTTTTCAGTGACAAGCTCAATAAATATTATGTTGGTTCGATGCTACGGTCTTAATTTTCAAGTTGTCAATACAGTATAACTATGACCAACTCACAAATCACATCTCAATTGATTACTCCCCGGTTCAACTTGTGTACGACTGATGGAAGAATAGAGCCAACATCAACTTATTTCAGTTGTGGCAGTTATTGCTAGTAAAATCTAATTTCGAATTTCCAAGCTGCTAGTCAAGCGTTATTCACGCAGGCTTAACGTTAGCAGGCAATTGATATCAATTCAACTCCCTAACCATAAACACTCCCACCCAAAAATGTATTTGTAAAAATGCCGGGGTTGACATAAATAGAATAACTTTATCGTCATCATTGTATTATAAACCATTGATAAAACGAGCCCATATGAACATGCACTTACGGAATTCGCTCCTCTTTATTATTCTTGCCGGTGCAACTGCCTTATCTTTTAATATACCTGTCTGCACAAAGGAGTGGAAGCCGCTGTTTGATGGCAAAACCCTTACTGGCTGGCATGCTTTACCCGGGGGGAACTGGAAAGTGGAAAACGGCATCATCGTGGGTACGAGTGACAAATCGGATCCAAACCATGGATTGCTGGTTACAGATAGTATCTATAAAGATTTTGAATTAAGAGTAAAATTTCTTGTTGTAAAAGGCAACAGCGGATTGTACTTCAGGGTAAAAGAAATTGGGGGGCCTTATGGAGTGGAAGGTTTCCAGGCAGAAATACATCCATTCGAATCAGTGGGTGGACTGTATGAAACCGGTGGAAGGGGATGGGTGGTGGAACCTGATTCCGCTGATGTAAAGAAATGGAATAAACCCGGCGAGTGG
>JAKQJG010000225.1 GCA_029561305.1 Bacteroidota bacterium | reverse complement strand
ATTTTTTGTTTTTCTCAGTTTAAGTTCAATAGCACAAACTAAAACTTATAAAAATGATTCCTGTAGTTGTGTAATAGAAATCAAGTGGAAAACACCGGATCATTCAGATGAAGATTCTGTTGCCAGCCAGGTAATAATTGAGATAGATATTGATTCTAACTGCCGGTTTTCTAATCCGGTTATTTTTAAAAGTGCAAGCAATGGCAGAAACAGTGTTGCACTTGATTACGCCAGGCAAGTCATTAACCAAAACAATCAATGTAACCGTAAATGCAGGTTTAAAAAATGTACACCCAGAAAGAAATTGCTACCTGTTAAGTTTGAAGTTGAAACAGAAGAATAAACTACTTAAAACTTCCACTCACCACCAGCTCCTTACTCCCCGCCGTATGCACATAAAAGCCTTCTCCACTCTTCAATCCCAATTTACCGGCCATAACCATATTCACCAACAAAGGGCAAGGTGCATATTTAGGATTGCCAAATCCATCCTGCAGTACTTTTAAAATGCTGAGGCAAACATCCAAACCAATAAAATCTGCTAACTGCAATGGTCCCATGGGATGTGCCATGCCGAGTTTCATCACCGTATCAATTTCTTCCACGCCGGCAACGCCTTCATACAAACTATAAATGGCTTCGTTGATCATGGGCATTAAAATGCGGTTGGCAATAAAACCGGGGTAATCATTCACCACACAAGGTATCTTACCCAGTTGTTTGCTCAGCTCAACAATCGTATTGGTAACTTCCTTTGTGGTTGCATAACCATTGATGATCTCCACCAGTTTCATCACCGGCACCGGATTCATAAAGTGCATACCAATTACCAACTCTGGCCGCTTTGTTACGGATGCAATTTTTGTAATGGAGATAGAAGAAGTATTGGTAGCAAGGATACAGCCAGCTGGCGCTGCTTCATCCATTGATTTAAAGATTTTCAATTTCAGGTCCACATTTTCTGTTGCAGCTTCCACCACAAGGTCAGCATTTTTTACGCCGGCTGCAACATCAGAAGCAGTGGTAATGTTGGCAAGAGCTTTTGTTTTTACCTCCTCTGCAATAGTACCTTTTGCAACCTGCCTGTCGAAATTTTTCCCAATGGTGGCGATGGCTTTTTCCAGTTGCGCTGCATTTACATCTATAAGGGTTACACTAAAACCCGCTTGTGCAAATACATGCGCAATGCCATTACCCATGGTGCCGGCGCCAATAACAGAAACATTTTTTATCATATCCGGTATTTTAAATAAAAAGGATGCAGGCTAACCCATCAGCTTTGTTTGAGGCAGTTGTTTAATACACTTGTTTTACGGCCGCCTCCATATTTTAAACCTGGACCTCACTGTATGTGCTGCGCCTGCTTCATCTGTGAACTCGCAGGTAAATTCCCCTGTAACCCAACCAGGCACTCCTAATGCTAAAGGGTAAGAAGTATAATTTTCTGTAAACGAAACAATGTGTAAAGAAGAAGGAGTTGATGCTGTTGTGAATCGTTCAAGCGTAAGGATGCTGCTTGTATCAGTTCCCCCTGTGGTGGAAGGGCCTGTAATAAAAGCCACATATCCCTCAACAGTGGGTGATCCATTTGACCGGCGGCAGGCAATATTGGTTCTGTTGAATACAAATGTTTCAGTACAAAAAGCAGAGTCGATATTGCGGATAAAAATATGATCAGCCCCGTCCAGATTATAAGTGATAAATTCTGCTATGGGATTTGCACAACTAAAAAGATAGCCCAGGTTTAATGAGGGGGAGCCGCTATAAGTAATCGTTGATTGAGGTATCGCTGCATTTGAAACGCTGTCATAACCGCTGATTGTTATGGATGCCCCGGCTATAAGCGTGTCATTTACAGAGATGGAAAATGCCCCCGTGCTGTTAACGGAAGCTTGAAAATTTGCACCATTAACCGAGGCAGAAACAAAACCGCTGGTAACCGGTATCCCGTTACAATCTAGTAGCGTTCCTGCGATCTGTGAAGAAGTTGTGGGGGGAGCTGCGCCACCAACCGCTACATACACATTGCCAAGGTCGGCATTGGTTGTATATGGTCCGATCGTTGTGTCCAGTGCTACAGTACCATCTGCTTTGTAATATTTCATCTGTAGTACTGTATTGAGGGGTACGTAGCCATAGGCAGCCCCATTGGAATTGGTATAGTCAGTAAATACGGAGCTGAGACCGCTCATTTGCAAAGTCACCCTGGAATAGGCGAGAGGGGTGCTGTCTGCTGCATTTAAAAACCGTATACTAAAATCACAGTAGGGTCCAAAATAATCAAGATTCCAGAAGCTGAAATGAGAAACTTCCCCCTTATAAGTATTTCCTGATTTAATGGCCTCTCCTTCTTTTACCCATACCCCATTCGATTCATCAAAATACCATAAGGGTATGGTAGCTTGTGCTTCACCAGTAAGCGCAGCCGGTATAGGTACCGTGATAGCGGCTTTTTTATCGGGAGCAATTTTTACAGTTTGATTTGTAGCAGCATTTTTTAATTCAACTGCCAGCATACCCAACGAGCGAAGAATATAAACAGTGGACGGTGCCACTACACCAGTGAGGTTGCCGGGCATTCGTTCGCCTGCATCAGCCGCAGTGGGATCAATATAAGTAATGTAAATACTTACAGAATCAGTAACAGCTGCGCCGCTCAGCGTTACAAACGCATTGGCAGGAAATTCAACGCTGACATTACCCGGATTTAAAATAACCTGGCCGCCACCAACAGCAATTTTGCCAGCCAGTATTTTTGGGGAAAGCCTGGCAGTAATAAATTCTGTTTCGTTTGATTTTGAATAAATGGTTTTTACCAAAGTAAAGTAATTGTCTTTTTCAATTTTTACTGTAGTAAAAGGTCCGTTGAAGTTGCCGTTGTTGAGGGTGAAACTGCCATCTGCAGCTGTAACAGTTGTTTTGCTACCCCCTGAAATAAATGCCCCCTCAACAGGGTTATTATTATCATCCACCACTTTGCCATTTACCGAAAGGGTTACGGGCACATTGGGAAGCGATACGGGTAAAGGACCCACAGGAGCCGGCGTGGTTTCAGGTGACAATTCTTTTTGGCAGGAACTGATTGTAATTACTGTACATAATAAAAACAGGTAAGATTTTAAGGTAAAAAATTTCATTGTAAATGTATTAGGGGTTAAAGATATTTAATTTATTTAAAGGCGTTGATTCCGGTAACATCCATACCCGTTATCAGCAAATGAATATCGTGTGTACCCTCATAAGTGATCACACTTTCTAAATTCATCATGTGGCGCATTACCGGGTACTCGCCGGTGATGCCCATTCCACCCAGCATCTGCCTTGCATCACGGCAAATATTGGTAGCTATTTCACAGGCATTGCGTTTTGCCATACTTACCTGTTGTGGTGTTACTTTTCCTTCGTTCATCAATACACCGAGGCGCCAGTTGAGTAATTGTGCTTTGGTGATTTCTGTTACCATTTCTGCCAGCTTTTTTTGTTGCAACTGAAAACCACCGATCGGTTTATCAAACTGTATCCGCTCTTTTGAATAATTCAAGGCGATATCATAACAATCCATAGCTGCACCAACCGCACCCCAGGCAATACCATACCTTGCCTTTGTCAAACAACCCAGGGGACCTTTTAATCCTTTTACATTGGGAAAGATATTTTCTTTGGGCACTTTTACATTGTCAAAAACCAGCTCGCCGGTTGCGCTTGCTCTCAGGCTCCACTTGCCATGGGTAGTAGGTGTACTAAATCCTTCCATACCTCTTTCAACTACTAAACCCCTGATGTCGCCGGCTTCATCTTTAGCCCATACCACGGCCACCTGTGCAAAAGGAGCATTGCTGATCCACATTTTTGCTCCATTTAAAATAACATGGTCTCCTGCATCTTTTATATTGGTCAGCATGCTGCTAGGGTCACTGCCATGATTGGGTTCTGTTAATCCAAAACAGCCCAGCCATTCTCCACTGGCCAGTTTGGGTAAATATTTTTTGCGCTGCTCTTCGCTGCCATATTGATAAATGGGAAACATCACCAGGGATCCTTGTACAGATGCCGTACTTCTTACACCGCTGTCACCCCTTTCCAGTTCCTGCATCATCAAACCGTAGCTGATATAATCCAGCCCACCGCCACCGTACTCAACGGGAACGGTTGGCCCAAAAACTCCGAGGTCGCCCATTTGCTTAACTATCTGCTGCGGAAATTCTGCCCTTTGTGCATAGTCTTCAATAATGGGAGAAATTTCTTTCTTTACATAACTACGTACCGTTTCCCGGATAAGCTTATGCTCCTCCGTTAGTAACTCATCCACATTAAAATAATCGGGACTTTTAAAATTGTCTGTCTTAGCTGCCATGTATGTTTATTTTGGCTTTGATGAAATTTGGTAAGATAGAAAAAATGAAACCGGGTTGAACATACAAACAGATTTTGATGATCCGTTTTATCCGTTCAAATCCGCTTGATCAGCGACTCTATAAAAAGCAATCGTATTTACCGCGGCAAATATAACAAGCCTTGCTTCATTGCCTGTAAAATGTTATACATTTAGATAATCAAAAAGTTTTTTCACATGAAGTGTATAATTGTATTGCTGATGACAGTGCTTGCTGGTAATTTTTCAGCCAATGCACAAAATGAATTGAAACCCGCTAATGCGGAACCCAGGGCGGAACAGAGAATAAAGCAGTTTTGGTTTGTAATGCTGCTAAAGGGCAATAACCGAACGCAGGATTCTGCCACTGCTGTCAAACTGCAGGAAGGTCATATGGCCAATATCGGCAAACTGTACAAAGAGGGCAAACTAAAAGTAGCCGGACCTTTTGGGGATGATGGAAACTGGCGGGGTGTGTTTATTTTTGATGTGACCAGTAAAGAAGAAGTAGAACTATTATTAAAGGGTGATCCTGCCATTGCTGCAGGCAGATTGTCTTACGAAATACATCCCTGGTATACGGCTCCTGTAGGAAGTTTTGCAACCGGGAAGCCTGTGAAATCCGGCAACTAACCCGGAGACTCTTGCAACACCTTTTTAAATGATTACTGAATGAGATTACATACAAAGATCCGCTTACTGATTTTATTTTTCATGGTGGCACTTGTGTTGAGTGGCGTAACTGCTTTTCCTGTGGAAACAGAACTGAAATGGTTGCTCAGCCATCCATCCCTGGTACCTTCTTTTGCCGAAAATTGGTTGCAGGATGTGTATGCTGCCTTGCAGGAAACCAATGCAAAATATCCAATGCTGGCGTACGGTTACGACTGGCTGGCATTTGCCCATATTGTTATTGCGATGATGTTTATCGGGCCATTGAGAGACCCGATAAAAAATATCTGGGTGATAGAGTGGGGGATGTTATCCTGCATTGCTGTAATTCCCCTGGCATTTATTGCCGGCCCCATCCGTCAAATCCCAATGTTCCATATTTTAATTGACTGTAGCTTTGGCATAATCGGCATTTTTCCTTTGTGGATCTGCAGAAAATGGATCAAGCAACTGGAAGCCGACCGGATGAGGTTTTAAAATAGCTACATGGGAGCTGAATAGTAGTAATATGACATCGATAAAACTTAAAAACGGCTCCGTAGGAGCGATATGTTACATGCCGATGTTACGGTGCTTATTGCTGTAGCTTTTATTTGCTGTAACAGTTAAAATTTGGCCATGATGTGGCTTGTTATTAAGACTATATAATTTATGAACCAATATTCTTATTTAGCACTGGGCGATAGCTACACCGTTGGCGAACAAGTTCGCATTCATGAAAGTTTTCCTTATCAAACAGTTCAGCTGTTAAGGAAAAATGGCTTTTCAGTTTATGCTCCCGAAATTGTTGCGGTAACAGGTTATACAACAGATGAGTTAAGTACTTTGATCGATGAAACAAAGCTGCTTCCTTTTTACGATGTTGTAAGCCTGCTGATCGGGGTAAACAATCAATACCGGGGAAGAAGTGTTGAAAATTTTGCACTTGAGTTTGAGTCATTATTAAAAAAAGCCATTGCCTTCGCTGGCGATATTCCCACCCACGTATTTGTATTATCAATACCCGATTGGGGCATAACGCCTTTTGCTGCCGACAGGGACACTAAAAAAATTGCAACAGAGATTGATGCTTTTAACGGCATCTGTGAGTCGGTAAGTAAGAAATACAAAACACATTTTATAGACATTACTTCATCGCAAAGAATAGATGGTAATAAAGAAGAATTTGTAGCAGCGGATAAACTGCATCCTTCAGGAAAAGAATATGCAAAGTGGGCTAAGCAACTGAGTGATGGAGTAACGGAGAAAATTTTAAAGTATCAGGGTCTTGCGAGCCCCTCTCCTCAAGGAGAGGGGTTGGGGTGAGGTGAATCAGCAGAGTGCTAATGGCCGTTTATCCTCAGACTTGCCTGCTGGTAGGCCTGGAGAGAGCCTGTACCGAATCTTCGGGAGGTTGGGCTGAGGTGAACTGGCACTGTGCATAAACAATTTCGAAACCTAACTATACAAACATCCATGAACGAAAGAGTAAAAAACCTCTCCACAGAAATTCTCTCCAACAACTGGTACACGCTTAAAAAAATAACGTACGATTTTCTCAGCAACGGCGAGTGGAAAACGCTCAACAGGGAAGCCTACGACCGTGGTAATGGCGCTGCGATATTATTGTACAACCGGGAATTAAAAACCGTAATTCTTACAAGGCAGTTCCGCTTACCTACCTATGTTAATGGCAATGCTGATGGAATGCTGATAGAAGCCTGTGCTGGTTTATTGGATAAAGACAATGCAGAGGATTGCATCAAAAGAGAAACAGAAGAAGAAACCGGGTACAAGATCACGCATGTACAAAAAATTTTTGAAGCATATATGTCACCTGGGTCAGTTACGGAAATATTGTATTTCTTCATCGCTGAATATTCAAAGGATATGAAAGTAAATGAGGGTGGCGGACTGGAACATGAACAGGAAAATATTGAAGTGCTGGAATTGAAATTTAATGATGCGATGAAGATGATTGAAACGGGAGAAGTAAGGGATGGTAAGACGATCATGTTACTGCAACATTTAAAACTTCACGATATACTATAAGTATCTTATATCACTAATTAAGTGATTCAGGTTTTGAAGCTTCTAAAAAGTATACCTTTGCTGCTACTTCGATTTACTAACTTTTTATAAGCCATTGTCCTGTGAATTAAGCTTTAAAAATCATTATTAAACTAAAAACAGCTGCAATGAAAAAGTTACTCTTTGTTTTACTGGTCTCCGCCTCCGGTACTTTGTACGCCCAGCAATTTTCCCTGGGTCTTAAAGGCGGCGTCAACATCAGTAATTTCACAAATGTTCAAAATCTGGGGGACGTAACTAAGCAATCCCTGATCGGGTTTTATGCCGGTGGCTTTATCGGTTTTTGGGTGGGCAATAATTTTTGTATTCAGCCAGAGGCGCTGGTATCAACTTCGGGAGCAAAATTTAAAGATACCGACGGCACCCAAACTTACAAACTCACCTATGTTACCATCCCGGTAATGGCTAAGTTTAAATCAGATGGCGGATTTTATGTAGAAGCCGGGCCACAGGTTGGCTTTAAGATCAGCGAGAGCATTCCAGATCAAACCTTTGATAAGTTTGCAAAAGGGCTTGATCTTTCCCTGGGTGGCGGATTGGGGTATCAATCTCCAGGTGGTTTTGGTGTAGGTGCAAGATACCTGGTGGGTTTGTCAAAAGTGGGGGATTTTGATGCCTCTGCAGGTATAGATCCCAATTTTAAAAACAGTACTATCCAGTTTGGTATTTCTTATACCTTGGGTAGTCCAAAGAAAAAATAACCTTGTAATAGCAATAAAATAGAAGGGGCGCCGCAGGCGCCCCTTCTATTTTATTTTCTGAATGTCACTGATAAAGGTTCCGGCAACAAACCTGGTGGTTTTTTCCTCCCATCCCGTTGTTAAAATACTTACAACCTGTCCATTTGCATCTACGATTGGTGCGCCGCTGAATCCGGCGAGTTCTATTGCAGATGTTGTTGTGTATATAAGCTGTGACGAACTTTCATCAAATTCCCTGTAAATAAGTTCATACATATTCTGCCGGCAGTTTTCATCGCTGTAGGGACAACCAATTAAATAAAGTGTATCACCTTTTTGCGGCAAGCTAAAATTTGGTGTTAATGCAAGTGCATTAAAGCCAGTATTAGTCACTTCCAGCAACAATATATCACTGTTCAACATGCTGTAATCAAGTTTGCCTGCGCCAACGCTGACCGTATCCCGTTTTTTATTGACAGGTACCCTTGGAAACAATTTCCAGCTAAGTAGTTGCTGTTTTATTTGAACAGGTTTCACCTCGGGTTCAATACCCATTGCTTCACCCAAAAGATGTTTGGCAGTAACAGCATAAATACTGTTTTTGTAATTGATTAAAAATGCGCTGGCACCTGCCATCTCCTCTTTATGATCTTTAAATACAGCAAGGTTGGTGAGCAAAACCTGGTGTTTTGCAAGGATATTTTTTACACTGTCGGGTTTTATCTGCTGAGCAGCCATTTTGGTCGCTGCTAAACATGAGACGGTTATTAGCAATGCAATTTTTGTTCGCTTCATATTGTAATGTAACGCTATCTGGAGGAATTAGAAATTGTTGCCTTGAATTGAAATTGTGGTATTCAATTGAATGTGCTTTTGCATGGATTAAGTTTGTTCAAAAACTGCTCCCAGGATAATGATGGTTGCCATAATACCACTTAACATTACAATGATCTTTCCATGTTTCCTGTCTGCCTCACTATGTAAATAGACCTTTTTACCATTAGGTAATATATTCCTGTTGTGTACAATTAAAAAGCCGGAGATCATGGAATAAGGCGGGAAGATAAATGCAAACAGGTATCCGCATATTATTCTTAATCCTGAAACGGGTATAATCTTAGAGAGGTCAGCAATAGCTGCTTCTTTTTTTGTTTCAATGGATGCTTCGTTTATCACAACGCCCCTGCCCTTTAATATTTTTCTTGCTAAGTGTACATCAAAATCACCCCATTCATAAGGTTTTTCCACTATCTCCATTAGTTCATTATCTGCAAAATCAAATAAGTAGTAGGTGGTATCTGCCTTTTCAATTTCATCAAGATAGTATTGTTTTAAAATAGTGTTCGCTTGGCCGAAATCATTTGGTTTTATATTTAGTGTAATACCAAAATCAATTGGGTTATATCCTACAATTTTCACACTGGCAAATGTTTCGTCCAGCAAATGACATTCAATATTATTTTCCTTCAGCAGCCGGAGTACCTCCTCAGCGGAATCGAGATCGGTAAATTTTTTATATGCAACATACTCAGCAGCCATCCTCAAGGTTTGATGTGTCTTTCTTACTTACTGTAATTTTTATTGCTCTTTCCTTAATCTCCCGCCTGCGCACAATGCCTGCACCTCGGCTCGTACACATCTTTTTCCCCCAACAGTATTTGTCCTTCTGTTTTCGATTTGCGATAGCTGATATTGGCAATATTGCCGCATTGCACGCAAATCGCATGCAGTTTGGTAATATAATCCGCTTTGGCCAGCAGGTTGGGCATCTGTCCAAATGGGTTGCCCATATAATCCATATCCAGGCCTGCAACGATTACCCGCATGCCACGTAAAGCGAGCGACTCACACACGTTCGCAATTTCTGTATCAAAAAACTGTGCTTCATCTATCCCTACCACATCCACGTCCTGGGCCAGGAGTAAAATATTTTGTGAACTGTCAACCGGTGTGCTATGAATATAATTGGTGTCGTGGCTTACAATTTTCACCTCATCATAACGGGTATCAATAGCCGGTTTAAAGATCTCCACCTTCAGGTTGGCGATCTTCACTCTCTTTAGCCTGCGTATCAGCTCCTCCGTTTTGCCGCTGAACATACTGCCGCATATAACTTCTATCCATCCCCTTCTTTCGCCTTTTAAATTCGGTTCAATAAACATTTGTATAGCTATTTAAAATACTGTTTGTAACTTTATCTGAACGGTTGCAAAGATTATTGTTTTGGTTCATTAACCAAAACAATTTTAAACCGTACTATTTACACTGAAAATTAAACCGGATTATGGAGAGAGTGGAAACACTTTTGCAGAAACTGCAGGAACAATTTACAAAAGGAGATCCTCCGGCAAAACTTTTGCTTACCGTTCAAATGCTGCAGCATGAATTATCGCACTTGCAGGCTTCAGCGCCTGCCAATGGCAAAGAAGTGATTGCAGTTTCAATGCCGGTTAATGCCAACATATCCCCTGTGGAAATGCCAACGGAAGTTCCCCCGGTTGAGAAAGCTCCCGAGCCACCCATAGAAGAAGAAAAAATAATACAGGTATTACAGGTGGATGAAGCAGAGATAGAAGCGGAACTGGAAGAGATAAAACGCAATGCCCAATTGCGCCAGCAGATTGGCGGGGCCAGCAAACCTCAACTGCTTTTTGAAGACAGCGGAGATGATATTCCCACACTGCCACCAATGCCCGAACCCCTTAAAAAGGAGATCAATGACCATGTGGCGGAAGTATCCACATCATTGAACGATAAATTGAAAACGGCTTCACCGGAGTTGAGTGAAAAACTGGCTGATGGCCCGGTAAAAGACCTGAAAAAGGCAATAGGTGTCAACGACCGTTTTCTATACATCAATGAATTGTTTCGTGGCGATGAAGCCATGTATGAACGCAGCATCAAAACCATCAACGGGTTTTCTATTTTCCCCGAAGCTGAATACTGGATAAGGAGAGAGTTAAAAACTAAGCTGGGGTGGAAAGACAGCGATGAAACCGTGCGGCAATTTGATCAGTTGGTTAAAAGGCGGTTTGCATAGATATAATCCATGACTTTTTTGGCCGCACCTGCTTTTGCATAAACGTAGTCTTTAGCGGCGTTGCCTTTTTGTTGCAGCAATGCCTGATCGTTCCACAATGCGGTCAATACTTTTTCCAGTTCCAGCGCATTGTTGATACAGATACCTGCCCCAATCTCAACCAAATCAACTGCCTCTGCAAACTTTTCATATTCTGGTCCATAAATAACAGGTTTGCCATGCACTGCCGGTTCCAGTACATTGTGAATGCCGCTGTCTTCAAAGCCACCCCCTACATACGTGATATGCGCATAACGGTAGAGACGGGAAAGCTTGCCGATATTGTCAATTATTAAAACGTTGCTTTCCTTTAGTTTCTCGCCTGCCTGCCCGGTAGGCAGGTTGCTTGTTACCCGTTGGGAGTTTTCAGTTGCAGATTGTATGCTTTGGGCTGCCAGTTCTGAATAAAGAATGGAGCCTGCAAATTCTTTCTGCACATCTTTAATATTGCCTTCATGTATTTCATGCGGGGCAATGATGAACTTAATATCCGGGTTGGCTTTTACATAATGGATCCATTCTTCTTCATCCTCTTCCCAGGTGCTGCCGGCGACGATCACTTTGCTGTTGCCGCAGAATTGTTCTATCAATGGAAGAGACTCAAATCTTTCTGCGATCTCTATTACCCTGTCAAACCTGGTATCACCACCAATAACTACATTTTCCTTTATGCCAAGTGTTGCCAGCAATTCTATGGATGTTTCGTTCTGCACAAAAAAATAATGGAAGCTGTGCAGCATTTGACGCCAAAGACTACCGTACCATTTAAAGAAGGGCTGGCTGCTCCTGAAAATGCCGGACACCATAATTACAGGGATATGTTGCCTTTTAAATTCGGTGAGATAGTGGTACCAAAATTCATATTTAACCCACAATACCAGGTCAGGAGAAATTGCCCCGATCATTTTTTTTGCATTGGCACTACTATCCTTGGGAAGGTAAAAGATATGGTCGGCTAACCCGGTCAGAAGGGGACCGTTTGACCGGGTGACCACCTCATACCCCGAAGGCGAAAAAAAGGTAAGTACAATTTTAACCTGTGGATAGGCAGTTTTGATGGCTTCCAGCACCGGCCTTCCCTGTTCAAATTCACCCAGGCTGGCACAATGCATCCATACGGTTTTCCTTCCGTCGCTGGTTACAGCGGGAAAAACCTTTCTCCCAAACACCCATAATTTTGCTTTTGGATTCCATAAAGCCGCAATCCTGATACCCAGGTGATAGGAATTGATAAAAAGCAGGTAGAGTAGTTTTCCCAAGCGTTCTTTTTTACAAATCTATGAAGTGGCTGATAATAGTGTGAAATGAATTTGAAAGGGCTGCCTTCACCAACCGGATGCCGGAAACCCGGTTCTATATTACCCGGTATTTACATTTTTTTTGTCATCAGCATCAATATAGCAATTAAACAATATAACCATTCCACATGGAGCTTTCCACCTTTTTCACCACCTAACTTCCGCCTTGCACCAATCTCTGTATTCCCTATCTTTGCCACCGCTAAAAAAGCGATGTCCAATGAAGTATAAAAATTTTGAACCATGCAACAGGTATGGCGGTAAAAATTTTATTCCAGGTTCCTTCTCACCATTAAAAAAGCACTAAATAAATACAGATGAAAGGATTGCAAATGGTTGATACAAAAACACAGTATCAAAAGATAAAAAAAGAAGTGGATGAGGCTGTATTAGGCGTGCTCGAAAGTTCTGTTTTTATCGGCGGAAAAGTTTTGGGTGATTTTGTTGACAATCTTGCAAAATACAATGGCAGCAAACATGTGATTCCTTGTGCCAATGGCACAGATGCATTACAAATTGCAATGATGGCACTTGACCTTCAGCCCGGTGATGAAGTGATCACGCCTTCTTTTACTTATATCGCTACCGTGGAAGCTGCAGCTGTATTAAGGTTGAAACCTGTGTTTGTAGAAGTGGATAAACACACGTTTTGCATTGATCCTGCAGCTATTGAAAAAGCCATTACACCAAAAACAAAAGCCATCGTTCCGGTGCATTTGTATGGACAAAGTGCCGATATGGAAACCATTATGGCAATTGCTGCCCGGCATCATTTGTATGTGATTGAGGATAATGCCCAGGCTATTGGTTGTGATTATACTTTCAGCGATGGGTCAGTTAAAAAGACGGGTTCTATCGGGCATATCGGTACCACCTCCTTTTATCCCTCTAAAAATTTGGGTGCTTATGGCGATGGTGGTGCAATATTTACGGATGATGAAACGTTAGCTGCTAAGCTAAAAATGATTGCTCATCATGGGCAAAGTAAAAGGTATTATCACGACGTGGTGGGTTGCAATTCAAGACTGGATGCAGTACAGGCGGCGATACTGGACATAAAGCTGAAACATTTAGACGGGTATATCGGGGCCAGGCGTAAGGCGGCAGACTATTATGATACAGCTTTTGCGAACCATGCAAAAATTACCACCCCTTACCGGGCAGCAAACAATAAGCATGTTTTTCACCAGTACACACTTATACTGGATGGGGTAGACCGTGACGGACTGCACAGTTTTCTTGCTGAAAATGGCGTTCCCTCTATGATTTACTATCCTGTTCCATGTCACAAACAAAAAATGTTTGATGCATTTGGTGGAAGCGGCTACACGTTGCCGCTAACAGACTGGCTCACAGAAAGAGTGATCTCTTTGCCGATGCATACCGAAATGGAGGAAGAACAACAGGCATTCATTGCAGCTAAAGTGCTGGAATTTGTAAACAAATAATAAACCCGTTAAGCATTAAAGTATGAAGATCGCAGTAGTAGGCACAGGATATGTAGGCCTTGTATCAGGAACCTGTTTTGCAGAAACCGGCAACCAGGTTATTTGCGTTGATATTGACCAGAAGAAAGTGGAGAAATTGTCTTCTGGCCAGATCACTATTTATGAGCCCGGCCTTGAAAAAATATTTATACGTAATACCAAGGAAGGCCGTTTAACCTTCACCACAAACCTCGAAGAAGCCATTGAAGGAGCAGAAGTGATCATGCTGGCTTTGCCCACACCTCCCGGTGAAGATGGCAGTGCAGACCTGAGGTATATTTTAGGTGTGGCAGATCATCTTGGAAAAATAATAACCGATTATAAAGTAATTGTAGATAAGAGTACGGTGCCCGTTGGTACGGCAGAAAAAGTAAAAGCAGCGGTTGCTAAAAATGCAAAAGTTGAATTTGATGTAGTCAGTAATCCCGAATTTTTAAGAGAAGGTGTGGCCGTGGATGATTTTATGAAGCCAGACAGGGTGGTGATTGGAACTGTTTCTGAAAGGGCTAAGAAAGTAATGAATGATTTATATGCACCATTTGTACGCCAGGGCAACCCGCTTATTTTTATGGATGAGAAAAGTGCAGAATTGACAAAATATGCAGCCAACTCTTTCCTTGCTACAAAGATCACTTTCATGAACGAGATTGCCCGCTTGTGTGAATTATTGGGCGCTGATGTAGATATGGTTCGCCGGGGTATGGGTGCTGATGAACGTATTGGCAGACGTTTCCTTTTCCCGGGTATCGGGTACGGTGGAAGCTGCTTCCCTAAAGATGTGCAGGCGCTGGGAAAATCTGCGCAGGAAGTAAATTATAATTTTGAGATACTGGATGCAGTGATGGAAGTGAATGAAAAACAAAAGCTTCATTTGATGCCATCCATTAAAAGATATTTCGATGGCAATCTCAAAGGTAAAAAATTCGCTTTATGGGGTCTTGCTTTTAAGCCCAACACAGATGATATAAGAGAAGCGCCGGCCTTGTACATGATCAATGCCTTACTTGCCGAAGGGGCCAGTATTGCCACCTATGATCCCGAAGCTATGAATAACGTAAAGCAGATAATGGGGGATAAGATAAGGTTTACAGAAACTCAGAATGAGGCTTTGGCTGGCGCAGATGCGCTGATCATTGCCACTGAATGGAGTGAGTTCCGTACACCTGACTTTAGTAAAATTTCTGCCTTGCTTAAAAATAAAGCCATTTTTGATGGAAGGAATTTATTCGACCTGAAGCAAATGGAAGATCTTGGATTTCATTACGTGAGCATCGGCAGAAGAAGAGTCAATTAACCCTCCATCCCCTAATAGAAAAAATATGGCAGCAAAACGAATACTAGTTACGGGTGCGGCAGGCTTTTTGGGGTCTCACCTGTGCGACAGGTTTATCAAAGAAGGTTTTCATGTTATCGGCATGGACAATCTTATAACAGGAGATCTTAGAAATATTGAGCATCTTTTTAAGCTGAAAGAATTTGAATTCTATCATCATGATGTTTCAAAGTTTATTCATATACCCGGCGAACTGGATTATATTCTTCACTTTGCGTCGCCAGCCAGTCCAATTGATTATTTAAAGATTCCTATCCAGACTTTAAAAGTAGGCTCGTTAGGAACGCACAACTGTTTGGGTTTGGCATTAGCCAAAAAAGCAAGGATATTGGTAGCCAGCACGAGTGAAGTATACGGCGACCCGCTGGTGCATCCTCAAAACGAGGAGTATTGGGGTAATGTAAACCCCGTTGGCCCCAGGGGAGTATATGACGAAGCCAAACGTTTCCAGGAGGCGATGACCATGGCCTACCATACTTTCCATGGTGTTGAAACAAGGATCATCAGGATATTCAATACTTATGGTCCAAGGATGCGGTTGAATGATGGAAGAGCACTTCCGGCTTTCATCGGGCAGGCGTTAAGGGGAGAAGATCTTACTGTATTTGGAGATGGCAGCCAAACAAGGAGTTTTTGTTATGTAGATGACCTGGTAGAAGGAATTTACCGCTTGCTGATGAGTGATTATGCGTATCCTGTAAATGTGGGCAATCCCGATGAAATTTCGTTGCTTGATTTCGCAGAAGAAATAATCAAATTAACAGGCACCAACCAAAAGATCGTTCACAAGCCATTGCCGGTAGATGATCCAAAACAAAGACAGCCGGATATAACAAAGGCAAAAGAAAAATTGGGCTGGTCGCCAAAAGTGAGCAGGGCAGAAGGACTAAAAATAACCTATGACTATTTTAAATCTTTGCCGCAGGATGAATTGTATAAATTGCCAAAGGAATTTCAAAGCAGGAAATAAAATAGTGGATAATTGAAAATTGTATAATTGATTAATGATGTTAAAAGGGTATCAACCCGTAACTCATAACTCATAACTTATAACTCATAATTTTAATGTACCAGGATTTATTAGACAAGAACAAAAAATTAGCTGTAATCGGTCTCGGTTATGTAGGCTTACCCATAGCGCTTGAATTTGCAAGGAAAATTAAAGTGATTGGTTTTGATATCAATGCAAAGCGTGTTGAAATGATGCGTAATAACATTGATCCCAGCCAGGAGCTGGAGTCATCTGCATTTGACGGGTGTGATATAGAATTCACCAACGACCTCGAAGTGCTGAAACAGGCCAATTTTTTTATTGTGGCTGTACCAACACCAGTAGATGAGCACAATGTGCCCGACCTTGTTCCTGTACAAAGGGCCAGTGAAACAATCGGTAAAGTGATAAAGAAAGGAGATTACGTGGTATTTGAAAGCACGGTATATCCTGGTTGTACAGAAGAAGATTGTCAGCCAATCATTGAAAAGTTATCCGGCCTGAAAAATATAACTGATTTTAAACTCGGTTATTCTCCCGAAAGGATCAACCCGGGAGATAAAGAACATACATTAGCAAAGATTGTAAAAGTGGTGAGTGGATGTGATGAAGAATCACTGGATGTAATTGCAAAAGTGTATGAACTGGTTGTAACGGCAGGTGTGCACAGGGCATCCAGTATCAAAGTGGCAGAAGCTGCAAAAATTATTGAGAACACACAAAGAGATTTGAATATCGCATTGATGAATGAGTTGTCTATCATCTTTGACAAAATGAATATCAACACATTTGAAGTACTGGAAGCTGCTGGTACTAAATGGAATTTCTTAAAATTTCAGCCGGGACTGGTAGGTGGTCACTGTATTGGTGTGGATCCATATTACCTCACCCATAAATCAAAAGAACTTGGCTACGACAGCCAGGTGATCCTTGCAGGCCGTGTTATCAATGATGGCATGGCTGGTTATGTGGCAAAAAAGGTTTTGCAGCATATCATCCAGAACAATGGCAATGTAAAAGACGCTAAAGTACTGGTGATGGGCGCTACGTTCAAGGAAAATGTAAGTGATATCCGCAACAGTAAGGTAGCTGATGTTATAAAGGAATTAAAATCATTTTCACTCAATGTGCATGTTACCGACCCGCATGCAGAAAGCGATGAGGTGAAACATGAATACGGTTTTGAACTGATGAGTGAGATCGCCAATGACTACGATGCCGTGATCGTAACGGTACCGCATAGTGCTTACAAAGAATTTGATGATGCGTATTTTGCCGGCATCACAAAACCAAAAGCAATGATCGCTGATCTGAAAGGCATTTACAGGAATAAGATCAAAAACAGGTTTTACTGGAGCCTGTAAGTTTTAACAATATAAGAGCGATGAATGCAAAACCACACGGTATTGCATTTTTCGTTTTCAGCAATTGGGGATTTTTATAACCAAAACTAAAAATATCCTGCAACAGGCAGGTAAAATGCAATGAGTATACTCTTTCACACAAAAGACATCAGCCAATATTCTTTTTTAGTAACAGGAGGCGCAGGTTTTATCGGCAGTCATATTGCTGATTATTTATTAAAACATGGTGCAAAAAAAGTTCGTGTGCTGGATAACATGGCGAATGGCAAACAATCTAATCTTGATGTTTTAAAAAATTACCCCGCTTTCGAATTCATGGAAGGGGATATACGCAACCTGGAAACCTGCCAGCAAGCCTGTAATGGGATAGACTATGTAAGCCACCAGGCTGCTTTGGGATCGGTGCCAAGATCGATCAAAGAACCGGTTTATTTTAACGATGTAAATGTGAATGGCTTTGTAAATATGCTGAAAGCAGCAGTTGATAATAAGGTGAAACAGTTTGTGTATGCTTCTTCTTCCTCCGTGTATGGAGATGAGCCAACCTTGCCAAAAAAAGAAGAAAGGATCGGCAATTGTTTATCGCCTTATGCAGCCACTAAAAAAACAAATGAACTGTATGCACAAATATTTGCAGATGTATATGGTTTGAAAATAATGGGCTTTCGCTATTTTAATATTTTTGGGCCAAGACAGGATCCGGATGGGGCATATGCTGCGGTGATCCCTTTGTTTGTAAAAGGTATCATGAAAGGCACACCTGTTTACATCAACGGCGACGGAGGGCAAACAAGGGATTTTACTTTTGTTGACAATGCCGTGCAGGTAAATGTAAAGGGCATGCTCACTGATAATGCTGCGGCTACAAACAAAGTGTATAATGTGGCAGTGGGCGAAAACTTTTCGGTAAATTATTTATATGAAGCCTGCAAAGAGTATTTGCAAAGCGATGCTGTTGCTGTGCACAGGGAAGAAAGAGCCGGCGATATAAGAAATTCCCTGGCCGATATTTCACTGGCGAAAAATTTGCTTGAATATGAACCCTCAAAAAAGTTTGAAGCAGGACTAACGGAAACAATAGAATTCTTCAAGCAATTGTATAGTACAAATGGACAATTGATAATTGGATAATTGATAATGGCCGCTATTAATAAGCAAACCCGCCGTTTGAAAAATTATCAATTATCAATTATCAATTATTAAATTATCCATTAAAAATGCCTTTTACCAAAACGCACATTCCCGGTTTATTGATTTTTGAGCCAAGGATATTTGAAGACAGCCGCGGTTATTTTTTTGAGAGTTACAATGCCAGCACTTTTTCAGCAGAAGGGGTGGACATACAATTTGTGCAGGACAACCAGGCCCGTTCAACCTACGGCGTATTGCGTGGATTGCATTATCAACTGGCACCTTATGCACAAACAAAACTGGTAAGGGTTCTGAGTGGAGCTATCCTGGATGTGGCTGTTGACATCCGGAAAGGTTCCCCCACCTATGGCCAGTCATTTACTATTGAACTCTCTGCCAACAATAAAAAGCAATTGCTGGTGCCAAAAGGTTTTGCTCACGGCTATTCAGTAATAAGTGAAACAGCAGAAGTAATGTATAAGTGTGATGAATTTTATAACAAGCAAAGCGAGGGTGGTATTATCTACAACGATCCGGCATTGCATATTGACTGGCAGATACCGGCCGGTCTGGCGATCATTTCGGAAAAAGACATCGTACTTCCCGGCATTGATGATTGCCTCAATAACTTTGAGTATACTGCTGCTTAATTCATCCGTGTTTATTCGTGAGATTCGTGGCAAATTTTTTTTTATTCATCTGTGTAAACCTGTGTAATCTGTGGCTGCAAAAACAATTTTAGTTACCGGTGCCAATGGCCAGCTTGGAAAAGAAATGCAGGTAGTAGCTGCAAACTATTCTGAATACAAGTTCTTATTTGTAACAAAAGAAGATCTGCCTATCGATGACGCAGCAGCAGTAACTATTTATTTTGACACACACAGCATTGATGTATGTGTGAACTGTGCGGCGTATACTGCAGTTGATAAAGCGGAAACAGAAAAAGAAAAGGCCTTTGCAATAAATGCAGAGGCTGTTGGAACATTGGCTGCAGCTTGTAAAAAAGCCAATGCACTTTTTATACATATTTCTACAGATTATGTTTTTGATGGCACTGCCACGGTACCCTACAAAGAAGATCACCCCGTTCATCCGGTGAGCGTTTATGGCGCTTCCAAATTAAAAGGTGAGGAGATGGCGCTGCAACATAATCCTGACTCCATCATCATCCGTACCTCCTGGGTATATTCATCCTTTGGCAACAACTTTGTAAAAACGATGTTGCGGTTAATGAAGGAAAGAGAGCGCATCAATGTGGTGGATGATCAGCAAGGTTGCCCAACCTATGCAGCAGACCTGGCCAATGCGATCATGGATATTATTGCGGGGATAAATGTAACGCCTGGTATTTATAATTTCTCCAATCACGGTATAATCACTTGGTACGAATTTGCCGTTGCGATAAAAGAATTATCAGCAAGTAAATGTGTTGTTAACCCCATCCCTTCGGCTCAATATCCAACACCTGCCAAGCGCCCCGCTTATTCAGTATTGGATACCACCAGGATCCGGGAAACTTTCAACGTGGTTATTCCCCAATGGAAAGACAGTCTGCAAAAATGTATTCTTCTTTTACAATAAGTTTATCGCCGTATAAGTAGCTTCTCTGTATAATTCAGCTTTTCGTTCATCACCTGCAATATATATACGCCATCAGCAACGGCAGGAAGTTGAAGTAAGCAACTGTTTGCATTACTGATACTGCTTAGCTTTATTAACTGGCCGTTATATCCCAGCAGCCTGATCACCGCTTTGTTTTGTTTTTCGGCAAATTGTATGTGAAGGGAATTGGTTCCTGCATTATATACAACTGTTATGGAAGGCAATGTTTTATTTTTAACTACTGCAATTATGGAATAGATAAAATGGCCGTCTTTGTCTACCTGTTTCAATCTGTAATAAACAATGCCGGGTAGAGGATCTTTGTCGATTAATGAGTAGCTGTGAGGTAAAGAACTTGTACCAAATCCGTCTATCCTGCTGATCGGTAAAAAACGAATGCCATCATCACTCCTTTGCACTTCAAAATAAGCATTATTGTATTCAGCACTGGTTTGCCAATTCAGTGTCACAGTATTGTTTGCCTGCATGGCAGCTGTAAAACTCACCAGCAAAACAGGCGTAGTGCCCGCAGGTTGTATGCCTGCATCGATAGTGGTAATTATATTGCCGGCGGTAAGGTTAAAGCTGACAGATTGCCCGCTTGTATCCGCTTTACTGTTGTCACTCAAATTTGCCCCACCCATATTTTGCGGTGTAAAAACATAGCCTGCCGGTTTACTGAACCTTACATAATAACCGTTTCCCGGAGGTATATTATTGAATGAATACATCCCATTAGCATCCGTACTGGTGCTGGCAATATTAATGCCGCTGCTGTTATACAGCCTGATCTGCATACCGCTTACCCCTGGTTCCTGCGTTCCTTGTCTTCCATTTCCGTCCAGGTCGAACCAGAGATAATCTCCTATGCCGGCAAAACGATTACATGTATTTGCAAAAAGGCTGGCACTAACAGTATTACTACATCCGGTAATGCTGTCTGTGATATTTAAAAAATATCGTTTCATACCGGGACTGGTCACGGTAATGCGTGGATTTAAAATAGCTGTATTGCTTAACGATCCATCATCAGGTCTCCATTTGTATTTGTAAGGGGCATTGGCTGTTATGGAGGGATTGAAATAAATACCCGAATCACCGAGGCATGCAAACACGTCGGGGATACCTGCCACGGGGGCAGGTACAGGATTTACTGCTATAACCACACTGGTTGTGTTTACACAACCTGTATTGTCGTCGGCTTTCAATGTATATACGGCCGTGTTGGTTCCGGCGCATACAACCGGGTTGGCAATATTGGCATTCGAAAGACCTGTGGCGGGCGTCCATTGATAACTGATACCCGGTGCAGGTGATATACCTGTTTGCACACAACTGTTTTCACATACAACGGGGGCATTTAAACCGGTTAGTAAACTGTCTTTAACGGTTATTGTAATGGAATCTGTAGTGGTACATCCATTCATATTTTTCGTAAGCCTTAGTATCATATTACCTGGATTAGTACCTGTAAATACCGGTGCAGGAGACGATGCATTACTCAGATTAATTGACGGGCTCCAGCTATAAGAGATACCAGGACCAGTGTTGTTCAGATTGCTTCCGATAACGGTGCTGTTATTAAGGCATACGCTTCTGTTTGAGCCTGCTTCCGGTGAAACCACTTCAGGGATTATGGTAAGTTGATTGTTGGCATAACATCCGCTGTTATTCACTACGAAAATGTTGAAAACGGTGGTGTCGCCCGGTGGCGGGTTAAATGTTGTAGGATTGGCGGTGTTATTGTCATTCAATATGCCTGAAGGAGTCCAGTAGTAACTACGCATATCCTGGGGCACATTGGCACCCAGGCTGATAGCTCCGTTACCGGGACAATAATGCAGATCGGGTAAGCTGAAAGAGGCATCACTAACAGTCACCAGTACCTGTCCTATAGCCGGCCCCGGGCAATTGCCGGGAAATGTAGCCGTTAGTGTATAGGTGGTAGTTTCTGAAGGGCCTGCGAAAGTGGAAGCGTTGAATGGATTGGTAAGACTGTCTGCCGGGCTCCAGCTATAGGTAACCCCGGGCAAAGGGGAGGTGCCAATATAGGCTTTGTTGCCTTTACATACAAAAGCGGTACTACTACTTAAGTTGATCGCAGGTGTATTGTTTACGGTTATTTTTACCGTATCGGTGGTAATACAACCTGTGGTGGTAGTGGCAGTAACGGCAAAGGTTAGGTTAGTGGCAACTAACACTTCCGGCTGTGCCGAAAACTGGTTGGTACCATTTTGCCAGGGCGCCAACTGAGGCTCCCATACATAAGAAGTATTGGGTAAAGCTGCAGAACCCAGCCTTGCGATCCCATTCGTGCAAATAATCCAGTCAGGGCCGGCATATGCTGTGGAATGATCCACCGCTACATTTACAGTGTCCATTATTTCGCAGCCGGTAATATCGTATACCCTTACCCGGTATTGTCCACCCATGCTGGAGGTAACAACGGGGTTACTGACATGATGATCAGACAGGCCGTTGCCGGTCCAATCATAATAATTTCCGGTAATGGGCAACATACCAATAGTGGTTGGTACATTTCTGCAGATGGCTACAGTATCGGGCGCTATAAATACAGGCACGGAAGCCGCCGGATTATTTACTTCGATACCCCCGAACTGTACAACCGATGGGTCTGTAACACTTGTGATAAAAACAGTGTATGTACGTGATATATTATCTGTTAAGCGAACAGTTTGTGAATTGTAGCCAGAGAGTCCTTCCTGTGGCGACCATTGATAGGTTACACCGCCAGGTATATCATGTAAAACAGTCATGGTAACATCCCCTCCGTTCACCCCATAACTGGGGCAATGGTATTTAGCATCCACAAAAATTCCTTTGCAGGCTGTTGGTGTACATATTGGCTTTACTGTTACTTCATCGTAACAACTATGTCCGTTATACGATACCGTAAGTCCGTATACAGAATTACTTTCTGCAGAAGCACTCACAGTTGTCATGGCCTGGTTGGTGGGGCCGGTGAAGTTTCCCGGCCCGGATAACAATGTCCACAGATATGTTTCATTGATGTTGGGATTTCTGTCTATTGAACCCAGTGTGGATGTTCCGCATTTGTCAACTCCTGCTTTAGACTCAATAGTAGACACCTGCACGGCATCGGAAAACACGCATCCATTTTTTTGTGCGGAGAGCTGCATAGTAATGGGGTTGGGATCGGGCATCACTAAATTTCCTCCAAAGAATTTGGTTGTGGAAGTAGTGTTGGAAGTGATATAAAAAGAGGGGCTCCAGTAGTACAAAAAGCCCGGTTCAGGTGGCGTACCCAGGTAAGCTGTATCACCAATGCAGATCACTTTATCGGTACCTGCAAAACCGGGTGTTAGAGGGGCTGCAACTGGGGTTACCTTTACTGTATCTGTTGAAGTGCAGGTGCCGCCGCCATTTTTAACAATGGTTAGTGTAACTATATAATTGGTTAGGGTATTGATATTTACAAACGGCTGCGCTGCAGTAGCACTGGTTAATCCTGACGCAGGCTGCCATGAATATGAGAAGCCCGGAGCGCCTGTTACCGGCAATCCTCCGATAGCTGCTGCGGATCCTTCGCATACAGATATATCAGCACCTGCATCGGCTTTAAATACATACACAACGGCCTGCTTTACCTGCCTGCAACCCTGGGCATCCGTAACCGTTACTGTATAAATTGTATTGCTGTTAGGTGATACAACAGGGTTGGAATTGTTGCCTGCCCCCTGGTCCCATTGATAATTATAAGGTGGGTTACCGCCAGTAGCCGAAGGAGTACCACCCAACGTTACAGCAGAACCTGGACAGGTTGTATAATTGCCACCTGCATCAACAGCGGGTGCGGTAAAATTATTTACCAGCACTTCGGCAGTATCACTGATATGTAGTAACCAGCCGCCGCAGGCAGCAGGCGCTAAAGCCAGTCTTCGGTAATACTGATTTATTCCCCCTGCTGAAGGCGTATAATCCTTACTGTTAGATTCCGGAATCTCTGTCCATGGACCACCCGGTGAGCTGGCACGTTGCCATTGATAAACAGCTGTGAAAGCGGACTGTCCTGCGGCGATTCCATTGCGGTAAACAAGAGGGAGAAGAGATGTATCTGTTTTTATCA
>JAKQJG010000405.1 GCA_029561305.1 Bacteroidota bacterium | reverse complement strand
GATGCTAACCAATTTATTGATAAAACCTTTTCCATAATTATTATGAATATAATTTCCATCTGCCAAAAACTTCAGTGATTTAACTGCCATAGCTGCCCTTACTGCAACACCGGATGCACCATGGGCAACCACATCTGCTTTTGTGGCTGCAAAACCCAGATTTCTTGCTCCCTCCAGCAAACCCTGGATGGAGTTCTTTTTGTCTTCATTTTGCAGTAGGTCACCATCAATCAGCCTGCTCACATTTTCAAACAGACTGCTTTGCTGGTTCATCTGTAACAACAGCATTTTGCCAATCTTATCAGAACTGAATAAAGGCTTCCCGTTAGATAAAAACGCCTTTTTTGCTATTGAACCAATACTGCCCAGCATGCTGCTGAATAGTACTGGTGGTCTTTGCACTTTTACCGCCAGGTACGAAGAATCTTCTGTGTCGTCCATATAGGTCACTTTCACTTTTACCGAATCTTCCCTCTCAGATATATTGGCTTCTGCACTGGCTGGGTCGGCGGAGAAATCATCTGGTGCCACATACCAGAAAACGAATTCGCCGGCTGGTGTTGAATCTGTACGGCTTACTTCTGCAGAAGTTCCAGTGTTGGCTTCGTTGCTGTATGTATCTAAAACATTGGCAACTTTTAATTTGCCCAATAAAGATGTGGCTGTTGTGGCAATGTTTTTTATAGAAACGGTCATTTTTTTGATGTTGGCCAGAACGCCGGCACCTCTTTTTACTTTTATAAAAAGCCGGGAGGCACCATCTGCCACAACTCCTTTGGGTTTTATATCTGGTTTGGGAAAACTATGATCCCATTCCAGTGTCGCATCCACTTTTTTGTTGTATTGCATAAAGCTCACCCCGGCATCGGTAGCGAGGATCATTCTTTTGCCAACAGTATCAGAAGCCACTCCATTTATATTATTGCTGGGCAAGCCATCGGTAACGGTTACACGCTTATAAGAACTGGCAGAATCCAGCGGTCCGGTTCTGTAAATCACAAGACCACTGCTGGTGCCGATATATACATTTCCCAACTGGTCACTGGTGATGGCATTGGGATTAACGATCACCCCGCCAGGAAAAACAGCAGGGTCATTCATAGTCTTCCATTCTTCATTTACACGGATAAGGATTCCGCCGCTGCTTAATCCTACCCATCCCCGTCCAAGATCATCAAAATACATGGCGTTTGCCCGGAAGCCTGCGCTCAGTTGCGGAGTGTTGGTATTGTCATACACACCTAAAAAAGTACCTGGATTGCCTTCTGAACGATAACGTAGTATCTGGCTACGACCAAAATTGGTAGCTGCAAATACCCATACTTCGTCCCGGTTACCAGCAATAGAAAGACAGTTGGGTGTGCCTGCGTTTGGAGCCGTAACCCACGGTGTTACCTGCAGGCCCTGGAATACTTTGGTAAAATAATTTTGAGATAGGTTTAAACCAACGGATATGCCACCAGCTGTTGTGGTACTTGAGGTGATATAAGTTCCCTGGGCTATCCATACCCGTTGTTTTCCATCGGGGCCATTATGGTATTTATCGAGCCAGATGCTGCGTGCATTTCTTGAAGTAAGCCCGCCCCCTCCCGTGATACTGTAAAAGCTCATATTGCTAAAGGTGGTACTGGGATAATTATTTGTGCCTCCTGCAATATTTGAACCTCCGCCAACAAGTCCGGAAGTTCCTGCCTGGGCTATCCATACACCTTCCAGCCTGTCTGGTTTTATATCTGCTATAAATACATTGGTAAGATCAGTTGACGCAGACCAGGAAGCAGTGGCCGGGTCATATTTCATTAAACCCTGGTACTGGGTGCCGGCCCATATTTTACCTGTTCTGCTTACAGCAACACTTTTAAAATTATTGCCGTTGAAAACTGGTGTATTGCTGGTGCTGAAATTAGTAAAGATGAATTCTGCCTGGGCAAAAACATTGTTTAGGAAAACGGATCCGAGTACAGAAAAAGTAAAGAGTATTTTTTTTATCATAACAGCAGTTTTCGAAAAATGACTTCTTTTTAATCCTCAAAATATAAAATAACTGTGTATAAAGGGCTACTTAGTTTGTATTACCTCAGTACGTTCAGCACTACACCCGAATTTATGGTAACGGAAGTACCCGGTGCACAAGTGATGCTTTTAACGGTGGTTGATAAAGCTACCACAGGATAGCGTGGCCTGCCCGCTGGTATCGTAACCGCTGAAGTGGAAGTGGGTACCGTATTACCTCCCCAGTTGCCTGCATTTTCCCAGGCTGTGTTTACGTTTCCGGTCCAGTTGAAATTAGTTACTAACGGTGTGGTACCCACGCTCCACAGTTCTGTGCCATACAAGGGATCGGTACCGGAAAAAATAAGTGTGTTGTTTAATGGAGCAAATGCAGCGGGAAAGGAACCATTAGGCCCGGGTTGCATATCAAATCCTATAGTGCCTGCAGCGGTACCATCACTTTTCCAGAGTTCCAATCCATTAACAGGATCCGTTGCCCGGAAAAACAGTATGCCATTTACAGCAGTCAGCATATCCTGCCGGGTACTGATGGCCGATCCCGGATAAGTGTCTTTTACCAGTACCGTTCCGGCAGTAGTGCCATCCGTTTTCCAGATCTCAATTCCGTTGGGTCCATCATAGGCAGTAAAAAAAACTGTGCTGCCCACAGCGGTAAAGCTTCTCGGTGAAGAACTCTGTGTGGCATTGATATTCTTTATCATAACAGTACCGGCTACTGTGCCATCACTTTTCCATAATTCTGCGTCGAGAGAAGCATCTGTTAAGGTTAGGTACATGGTGTTTCCAACTACCGTCATACCAATAGGAAATGAGCCACCTGCTCCTGTTACCGGCTCTATAAAGATGGTAGTGCCTGCTTCCGTACCATCACTCTTCCATAGTTCCTGGCCGTTCACCCCGTCATTGGCAGAAAAAAAGAGGGTGCCGTTGAAGTTGATTAGTTCTGCCGGAACGGAAGGCACCGTTCCCGGCCTGATATCTTTTACCAATACAGTACCGGCATCCGTTCCATCCGTTTTCCATAATTCTTCATCATTGAAATTGCCGGTGGTACCGTTTTGTGCAGTAAAAAATACGGTGCCGTTGACAAAGGTGAATTTTGCAGGGTTCGAGTTGGTCGTGCCGGGCATTATATCTTTTATCATTACCGTACCTGCATCGGTGCCATTGCTTTTCCATAGCTCCCTGCCAAAACCGGTGCTGGTGGCGGAGAAATATAATATGCCATTCATGTTGGCCACATTGGTAACGGCTGGTTCACCGGTGCCCACTACAATATCTTTGACCATCACCGTGCCGGCAGCCGTTCCATCACTCTTCCACAGTTCTCTTCCAAAGCCGGTGGAAAAAGCTACAAAATACACGGTGCCGTTAACGTTAGTCATCCATTCCGGGTTGGAATTGATACTGCCAACCGCTATGTCTTTTACCAGCACTGTGCCGGCAGGAGTACCATCTGTTTTCCATAATTCCATCCCATTAATACCATCGTTTGCACTAAAGAAAACAGTGCTGCCCACGGTACAGGTATTTCCGGCACCCGAGCCTATGTTAGTAGTATTAATGTCTTTAAGTAAAACAGTACCAGCATCTGTGCCATTTGTTTTCCAAGGTTCGTTGCCAGATGCGGTAGATGGTACGCCAGGTTTATAGCCACGGTAAGTAAAATACAAAGTACTTCCACCAGCGCAGAGATTTTCAATAATCGCACTACCAATCGTTGCAGCATTTATTTCTATTGTACCAGCATCAGTTCCATTACTTTTCCAAAGCCCAAAGTTGCTGCTGGATGAAACGAAATACAAGGTTCCGTTTACATTGGTGAGTAAAGAAGGCGCACTGCCCGTAGTACCTGCTACAATATCTTTTACAAGCACTGTGCCGGCATCGGTACCATTGCTTTTCCAAAGTTCAAACCCGGTTGTGCCATTTGTAGCGGCAAAGAACAGCGTGCCGCCAACATTTACCATGTTATAAGATGAAGTAACACCTAAGCCTGTTCCAGGATTTATATCTTTTACTAACACCGTGCCTGCATCGGTTCCATCACTTTTCCACAATTCAAAACC
>JAKQJG010000402.1 GCA_029561305.1 Bacteroidota bacterium | reverse complement strand
TATCACGTTAATTGATTACGATCCAAAACAAGAAACCTTTAAAGGCAGAACGGTGACAGATCTTTCTTTCAATTACGAAGCAAGTGATAAGGTATCCGTAACCGTTGGTGGCGCTAATATCTTTGATGTATATCCTGAGTTTCGTGCAGATCCGGGGCTTACAGAAACCGGCACCCGCTACGAAGCGATTCAAATGGGCATGGGCGGTGCAATGTTCTTTGCCAAGATCGGTGTGAAGTTTTAATTTATATTTTTACTAATAGAAAAGAGGCTGCGTTTGCAGCCTCTTTTTATTTTGCATAACTCAAAATAACCGCAGGCCAATATTAAATTTAAAAAAAGCCTTATCTATCAAAAAATAAAGTGCTAAATTGTTACCCCTGTTCGTAATTCAATTTAAACTGCAGAACAATAAAATAAAAACAAAAGCAACATGACAACAACAAATGTAAAAGCCTTCGGTACCGAAGCAGCTGATGCAGCATTAAAAGAAATGGTGATTCCACGCCGGGAAGTGCTGGCAAAAGATGTGGAGATAGAAATATTGTATTGTGGTGTTTGCCACAGCGACCTGCACATGGCCCGAAATGACTGGGGCGCCAGCGCCTACCCTGTTGTAGTAGGACACGAAATCGTTGGCAAGGTAATCTCCACCGGCAGCAGCGTTACCAAATGCAAAGCAGGCGACACTGTAGCCGTTGGCTGTATGGTTGACTCCTGCCGCACCTGCAGCCCCTGCAAAGAAGACCTGGAGCAATATTGCCAGCAGGGATTTACCGGCACCTACAATTCACCTGATAAACACCTCAACCTCCAAACCTATGGCGGCTACTCCGAAAAGATTGTGGTGGATGAACATTTTGTACTAACGGTACCGTCTAACCTTGATCTTGCTGCGGTGGCACCCGTACTTTGTGCAGGCATTACCACCTGGTCGCCCCTGCGCCACTGGAAAGTAAAAAAAGGAGATAAAGTAGCAGTAGTTGGCCTCGGTGGTCTTGGCCACATGGCACTTAAATTGGCCAATGCACTCGGCGCAGAAGTTACCTTGTTCTCCCGGTCTGCCAGTAAAACGGAGGAA
>JAKQJG010000400.1 GCA_029561305.1 Bacteroidota bacterium | reverse complement strand
ATAACCAAGACCGACCAATGCCACACCCAGTTTATCTTTTTGTTTACAAGAAGAAAAAGAGAACAGGGCAGGGGAATGCAGCAATGCTGCGCTGCCCAGGGTAATATCTCTGATGAGCTTTCTCCGGGAAATGTTATTCATGCTTTTTTAAATTTGGGAAAGAAAAATTACAACATTGTTTTCATGTACGCTAACATGTGCCAAAATAGTTTGCAGCCCTGCAATTCAAATATGTATTTTTCTTTTATTCAGGAAGACCATAACATAAAAAATAAAATGCACAGGCCAGCAGACCCGTGCAAGTAATTGGAAACTGGCTCAGTAATTTAAAACAGCAACATGTTGATTTGTGTATCTATGGATTCACTTTCACATTCACTTTTTTGCTTTCCACTTCCACACCTTCTTTACCCACAGTAATTGACGTAGGCTTTTCCTCTTTAGGAGCTGGCGCAGGCGCCTGCTTTTTTTCTACAGGTACTACAATTACTTCTTTTTCTTTTTTTACTTCAGCGGTTTCGTCTGTACAGGATACCATTGTAAAAAGTATTGCAATCGAACAAAGGCAGATGATTTTTTTCATATTTATCTTTTTTAATTTTAGTTGTTATTAATGCAACAGTTTTCAACCATCCTGTGGTGCATATATCTGGTTAATATTTAATAAGCTGCTGATGCAGGTTGCCGGGAAAACGCAGCATCTGGCATTTTGTTGCTGTATTGATGGGGTATTAAATACCCGTTTTTTATTTTCATTTTGCTGATTGCAAAATCCTTTTCAAAAACATCCCGGCTGTATCAACTGTAGCTGTATCTGGCCGGCACAGCATACACTGTCAAAAAATCAGTTGAATGCTATCACTGGGCTCTTTCACCCATCCAAAACAAATGATCTATATTTATACATCAAAAAAAATACCATGCTTACTAACAACGACATATTAAAAAAACTCCGGGTGGCCCTTTCATTAAAGAATGATGATATTATTGACATATTAAAACTGGCCGATTTTGAAATCTCGAAAGGCGCATTGGGTGATCTTTTCCGAAACGAAGATCATCCAGGTTATGTAGAAGCCCAGGACCAGGTGCTGCGTAATTTTTTAAATGGATTGATCATTTATAAAAGAGGCAAGTTGCCCAACCCTAAACAGAATGTTGACAGGGAGTAGGGGATGGCTTCATTTGCAACGATGTAAGCTGTGTTAAACAGCGTTTATCTTTTTAGCAACTTTATTACCACCCGCCTGTTTTGGCTATTGGCCGATGTAGAATTTCCTGCAACGGCAGGTTCAAGCCATGAAACCGCATCTGTAACTAACCGGGAGGGTTGAACGCCTTTATTGATAAGATAAGCAGCTACCATTTCAGCTCTTTTATTGGAAAGAGCTTCATTGATCTTCGGTGAACCGGATCTGTCTGTATGGCCTGTAATTGTTACCTGCAGGCCATTATTTTTCAGGAGCACATTGGCTACATAGTCGAGCCGCCTGGTATAGATCGGACGGATGCTGGCACTTCCAATGTCGAACAGGATGATATCAGCAGGGATCGCAGTATAGTCAACCGCTTTTTGAGCAACAATGGTATCTCTTTGAATAACCACGGTTGCTGGAACTGGTCTTGAAGTTTTTATGAGGGTATCTCTTTTTATGAGGGTTAATGTATCCGTTGAACGGATTGTTTCTGTAATTACTACAGTATCTCTTATGTATAAAGTATCCCTTTGTATTTGTTTGGAAATTTGCTCGTGCTCTGCGTCTGTGCGGGGAATTATTACTGGCAATACTCTGGGGTTCGTCCTATAACCATTACTAATACCCGAAACCTGTGTTTGCAGCCGCCTGATATCTGCTTTTAAAGAAGCAGACTCAGATAAGTAACGATTGACTAACTGCTCTTGTTGGTCCTGTGAACTGGTTCTCTCATCAGCATATTCCGCAACAGCTTTATTTTTCTGCTGTACCATCTTTTCAGCCGCTGATTGATCACCAGTTGCAATAAATTTGTCAGCGAGAACTACAGAATCAGTTCTGCCAAAACTTTTTTTTTAAAATTACTGTCATTTAACCTGCTGCTGTCAGCGATCAATACTGGAAAGGATTTATAAGCCAGTTCATACGAGGCAGATGCAGAATCTATCCACAACCGGTTTAGCAAGGCAGCGCTGTCGAGTTGGTACTTTCGTTGCAGTAATGCAGGATCATCATTTTGTGCTCCGTCTTTCAGCCTGGTACTGTCCATTTGGATCTGCAGTTGCTGCATATCTTTTATCAAACTGTCCAGCTGTTGTTTTTTTATTTGGAGGCTGTCGTTTTGTAATTTCTTTAAACTGTCGGCCAGCTGTTTGTTTAGAAGCGCTTCAATGCTGTCCGTTTGTTTTCCTATGATTTCATTTAAATTCAGTGTATCAGGTTGTACAGACGTGATGGCCGGTTTACCTGCTATTGGCGGAGCAGTATTAAAGTAGTAATTGTTGTTTACAATCACAATATGTCCCTTTGCATTTGGTATGTCATATATCTTTCCTTTTGTATAATCGATCAGAACCCTGCCAGTATCATTCCTCTGCGAGGATATAGTATCTGTTGGTTTACTATACTTCCATTGTGATGCCGCAACACTATCAGCCTGCTGTTTGCGTGAGAATATTCTTTGAAGGTAGGCATTGGTCTTATTGGGTTTACCATATGTAATTCCAATTTTTAAACCAATGTGAACATCAGCAGCACTTAAGTTTTTATTAAACATCATCGTTCCAAGATTGCTGCTGCCTACAAAAAGTGGCCCCAATCGGATAGTGGCACCTAACATATTTTGTTTAAAGCTGGTGGATGGATTTTTTTCTGTGATGGTGTAAGGAAGGTACACACCAATATGCCTGCTTTCCCATCTTGGTGTAATGGTATAAAATCCATAATTGGAAAACCTGGTGCCAACGCTGCTTCCAATTTTAACCGGCTGGTAGATCATGGCATTCAGGTAAAATCCTTTAATAAATTTCAGATCAAACTGAACACTTAATGCTGCCGGCAGGTACACATTGTAACTCCGGGGGTCGTTTGTATTGGCAACCACACGGTTGGCTAACGCGGTGTCAAAAGCAGCGATCGTGTTATAACCAGCATTTGCTACATTCCAATTGTTTACATTGGCACTGAATGAGTTTACATTATCCGGTTTATCAAAACGGAACATGCCTGCATCAAGCAACGAAACACCTAATTTGAAAATGTATTTGTTTACATCCCTTCGCTCTGCTTCATAAGATTTTTCATCATCATTCCTGATGTATTTAAATTTATCCAGGTTACCCCGGTATTCATACACAATACCCGCATCAAAACCAAAAGAACTGGCATCTGGTCTGAAGCTTTTGTCAAAAACCATATTAAAGTCTGCGTTCTTATTGTGATTGTAAATAAAGTTGTTGCTGTTGAAGTTGATACTGCTGTCGTCGTTAACACTCAGTTGCAGATCGGCACTGTTCATATTCAGTGAAGCTATGCCCGCCAGGTATTTACCAGTAAAAGCCGCTTTGATAAAGTGTTTGTTGGAGGAGTGCAGCACCCTGCCATATGTAAAACCCACTTCCACCCAGTTAAGAGAATTTAAACTAAAGCCTGATGCATCAATATTATTGTTATTCAATGGTGGGAAGTAAAAGCCATTGTATGCCATACTGGCGAGTTCCGCAGAAATTCCCATTCCCTGTATCCTGGATCTGGATTGTATGTTTACAGCGATGGCGGATTTTTTCCCTGTTGTAACCATAAAGCTCAAGGGCACTTGTGTTCTGTTATTTATATTGAAAAACACTTTTTCACCTGCTGATAAGTTTCTTACAGATAAGTAATTTGCCTTGAAAGACTGGTAGCTGTCAAAATTATTTTTATTGAATTTTAAAATAGCATTTCTATCAACGAGGAAGTAATTGTTGCTGTAGTTAACACCTGAGGAAATCAGGTTAATATCGAATTTATAACGGCTGTCAACAATGCTTGCAGGCTGAATCATTACTCCTGTAACGCCGGCATAGTTGCCTGTGTTGATTCCTAAAAAGTTCTGGCCCTGGCCCTGATTAAATACGAAGCAAATAATGATGCTGAGCAGGTAAGTTTTTTTTGTCATGCAGTTTGTGGTAAAATGTACTACCGCTGTTGTGGTGGCGATATTTGTGCCACTATATATTGGTACTGTAATAATTGACGGGTGAGGGGTAAATTTCTAATTGCGGGAAAATTAATGCCCGATATGTGACTGTAAAATACTCTTCATCCGTATCAAAGTCTGCCACTTTAATACGGATGAAGACCTCATCAACAACACCTGATTAGTGGTTATTTTCTTCCGTATTCTACTATCCATTTCACGTTAAATTATTTTGCGGCCTTCGGGTGTATTAAAGCCCACATCTTGCCCGGCACCGGGCATAGAAAGAAATTAAAGTGCGCAGTACAATCAGCCTTTGAGGAATATAAGATTTAAAATACTTTCCTGGAAAAACAAGTTTGGGGCAGAATATAGTAAAAGGACTACAAAAGAAAGATACATGTGACTATAACTGGTGTTGCAGCAAAGGATCACCTTTACATCATCAAATAAAGATATCCAATACCCAAAAACAAAAGAATAGAAAATCTGAACACCCAATGAAAACAAATTGCTGATACCTTTAAAAACCAACCACTAATACCTATGGAAAATGGTCGTTTTCGGCCAACTAAGAAACCAATTTCGTTATGGAAAACCTTCAGCAATGGAGGTTTTTTGTTGCAACTCATGCCTGGGTACACATGCCTTTACTAAATCAATCATGCCAAAGATCGAAGCGCATGTTTTTATAAATACCGGAACCCGTCTTTTCTCAATCGGCTCAATTTATTAGTTCATCTATGGAAATGGCCTCCAGGTAAGGAGCTAAATTCTTTGTGTTATTAAAAGCTTTGAACTCAAGTACATTCTTACTGATGAGGTTGCAATACGTTTCAACATAATAGTTTTCCAGTTGAAACAGGAAAACAATCAGGGCTTCATTTTTTCTTTTACCAACCAATATGCCATTGTGCAATACTGCCGATGTCTTTTCATGTTCATCCAGTAGAATAAATTCAGAAAGCTTCATAGTAACAATTTTAAAAGTGAATTAAAAAATATTAACTACTAACAGATACTAAAACTGAAAACTGATGCTGAAACCGAAATGCTAAAACAAATAAAAAGCTAAACGTGTATTGAAACGGTGTAAAGAGCGCTGATATTATTTTACCGTTTTATCTTATGAGGCAATACAAAAATAATGGTCTGACCGAATTAAAAAAATAAATTTTCGACTTTCCTGACTGTTTTTAACAACAGGCAGATTGGCGCTTTGTTTAATCCTATGCCTGGGTCATGATAAAATTGATTTTTAAAGGTTTTGATGCAGCATTACGCTTACTGCTCAATCTACCCAAAACCTTGCGTTGCTGGATTAGACTTTTTGAAGCTTTACTATAATGACAACAAGGTTTTTTGATATGACTACTGGCAAAAAAACAGCAGTTGATATATCCGTTGCTACCTATTACCCGCTGTTGTTTAACTATGCAGTAATGGTTGAATTGCGAAGCTGCTGCCATCATCATTGCAAATATCTCTCCTGCAGAATCTTTTTATGATGGTACCAATGTCCCACAATCGTAAAACCAAGATTCAAAACCGTAACGGGATTGCTATTGGCTGTTCCTGCATTGTTCAGTACAGAATCATTTAAACTTTCAAAAAGCATTTCTGTACTTTTTCTTACTGTTACAAACTCCGCAATGAGATCGCTCCAATTACGGTTATTGGCAAACGAATTAGCTGCATACTCATCCTCTTCAAAACCGGGCAGATTAAGCTGCTCACCTCTTGCCAGGCACAAGGCCCTGTAACTAAGTATCCGCTCCGTATCAATTGCATGCTGCAACAACTCTTTTATCGTCCATTTGTTTTCAGCATATGCATAAGTTGATTTTTCTTCAGTGATACTTTGAAGAAAGGGAGATAATCCTGCAGTCTGCTTTTTAAATGCGGTCATCAGGTCTTCTTCCTCCACCAGGTCAATATAGCGTTTAAAGTATCCAAGATAAGTGGATGGAGATGGTTTTGCCATGGCGTAATTTTTGACTGCTAATATCCTGTTTTTCTTTAAGAATACAATCGCCATCTGCTTTTCCTTGCTTTAGATCAAGATAATTTTACCGCCAGGTGGATAAAAAAACCGGGCAATATAGCCCGGCTGTTATTTGTGGAGGTATTATTTATCCCTTTTTACTCTTTTTAAGTTTAGGTTTAGGCAACACTTCTTTGGGTAGCTTGCGTTCACCTTTTAATGTACTGGCAATTTTAACCGCTTCGTATGCATTAAGCAGACCTCCTGTCTTGCTGAGTTCACTCAACTTTGTTTTTTCGTCTGTACCAGGAATATTGACATCAATATCCGGTGCGGTGGCAGATTTTTCTATTGCATATTTTAATTGGGCAGCGCTTAAAGCAGGGTAGTATTCCAGCAACAGAGCTGCAGTGCCCGCCACTACCGGGCAAGCCATACTGGTTCCTGATTGTTTGCCATACGTATTACCACCAGGGATAGCTGCATATATCTGTACACCTGGGGCAAATACATCCACATCTTTTTTTCCGTAGTTGCTGAACCTGGCCGTGATACCACCATTTTTTGGATCGCCGCTGGCACCAACCGTTATCCAGTTCGTAGCTTTTTTAGTATCTAAAAAATTAGCCGTAGGGAAATTATCTGCCGTATCAATATTTTTAGAATCATTGCCTGCTGCATGCACCAGCAGTACACCTTTCTTTTCAGCATACCTTACGGCATCGTCCACCCAATGTTTCTGTGGTGAGAAGTCTTTGCCAAAACTCATACTTACGATCTGTGCTCCATTGTCTACCGCATAACGGATGGCAAGGGCAATATCTTTATCATGTTCATCACCATCTGGTACCGCCCGCAGCATCATGATGCGCACATTATCTGCAATACCATCACCACCTTTGCCATTGTTCCTAACGCCAGCGATTATGCCAGAACAATGGGTGCCATGCGTGGGTGTGCTCGCCATCACATCATTGTTGCCATAGTTGCGGTCGTTGATATCGGTCTCGTCATCCTGAACAATATTTTTCCTGTATTCTTCGGGTGCTTTGTCGGCAGATTCTGCTTTCCTGATGCTGCCTTCCAGTTCATCTATGATCTGCTGATTGGTGAGATCACTGGTGCCATTTCCTTTGCAAAGTTGTAATAAAAATGCTTTAGCTTTTTTGGCATCAGATACTGTGGGTACATACGCTTCCAGGTCTGTGCAGTTGTATTCTTCTTTGTTCAGGTCTTTTTTTATGACTGAATCACCTTTTACAAAACCAGGCAAAATTCTTTTTATAAAGGCCGCTTCCTGCGGATCCACACCGCCCAGTACAGCCTGTTGTGCTTTCAAATAAGTTTCAATCTCTTTCTTTTCCTCTTCAGTAACAGAACTTTCATCTGGAACTACGGAACCATATTTTTGTTTTAAAGCATGGTACACACGGGCTGCCTCGTAGCTGTCTTTTTTTACATTCCGGCCATCTTTACCACCTAAAAAATTCCAACCGTTTACATCATCCACATAGCCATTTTTGTCATCATCAATTCCATTACCTGGTATTTCTTTAGGATTTATCCATAACACAGGTTTCAGGTCTTCATGAAGGGTGTCGATACCGCTGTCGATTACCGCTACCAGCACTCTTTTACTTTTTAGCTTTTTTGTTTTGAGAAAATCATACGCTTTGTCAAGACTGATACCATAATAACCTGTTTCAGTTTTATCTAACAGGTGCCAGTTTTTGGGTACTTCTTCTTTTTGAATGTTGATTTCTGTCGCCTGGCCAAAACCCACAGCGCCAGCAAGCAGCCCGGCTGCCACTAAATACACGGATTTTTTCATATTCTGAATTTTATTTAATGCGCAATATATCGCAACAACCGTGTAAGCATGGTTCCACTGGTAAAAAACAGCATGATTTTATGAAAAATGTAAGCTAAAAAGTGATGGCAGTCACCATCCACCCTGTTTTACATTGCAGCAACGGTAATTTGCCCTTTTCAAATACCCCAAAAAGAGTACTGCCACTGCCGCTCATGGCTGCATAAATGGCTCCTTTGTTGTACAGCAAATCTTTGATTTCCTGTAAAACCGGATGAGCAGCAAACAGGGGTTTTTCAAAATCGTTGCTGATGGTATTGCGCCAGTTTTGTATGGGCTGTTTGATGAAATGCTCCAGGTTTTTTGAAACCCTGTTTTCAATGGGTTCATCTTTTAACTGTGCAAAGGCCCAACCAGTGTTGATATGAACGCCCGGGTTGATCAATGCCACCTGGTAACCTGCCAACGAAACGTCAACAGGCTCTAATTTTTCTCCACGGCCCTTGGCAAAACAAGCAGTATTCACGATAAAGAAGGGGCAATCACTGCCAAGGGTAAGCGAATAATCTATTAACTGACTGTTTGAAAGATGGAGATTGAATTTTTTATTAAGCAATTGCAAGGTAAAAGCTGCATCGGCTGAACCTCCGCCCAAACCGGCACCCATGGGTATCGCTTTGTGAAGATGCATTTGAACAGGGGGCAATTCCGGGAAATCGTTTTTTAAAAGATGGTAAGCCTTTACACAAAGATTATGATCTGAATTTCCTTCCACCACAAAGCCGGATTGGCTGAAAACTACATCCGGCTTATTTTGAGAAGATCTGATTATTTCAAGTGAATCTTTTAGTGGAACGGGGATAAAAACTGTTTCGAGATTGTGAAAACCATCGGGTCGTTTATCAAGTATGTTCAGGCCGATATTGATCTTACAATTGGGGAAAACAACCATTTTTAATGGATAATTGATAATTTTTTAATTGATAATGCCTGGTGAGCTGGTTGCTGCTGAGATTGGCAGTCCGATTTTTGTAATGGATAATTGATAATTTTTTAATTGATAATGCCTGATAACATAAACGGTATAAAAAATTTTGTACCAGCTATACGGAGAAAAAACTATCAATTATCATTTATCCCATTATCAATTAACACTTATTTCTTCCTGTTATTGATCTCATCCCTGATAGCGATCGCCTTGATATAATCTTCCTGTTCCAGCACGTCGTTCAACAAAGTGTTTAGTTCCTGCAGCGAAAGGGCTTTCAGGTCTTCCCGGCTGGCGTCGGTGGTTACAGGTTGTGGGGTGGAGGAGGCTTTTTTCTTTTCATCATTCTCCATCAATATACCAGCGCTTTCTAAAATGTTTTCGTAGGTAAAAATGGGGCAGCCAAATCGAACAGCCAGGGCCAGTGCATCGGATGTACGGGAGTCAATTTCCACCGTGTCATTTTCGCTGCTGCAAACCAGCTTGCTGTAAAAGATACCTTCCTGCAGATCGTTGATCACCACTTCATGAAGGTCAACGCTAAAAGCCATCATGAAATTCTTCATCAGGTCATGCGTGAGCGGGCGGCTGGGATTCATCCTTTCCAGCGCCACGGCAATGGCCTGCGCTTCAAATCCCCCGATCACGATGGGCAGCCGGCGTAAGCCATTAATTTCGCCCAATACCACCGCATAAGAATGCGTTTGTGTAATGCTGTGAGAGAGAGCTACTATTTCCAGTTCTATCTTTTTCATACGAAGCCACGAAACTAAGGCATTTTTTAATCTTTTGGTTTGATGGGTGTGGATTTTGTGGGAAGGGTGTGGGTATTTTTGGAGGGGTATTTTTTGGACTTGTTTTTTTGGCTTTTGCCAGGTTGGTCATCAACTTCTCTTACGGCTTCTTTTAGAGCATCAGTTGCTGCCTTCACAGCGGAGTCTGCAACCCTCATCACACTGTCACTTTCTGCCATTAGTATGGTATTATCAGCTTCTTTTCGAATCGTATATCCCGTCAGGCTGAATATAGAGTCTGGTATTTTTTCTGCGGTTACTGATTGTGGTGTAAGTGTTATGACTGACTTTTTGCCTTTCTCTGTATTTTGAATGAATTCCATTCCCATTCCAATATGAGTGCCGTTGGTAAACATAGGAATCATTTCAAGGTTGGAGAATTGTTTTTTGGCGGCATAATGCAAAGAGTCAGCATAAAAAAAATTAATTTCCGTATCCTTCTGGAACTCATTTTTCGAGGTATCAATTCCTTTATACGCTGAACAGGAGTGCCCAAGAATTATGCTGTTTTTACCCTGCGTACGAACTGGAACAGGCATCGCCTGCGTTCTGCTGCTGTTGATACGATAGGTTCTGCTGTCTTTTTGAATATAATAAATGAGTTCGCCCGAAAAGTCAATGAGCAAATCATCCATTCCTTCATCTGATACTCCATTAGTCTGTACTTCCGCTTTTATCATTTCCCTTCCGAAATAAGCCGTAACGAGTATGTTTTGGCTGCCTGTAAGAGCATTGGACATTTTATAAATTATTTTGCCTTCAAAGTTGTTTTGTGCAACTGCTCCATCATTAACAAGAAGGATAAATAAGGCAGCAATTAAATGTTTCATTTTCCGTATTTGCTCAAATATAAAAAAACCACAGCGTTTGCCGTGGTCTAACCTTATCAGGTTATCATTTAAATTATGATCCCTTTATCTTTTTAATAGCCTCGGTTATCTTCGGCACTACTTCAAATGCATCACCCACGATGCCATAATCAGCAGCTTTAAAGAAAGGTGCCTCAGGATCTTTGTTGATCACCACAATAGTTTTGCTGCGGTTCACACCTGCCAGGTGTTGAATAGCGCCAGAGATACCTATGGCGATGTATAAGTTAGGTGCAATGGCAATGCCTGTCTGACCCACATGTTCGTGGTGAGGGCGCCAGTGTACATCCGCAACCGGCCGGCTGCAGGCTGTTGCAGCGCCTAATACTTTTGCAAGATCCGTCACCAGTCCCCAGTTCTCAGGACCTTTTAATCCACGGCCGCCACTCACTACAATTTCTGCTTCTGTTAATGGTACATCTCCTTCTACCTTACTGGTAGCCGTTACCTGCACTTTGGCTGTATCAACAGTTACATTTAACCCGGCAACTTCCGCAGAGCCATCAGTAGTGGTGATAGAGTAGGAGTTAGGATTCAATGCAACAATTTTCTTTGCTGTATTAATAGTCACATTGGCAAATGCCTTTCCGCTGAATACATTTTTCTTTACTGTAAATCCATTGCTGGTGTCGGGCAATGCAACAGCACCGGTAACCAAACCTGCTTTAAGCCTTGCACTCAACCTGGGCGCAATGGCTTTGCCAGCAATATTGTTGGAGAATATAATTACATCTGCATTAGCAGCGGCTTCTGCAATTACTTTTGTAAACACCTGTGCATCAAAATTGTCAAGTGCATCATTCGCAACGGTATGAACTTTAGTCAGGCCATACTTACCAAGAGAAGAAAGATTTTCTGTTGTTTTGCCCAGGATAATTCCTTCTGCAGTTGTGCCCAGTTGTTTCGCAATAGCCGCTCCATAAGATGCTGCTTCCAAAGAAGCTTTACGAACATGACCTTCTGCATTATCAAGAAAAATTAAAACGCTCATTGTAATATCTTTTAGAATTAAATGTTGTTGTTATCTGATGCTGCTTGCATCAAGGTTACCCTTTGGGGACAGGGGCTAGAACACCTTCGCCTCCTCGTGGAGCAACCTTACCAGTTCTTCCGGGTTATCTGCAGAAACCAGTTTAACTCCTGCTTTTGCAGGCGGCAGGTCAAATGATGTAATAGAAGTCAGTGCCTCCGCAACAGCCGGCTCCACCACTTTCAAAGGCTTGGTCCTGGCACCCATAATACCTTTCATATTGGGGATACGCTGTTCCGCCATTCCTTTTTGGCAACTAACCACTACCGGTAGTGCCACCTGGTTGGTTTCTTCCCCACCATCAACCTCTCTTTCAATTACTGCGTTGCTGCCGTTCAAGGTAAACTTTGTTGCCAAAGAAACATAGGGCATGTCTAACAACTCAGCCACCATGCCTCCAATAGATGATCCATTGTAGTCAATGGTTTCCTTTCCTGTAAATACCAGGTCGTAACCACCGGCTTTGGCCACCTCAGCAATCTGAGAAGCGATATAAAAACTATCATGACTGTCAGCATTTACGCGGATGGCTTCATCACCGCCCAATGCAAGCGCTTTACGGATAATGGGCTCTGCATCTGCACCACCAACGGTGATCAGATGAATAACAGTTGCCGCATCTGCTTCTTTTAATTCGATGGCCCTCACCAAGGCATACCATTCATCGTATGGGTTGATGATCCATTGTACACCATCACCAGCGAACTTAGTGTTGTTATCAGTGAAGGCGATTTTGGCAGTTGTGTCGGGTGTTTTAGTTACGCAAACTAAGATCTTCATATCTGTCTGTTTAATGTATTTATTGGCAATGGAAAATGAGCAATCCTGATTTTAGTTGTTTATGCAACTAACGCAAAGATAATGGTTGCAAAGATATTCTGAGCAGGCTGTTAAAAAAATATTTGAAATGGC
>JAKQJG010000398.1 GCA_029561305.1 Bacteroidota bacterium | reverse complement strand
CCACTGATACCAGGGATTTGATTGCGATGAGGGAAGACAGAACTTCTGGAGGAGGTGTGGAAGCAACCGGTGAAAATGATTATAAAGTGACAACCAACAGCAATTACCCTGGAAATGCTGCTTCTCAGAATAATGCAGGCGTTTACAGCAATGCAGAAAACGAAGAGGGTTTATTTAAGCATAATGCTGAAGTAAATGTTATTACACTGGATAAAAAAGCTAAGGAAGCCAATAATAATAGAAACTTTATTCGTTCACAAAATAGTTTTTCCGGCCTGGTGCTTGACAAGGATAATCAACCGCTGGGTTATGCCACGGTTAAATTACCACAAAGCAAAAAACCAGTTCATACCGATGCAAACGGTATGTTTACAATAACCGCTCCTGATTCTACCCTAAACGTTGTTGTGAGTTCTGCCGGTTTTAATGCTCAAAAATTTAACTTGCAGAGTGCCGGTGCTTTAAATAAGATTACCCTTGTACCCCAGCCGGTTGTAACTGAAAAAGTGGTCACTGCCAAGAGTGCCCAAACAATAAAAAGGCAACAGGCAGTAATGGATAGTGCTTTGCTGGATGAAGAGGAGGAGGTGGCACCTGAAGGCGGCTGGACCAAATACAACAATTACCTTAGTAATAACCTGCGTTTCCCAACAGATGCTAAACAGAAAAATATCCATGGCGAAGTAGAGGTAACTGTAAAACTCAGTAAGAACGGCGATATATCCCAGGTGAGTGTTGACAAACCCCTTTGCCCTGATTGTGATGCCGAAGCAGTACGCCTGGTAAAAGAAGGTCCTAAATGGGACGTAAAGAATACAAAAAAGAAAAAAGTAAAAGTAAAAGTGAAGTTTTAACCTATACCCCACCCTTTCATCATAAAAGGTTTGTTTTTAAACCAATGCAGTTTATTTTTGAGGTCTAAACTCAAATAAGATGAAAAAGTTATGCTCGCTGGTTTTTGCTGCAGTATTATTAACCTCTATTGAGGCACAGGTAAAAATGCCTGCCCCCTCTCCCACACAAACCGTTAAGCAGGATTTTGCGATGGGCAGTATCGAGATCGTGTATTCAAGACCGTCATCAAAAGGCCGGAAAGTATTTGGCGACCTGGTGCCTATGAGAAAATTGTGGCGTACTGGTGCCAACCAGCCAACAAAAATCACTTTCAGTGAAGCGGTGGAACTAGGTGGAAAAAAGGTGGAAGCCGGTTCTTACGCATTGTACAGCATTCCTTCCGATGAAAGCTGGGAGATTATTTTAAACAAAGGGCTTAGTAACTGGGGCATCGACGGGTATAAAGAAACCGAAGATGTGGTCCGTTTTAAAGTAATGCCGGCCAAGACTAAAAACATGGTAGAAACATTTACCATACAGTTTGCCAACATAAAACCAGAAAGCTGTGAGATACAAATACAATGGGAACAAACTACAGTAAGCATTCCCGTTACGGCCAATATAAAAGATAAACTGAAGGCACAAATTGAAGACGCCTTAAAAAATGCGGAGAAGAAACCTTATTGGGAAGCAGCCCAGTTTTACAATGAATTTGACAAGAATTTACCTAAGGCCCTGGAGAATGTAACCAAGGCTATTGAGGGCTATCCAAAAGGTTACTGGATGATCGTGTATAAAGCAAAGATCCAGAAAGAAATGGGTGATATTGCCGGCGCACTGGAAAGCTCTAAAAAATCAATGGAACTGGCAAAGGAAGAAGGCAATGAAGATTATGTGAAGATCAATAAGGATCTGCAGAAGAGTTTGAATGAGTGATGAACGATTCATTCTATAACATAAAAGCGGCATTA
>JAKQJG010000397.1 GCA_029561305.1 Bacteroidota bacterium | reverse complement strand
TGGTCAAGGAATTTCAAGTGGGAAATTACCGGCAACTGGGGTAAGATCCTGGATAATAAGGTTGTTGAAATCAGCGATAAATATGACATCACCCGGTATGCGCTTGATCCATCCGCTTCAAATGCTGCGCCTGTTTCTTTGGTACATATTAAAGGCCAGCAATGGGGTCAGTTATTTGGCGGCGGTATCAAGCGTATTAATGGAGCACCACAGCTTACTGCTGACGGTCTGTATGAAAGAGATGCCAATGTAAACTTTGGAAGTGTATTAACTGATTTTACTGGTGGTATCCAAAACAGGTTCGATGTGTTTACCAATTTTACGTTCTCTTTTAATATTGATTTTCAGCAAGGGGGTAAATTTTTCTCCCTGTCCAATCACTATGGTAATGGTTCTGGTTTGTTAGCAAGAACAGCCGAGCTGAATGATAAAGGTATTCCAATGAGGGATCCGCTTTCTGCTGGCGGTGGCGTAAGAGTGGATGGTGTGGATGAAGATGGTAAAGACATTACAATGTATGTAGATGCAAGGCAATACTGGCAGCAGTTTTACCTGAATGATGTAAGAGATATGAGCATATACGATCTCACGTTTGTAAAGCTTCGTGAAGTGGCAATAGGATATAAAATTCCATTACAAGGTACAAAGTGGGGCAAACACGTGCGTAATGCTACCTTTTCAATCCTGCTTCGCAACCCATGGCTGATCTATGCAAAAACAAGGGATTTTGATCCTGCAGAAGTTTCTGGCGTAACGGGCGAAAGTGGAAACCTTCCCGGTACAAGAGGTGTGGGTGTAAACCTGAGGATCGGTTTCTAATTATTTAATTTTTTTAAAAACGAGATATGTTACAAAAATTAAGGAATAAGTTGTTTGCAGGTCTGTTGGGGTTAACTGCTTTCACCTCCTGCGAAAAAATTAAAAACTTTGGAGACACGAATGTCAACCCAAATGGTTCTACTAATCCGAGTACTGCTTTTTTGATGACGAACGTGCTGGCCGGACAAAGCGGGCTTGATTTTAATGCTGGCTACTATGTACAGTATTTTACAGATCCTATTTATCCGAATAATGCACTGTATAGTTTTACGCAGGCAGGTATTGGTGACTACAGCGCAAGTTTAATGGATCTGCAAAATATAATTAATTATAACCTTGACCCTGCTACCAAAGACCTGTCTTATGTTGCAGGCAATGGTGCTAATCAAAACCAGATTGCCATTTGCAGAATTATGAAGGCATATATATACTGGAGAAATAGTGATGCACTCGGTGACATTCCTTATTTCCAGGCTTTAAAAGGGCAGGAAGGAATTTTTTCGCCCGCTTATGACCGCCAGGAAGATATTTACAAGGACATGATCAAAGAGCTGACAGAAGCAGTTGATCAGTTTGACAATAACACACAGATCCCGGCAATGAAGGGTGATATCATTTATTCCGGTGACAGGGAAAAGTGGAAAAAATTTGGCAATTCACTTCGTTTACTGATGGCAGTTAGGTTATCAAAAAAATTCCCGGCTTTGGGACAATATGCGGCCCAACAGGCGTTGTTGGCAACGGATCACCCCGCTCGTATTATAGAAACGAATGCTGACAATTTTACTATCAACTATCCCGGGGGCGTTTACTCTAACCCGTTAGCCACTGAAACCCAGAGCGGTCTTTCTAAAACATTCACTGATATTTTGAATGGTATGAATGACCAGCGCTTATCGGTTTTTGGTGCCCGTGCGTTTAGTGGTGCTAATGGAAATACACCCTCAAATATTGGTGTCCCCTACGGTATAAATGCTGGTGACGGAGCAAACTTCACAGCAGCCAATCCCAATTGGGCAAGAATATTGGTGTCCTCCAGGCGCCAGGGGAATTCTCCTTATGTTGTTGTAGGCGCTGCCAGTGTTTTACTGGCCCGTGCAGAAGCCATTGAAAGAGGCTGGATCATTGGTGATGCTGAAGTAGATTATGTAAATGGAGTGAAGGCGTCTTTTGAACAATGGGATGTTCCTTACGTTGCCCCTACAGCATTTACCTGGGGTGCAGGAGCCGGTGTAAGCGAAATAGGAATTAACCAGTACAATTCTATCCCTGCTTCCAGCAGTGCTTCAACCACTACTAATTTACAAAGGATACACCTGCAACAATATATTGCCTGGTTTCCCAATGCAAGACAAGCATGGGCAGACTGGAGAAGAACAGGTGTTCCTAACCTGGAAGCAACCAATTTTGACCTGAATTCAGGAGCAGGTATCCCTCGCCGTTATGCCTACAGCACTGCACAGTACAGCACCAATGGCCCGAATGTGGAAGAAGCAGTCAGCAGGATGGCCGGGGGCGATACACAGGATGCAAGAGTATGGTGGGATGAATAAACAGCAACTACAACTACAATAAAAAAATTAAATTAATACTATGATGATTCATAAAATTACCCGGTTTGTTTTGGTTGCTGCTGCTTTAGCTGCTATAACCACTTCCTGCAAAAAAGTGCAAAGCCCTGTTCCAATGGGAGATGCCGGCCAAACGTTGGTAAAAATTATTGACGGTGGTACCGTAGCTGCACCTGGCAGCAAACTGGTAGGCATGAAGCTTTCTGGTG
>JAKQJG010000395.1 GCA_029561305.1 Bacteroidota bacterium | reverse complement strand
TTGCACAAAGGCCGTGGCGGATGGACCTGGTATACCGGATCTGCCGGATGGTTTTACCAATTGATCACAGAATGGTTTATTGGGATAAAAAAGAAAGGCAATACCATCTCATTTAATCCTTGCCTGCCGGAAGAATGGGAGAAAGTGAAAATTGATTACAAGCACAAGGATACTATTTATCATATCAGCTACCAGCAAAAAAAAGGCAACGGTAACACCCGGTTGTTACTAAACAAAGTGGAACAGGAGGATGATTTTATTACGCTGAAAGATGATGGCGCTGATTATGATGTTGAAGTTATTTTTTACAGTGCAGCAACTGTAGGCAATACGGCAGCTGCATGGTAATTAACCGCAAGTAATAATACAGTGCATAAAAATAATGCTGTTCCCCGTTTACACTAACGTTGTACAGTATGTTTTTATGCCATAAAAATATTTGGTGAACACCAGGGACGGTGTTTACAACATTCAGGTTTAAGGTAAATTTTACCCAGTCCATCCTGCAGCCGCTTGTATAAAAGCAGCAGACAGCCTTATCTAAATCCAACAGCAACCTGACTGCCGCACGTGGTTCTGCATGTGCTGCATAGTTTTTTATGTGCCCGGAAATATTTTTTTAAGGTTATGATACCTGTATCATAAAATATAAAAATTAACAACCAGACCCGGTTTTTGGCACAAAAAAGGAAATAGTTTAAATGACAAATGATAATTGTTATGGCTAAAAATGCAACCACACCGCTATCCAAAACGCCATCCGGTATCAGCGGGCTTGATGAAGTGACACAAGGCGGCTTACCAACCGGGAGACCCACACTGATCTGTGGAAGTGCCGGTTGCGGCAAGACTTTATTCGGCGTACAGTTTCTTGTAAAAGGCATACTTGATTACAATGAACCGGGGGTGTTTATGAGTTTTGAAGAAACCGTAAAAGACCTGTCCGTCAACGTTAAATCGCTTGGCTTTCCGCTGGACAAACTGGCGGCTGAAAAAAAACTCCGCATTGATTATGTCAGGGTGGAGCGGTCTGAAATTGAAGAAACAGGCGAGTATGACCTCGAAGGTATTTTTATCCGGCTGAATCATGCTATTGACAGCATTGGTGCCAAACGGGTGGTGCTGGATACAATTGAATCCCTTTTTGGCGGCATTGAAAATGCTGCTATCCTGCGCTCGGAATTGCGGAGACTATTTCAATGGTTGAGAGAAAAAGGTGTAACAGTGGTCATTACGGGTGAGCGTGGTGAAAAAGCGCTTACACGGCAGGGTTTGGAAGAGTATGTATCTGACTGTGTTATCCTGCTCGACTTCAGGGTAGCTGACCAGATTGCAACCAGGCGTCTCCGCATTGTTAAATACCGGGGCTCGGAGCATGGCACCAATGAATACCCATTTTTAATAGACGACCAGGGCATATCTGTTATACCTATTACTTCTTTGCAATTAAACCATTCTGTTTCCAAAGAGATCATTTCAACAGGCATTCCCATGGCTGACAAATTGTTTGACAGCGGCGGTGTATTTAAAGGCAGCAGCCTTTTGCTAACTGGCTCTGCAGGTACAGCCAAAACGATCATGGCTTCATCATTTGCGCTGGCAAGCTGCAAAAGAAATGAACGCACACTGTATTTTTCATATGAAGAATCAAAAGAGCAGTTATTGAGAAATATGATGTCTGTCGGCATCAACCTACGGACACACCTTCAATCGGGATTACTGCGTGTACAGTCAGTGAGGCCCTCGCTGTCCGGACTGGAAATGCACCTGATGATGATATTGAAATTGATGGAAGAGTTTAAGCCACAAACGGTTGTTATTGATCCCATCAGCAGCCTGTTATCTATCGGCAGTATCAGTGAAGTCAGGGATATACTTATACGGGTGATTGATATGCTTAAAACAAAAAAGATCAATGCCTTTTTTACTTCGCTCACACAGGCAGGCAGCAGTGTGGATGATTCAACTGTGTTAGCGGTGTCTTCACTAGCCGATATCTGGATTGAATTGACCAATGATTGCAGAGAACAGCAGCTTGGCCGGAACATGCGTGTGATCAAGGCAAGAGGTATGAGCCACGAGATGCAACCCCAGCCTTTCAGTACTACCAGTAAAGGCATTATTGACCCAAGGCCGTTAAAAAAATAAATAGAAATACAGTTTATGGTAAAAGAAATGACATACGAATTGAGACTTTATATCGCCGGACAAACACCCAAGTCTGTTACAGCACTTAATAACATTACTAAGTATTGCGAAGAGTTTTTAAAAGGAAAATACAAAATTGAAATCATTGATCTTTTGGAAACACCACAACTGGCAGAGGGTGACCAGATATTTGCCATCCCTACCCTGGTGCGTAAAGTGCCGGAGCCAATAAGAAAAATCATTGGGGATCTTTCTGACAAAGAAAAAGTATTGGTGGGTCTTAACATACGTAAAGTGTAAAATATCCCGGGCATGAAGGATAAAAAAGATTCGGCAGAGAAACACAGTGATGATCATTTTGAAGAAAAGATGATCCTGCAATTATATGTTTCAGGAATGTCGCCCAAGTCGATGGAGGCGATTGAAAATATTAAACGATTGTGTACTGAATATTTGCGGGAAGCCTATGAACTTGAAATTATTGATCTATATAAAAATCCAGGAGCTGCTAAAGAACAGCAGATTATTTTCAGTCCTTCATTAGTAAAAACCTGGCCTTTGCCAAAAAAAACATTGATAGGAACTTTTGAAGACACTGAAAAGGTTATCAAAATACTGGGAATAAAAATTTCAGAGTGAATACAGCGTACAACAGCACCGAAAGTTATCAAGCCAGGATAGAAGAACTGGAGAACCGCCTGATGGAGGCTGAAGGGTTGATTGATGCAATAAAGGCTGGTGAGGTGGATGCATTCGCCTTTTCAAAAGGCGAACAGCATGAAATATTTACATTGCAAAGCGGTGACTATGCTTACAGGGTGATGGTTGAAAACATCAACGAAGGAGCTATCAATTTATCTGAAGATAAATTGATTGTATATACGAATAAGCGTTTTCACAAAATGCTGGAGCTTCCTTATGAAAAAGTGATTGGAACTTCCATTATAGATTTCATTCACCCGGATTCCATCCCTTTATTTTCGCAGTTGTATGCCGATGCAGTTAACAGCGAAAGCAGGGGTGAGATAAATTTATTGGTTGACGAAAAAACAATACCTGTTTACTTATCGCTTACCTCGCTGCAGCCAACCCTGCCAACAGTGGGCATGATAGTAACTGACCTCAGCGAAAAAAGGAGAAATGAAAAAGAAATTGCCATACAAAAAGAAAGAGAGAGAAAAATAAACGAAAGTCAAAAAGAGTTGCAGGAACTGGCCAATGCTGTACCCCAATTAGTGTGGATAGCTGATGCAGAAGGCAACATGACCTACTTCAATGACCGCATAGTTGAATTTTCGCCGGGTGCCAGGTCAATAAAAGGTGTATGGAACTGGGAACTCCTGTTGCATCCCGACGACCTGGAGTCAACCAGTGAGGCCTGGAAAAATGCAGTCTCCACAAACAGTATATATGAGAAAGAACACCGCCTGCTATTAAAGGATGGCAGTTATAAATGGTATCTCAGCAGGGGCTATCCGCAGGTAAATGAAAAAGGGGCAACTTTAAAATGGTATGGTACGGCTACGGATATACATGCGCAAAAGATACACGAAACACAGAAGGATGAATTTTTGAAAATGGTAAGTCATGAATTGAAAACACCTGTTACTTCTATTAAAGGCTATGTTCAGCTATTACTCGCCATGCTTTCTAATGAAAATACTACTGTGGCGCAGTTAGTAAAACAACCGCTGCAACGTATCGATAGCCAGGTAGTGAGGCTTGGAAAACTGATCACGGGCATTCTTGACATATCAAGACTGGAGGATGGGCGGATGGACCTGAACAAAGAACTGTTCCGGCTTGATGAACTGCTGAAAGAAACAGTGCAGGATATGATGTTTGCACATACCACACATCCTATAACGATCCAGGAGAGCTTTGACTGTATGGTGAACGCAGATAAGAACAGGATGGGGCAGGTAATCATCAACCTGATCACTAACGCTATCAAATACTCCCCGGAAAATAATAAGGTAGAAATCTATTTAACCGCCACGGAAGAAGGCTTTGCCTCGGTAAGTATTAAAGACTATGGTGTTGGTATTGAAAAATCAGAACACCACAAAATATTTCATAGGTTCTATCAAACAGGAACACACGAAAATCAAAACTATACAGGTTTTGGTATCGGCCTGTATATCACGGCAGAAATAATTCACCGGCATGGAGGTGGAATTACTGTAATGAGCACTCCTGGTGAAGGTTCCATTTTTACATTTACTATTCCCATCACAAATAAAAACACGCACAATGAACGCTAAAGAAAATATAGTAATTCTGGACGATGATGAAGATATCGGCCAAATGCTGAAAATGATGCTGGAATTTAAAAATTACAACGTCACCCTGATCAACCGTGTTGACAAAATAATCCCTGCACTTAAATCACAGCAATACCAGCTGTTGATACTGGATATGCTGATAGCGGGTGACAACGGATGCGACCTGTGCCGTGCCCTTAAAAAAAATGAAGCTCTTTCACCGCTCCCGGTCCTGATGTTTTCTGCGTTACCTGATGGCAAGAACAAAGCAATGGATGCAGGTGCAGATGACTTTATTGCCAAACCATTTGACATGGAATCCATGCTGTCAAAGGTTACTATATTGATTGATAAAAATTTGAAAAAACGAATTCAAAATTGAATTGGTTACTATCACTTAACTGTTGTTCTTAAGACAAAGCAGCCGTCACGATTTTTATTGGCAGGTTGAACTGTATCATGCAACAGTTTCTGCCACTACAGCTTCCTGTAACGCTACGGTCCTTCTCAAACAGAATAACCGCATGTGTTTACTCCTTATTTTTTTCATTTGCCTGGAGCGTGCCCTCATTGGTTTCCACTTCCACGGTTTTTGTTGTTACTGCGTAACTGTTTGGATGAATAGAGGAACCATAACAAACTGCGTAAGCCTTTGTAAAAACTGCACCCAGGTATAGTATCAGCGAGGAATAATATATCCATGCAAGTATAACCACCAGTGAACCTGCGGCACCATAGGTGCTGCCAATATCTGTTTTTGAAATATAAAATGAAATTAAAAACTTGCCGCCCATAAAGAGCAAGGCAGTTACAAAGGCGCCTGCCCTAACATCTTTCCATTTGATGGTGGCATCCGGCAGCACTTTGAAAATAACTGCAAATATAAATGTGCTGGTGATGAGTGTTAATGCAATATTGATAAAGTAAAAAACATACACCGTAATATCCGGGAAATGCTGTTTCAGCCTGTCGTTGATACTTTCTATTACACCCGTTACCGTTAGTGACACCAGCAACAAAAAGGAAAGACTTACCACAAGTGAAAATGAAAGCAGCCTGTTTACAAGCATCTTCAGCAGCCCGTTCTTTGGTTTTGGTTTCAGGCCCCAGATACTGTTAACGGAATCCTGAATTTCCGCAAATATTGTAGTGGCTCCTATCACCAGGGTAACAACACCAATAATTGCTGCAACCGTGCCTTTATCCCCTACCGCTGCATTACGGATGATCTCCTGGAGCTGCAAAGCAGTATCGTTACCTACAAATCCCTGGAGTATACCATAAACCTTGCCTTCTATTGCTTCTCTTTTAAAAAAGAAACTGCAAAAAGAAATGACAACCACTAATAATGGCCCCATGGAAAACACGGTGAAATATGCCAGCGAACCGGCAAGTCTTGTCAGGTTATTTTCAGAAAATCCTTTACCAGTAGTTTTTACTAATTCCCAAAATCCTTTCAGGGTGAGTTTATTCTTTTTTATCATTTTACTCATATATTGTTGGCTACTACAACATTCAAATTACACAGGCTCCTGTAAAATATATTTATATAACAGTCACCATTATACTTTTATCCATTCACTATTTCCCCACCGTTTGGATGTAAAACCTGCCCGGTTATATAGGAAGAATCTTCGCAGGCCAGGAATAAAAAGGAAGGGGCTATTTCAGCCGGCTCTCCCGCCCGCTTCATTGGTACATCGCTGCCAAAACTTGACACTTTACTTCCTTTAAAACTGGATACGATCAGGGGCGTCCATACCGGCCCGGGTGCCACTGCATTTACACGAATTCCTTTTTCTGCAAGATTTGCCGAAAGACTTCTTGTAAAAGAAATGACAGCACCCTTGGTAGCAGCATAGTCAATTAAGTTTGCACTGCCCCTGTAAGCGGTTACAGAAGCAGTATTAATCACCGAACCTCCCCGCGGCAGGTGTTCCAGCGCCGCTTTGGTGATCCAGAAAAAAGAAAACACATTGGTGGAAAATGTTTTTAAGAGGTTTGGAGTTGTGATGGAATCCAGTCCCTCCGTTTCATAATGTATGGCTGCATTATTCACCAGTATATCGATACCACCCAAATCCTTTTTTGCTTTTGACACCGCCTTTTTACAAAAAGCTTCTTTTGAAAGGTCGCCTCTTATCAAAAAACATTCCCGGTGATATTTTTCATTGATGAGTTGTTTTGTTTCATTTGCATCCTTGTCTTCATTTAAATAGATAATAGCTACATCTGCGCCCTCTTTGGCAAATAGAAGGGCAACCGCTTTTCCGATTCCACTATCCCCTCCTGTTATCAATGCTTTTTTCCCCGCCAGTTTATTACTGCTCCCGGCCTCATTTTTTTCAGAGATGGGCACGGGGCTCATTTTACCTTCAATGCCCGGTCTTTGCTGGTGCTGCGCTTTACGTACGGACTTTTTGGGATTTGCTTTTTGCATAGTTTTTTTGTTTGATACCGCATTCATTACAAAATGTATGCTCAAACATTGTGTACAAACATGTCATAAAAAAATTCTGCATTTTTTTTGAGCAGGCTGGATACATTTTTGTGATATCATTTTCTATCTACTTATAAATACAAAATATTTACATGAATAAATTAAAATTAAATCAACCATGGGATGAGGTAAAAGAAAGGTTGAAAGAAATAAACGGAAGCCTTACAGATGAAGATCTTGTGTATGAAGAGGGCAAAGAAGATGTGCTGTTGGCACATTTATCAAGCAAGATCAACATGAGTACTGATGACCTTAGAGGTTTAATAGAAAGTGTTTCTTTTAATGAAGGAAAAGCTTCCTGATACATAATAGCCCGCTGTGCTTTCCTTCCGTTACTGCCGCTGTTTCTCTACAATGAGAAAAGCATTACCCACTTTTTGGCCAACGAAGGTTATAGTTGAACGCATTGTTACTGGCATAAAATTCGGAGTAAGGTCAGTAACAAAATAATTTCATTATGACAACAAATACAACGGAAATGACTGAGGTGTTAAACGACCTCATCAAAATCAACTATGACAGGATCGAAGGGTACCGTAAGGCTGCGGAAGAGAGTAAAGAATTCGACATCAGCCTCCACCCATTATTTCAACGCATGGCCGATGAAAGCCGCCGCAATGTTTCGGACCTTACTCAACTGGTAAGAGGATTTGGTGCTGAGGTGGACAGTGGAAGTACAACCATGGGTAAAATTTATCGTGCATGGATGGATGTTAAAGCTGTATTTACTGGTGCCGACAGAAAGGCAATCCTCTCATCTTGTGAATACGGTGAGGACCAGGCACAAAAAGCCTATGAGGATGCACTGGCAACTGACGCAGAAATTGATGCAGCAACAAGGCAGCTTATTGTTTCACAACAGCAAGCACTAAAAGTTCATCATGATGAAATAAAACGTATGAGAGATGTAGTGTAGAATATGAACGTTGCTTATAACAAAACGGACCTCCTTACAAAAGTGGGTCCGTTATTCGTTTGAAGACGGTTTAGTGAGACTTACTATCAAAAAAACCGATCCCAACTGAACCTATCATTGGCATACTATTTTATTATGGATCAACAGTACGTTAAGATGCAAAATGAAATTAGAGGAATATAATTTATTAAGCAAGGAAGACCAACACAATTGCTGGCTTCATGCGGTACCCGTAGCGACATACCAGGGTACTTATACCGTAAAGGTCCTGTATCAATTACACGCCTTTTATATCGAATCAACTTATTTAATAACGGCCCCGCATGAGTCGTATTCCATAGCCTTTTCGGATACGGCCCTGCTTAGCCCGTATTTAAATAAAATAGACATAAGGGTGATTTTTAACGCTCTGAGGATTTAAAAGATTGTGAATTGCAGATATCCTAACTAATTAAAATAGAAAATTATGAGATCATTATGGACAGGTGCCATCGGTTTTGGGTTGGTAAATATCCCGGTGAAACTTTTTAGCGCAACGGAAGCAAGCAGTCTTGACCTTGATATGCTGGATAAAAAAGATCATTCAAATATCCGGTTTATGAGAGTGAATGAAAAAACAGGTAAAGAGGTAAAGTGGGAAGGAATTGTAAAAGGTTACCTGCTGAATGACCGCTATGTTATATTGGATGATAAGGATTTTGAAACTGCCAATGCTGAAAAAACCAAAACGATCACCATTACAGATTTCGTTTTAGAAAAAGAGATCGACAGTATGTACTATGAAACTCCCTATTACCTGGAGCCAGATAAATCCGGTGAACGTGCTTATGTTCTTTTAAGAGATGCCTTGCAAAAAACCGGCAAAGTGGGTGTATCAACATTTGTAATGCGTAATAAAGAAGCACCCGCAATAGTGAGAGCTTCAGGAGATGTTATTGTACTAAACCGCCTGCGGTTTGCAGAAGAAATAAGAGATACAAAAGAAATAAAAGTCCCTGCACGGGCATCAGTAAAACCTGCCGAGCTGAAGATGGCCATATCACTGATCAACCAGTCTACAGGGAAGTTTGACATAAAAAAGTACAAAGACACTTATACTGCAGCATTACTGAAACTGATTAAAGCCAAGGGTAAAGGAAAGAAGGTTGCCACTCCACAATTGAAAGTTGTTCATAACAAAACCAAAGACCTGATGGAGCAATTAAAAGCGAGTTTGACAAAAAAGAAAAAAGCTTCCTGATATGAGTTTGGTAAAATACAAGAAAAAAAGAAATTTCAACTCAACACCCGAACCTGCGGGTGAAATAAAAAAGAACAGCGCTTCACTGTCGTTTGTGGTGCAACGGCACAAGGCTTCCCGGCTGCACTATGATCTTCGGCTTGAAATGGATGGTGTATTAAAAAGCTGGGCAGTACCAAAGGGGCCTTCAATGAACCCGGCAGATAAGAGACTGGCGATGATGGTGGAAGACCATCCCTATTCATATAAAGATTTTAAAGGGATCATACCATCAGGATATGGTGCAGGAATTGTGGAAATATGGGATAAGGGAACCTATACGGGCATTGACGATCCTGGTAAAAATGGTATTGAAAAATATTTGAAAGCTGGTTTGAAAGCAGGCAACCTGAAATTTACATTAAAAGGAAAAAAATTAAAAGGAGAATTTGCATTGGTAAAAATAAAAGGCAACCAGGAAAATGCCTGGTTGCTTATAAAACACCGGGATGCATTTGCAACTGACGATGCATACGACAGCGAGAAGGAAACACCCGCCTCCTCTCCTATTAATAAATGGCTGAAGGAAAATGATACCAGTAAAAAAAAAGCCCGGTGATAAGAAGGTCACATACTAACACCAGAATTTCGAACTTCATTAAGCCGATGCTGGCTAAAGAAACCATGGAAGTGTTTGACAGCGATGAGTGGCTTTTTGAAATAAAATGGGATGGATACCGGGCTGTGGGTGAAATCAAGGCGGGTAATGCATCACTCTATTCACGCAACGGCATCAGCTTCAATAACAAGTACCCGTTAATTTGCAAGGAGCTTGAAAAAATAAAACATGATGTTGTTTTAGACGGAGAAATTGTTGTGCTGGATGAAAAGGGACAGCCTTCTTTTCAAAAACTACAACATTATGAAGACAACACGCAGTTTCCTCTCTGCTATTATGTATTCGATATCTTATCCCTCGATCGAAAAGACACTTGTGAACTTCCACTGATAGAAAGAAAAGAACTACTGCTGAAGCTTATCGGCAGAAAAAATGCTACCATCAAATATTCCGATCATATACATGACAAAGGGAAAGCATTTTTCACTTTAACAGGCAAACAGGGTCTTGAAGGCATCGTGGCGAAAAAAAAAGACAGTGAATACTTCAAAGGAACCCGGTCATCTTACTGGTTGAAAATAAAGCACCACCAATCAGATGAAGCTATAATTGTGGGTTTTACAAAACCTACCGGGGCACGAAAATATTTTGGCGCACTGGTACTGGCCACAATGGGTAAAAATGGATTGCAGTATGCAGGACATACGGGTTCTGGATTTGACCAAAAAAAGCTGCAGGAGGTATATGAAATGCTACAGCCATTGCAAACCCCCGTATCTCCCTTTAAAGAAAAAGTAAAAACCAATATGCCCGTGACCTGGGTGCAGGCAAAATATGTTTGTGAAATAAAATTTACCGAATGGACAGAGGATGGAAAAATGAGGCATCCTGTATTTCTTAGAATGAGAGAAGACAAATCAAAAAAAGATGTGACTATGGCAAAAAGTATATCAAAAAAAACGGCGGCACCAGCAGAAAAACCTGGTAAGGATGGAGAAACATTGATTGGAAAGGTAAAAGTGAAAACCACTAACCGGGATAAAATATACTGGCCAAAAGAAAAAATCACAAAAGGAATGATGATCAATTATTATCAGTCAATAGCTGATTATATCCTGCCGTATTTAAAAGACAGGCCAGAATCGTTAAAAAGAAATCCCGGTGGAATTGCTGATAAGGGATTCTATCACAAAGATGCAGGAGAAGACACGCCTGCATTTGTTAAAAGCATCCCCATCTTTTCTGAATCATCCAATAAAAATATTGACTACATTATTTGCAATAACAAAGCTACTCTTGCCTATATGAACAATTTAGGTTGTATTGAAATTAATCCATGGCATTCTACTATAAAATCGCCGGATAAGCCTGACTATGTGATTATTGATATCGATCCATCTTCAAAAAACAACTACGACCAGGTGGTTGAAACCGCACTCGTGATAAAGAAGATATTGGACAAAGCTGGTGCCATCGGGTTTTGTAAAACTTCGGGGGCAACAGGAATGCATATCTATATTCCGCTTCAGAAAAAATACACGTATCAGCAAGCAAGGGATTTTGCAGAAATAGTTTGCACCCTGGCTAATGAACAGCTGCCATTTGCAAGTATGGAAAGAAATTTAAAAAAGAGGGGAAATAAATTGTATTTGGATCATTTACAAAACAGCCGTGGACAAACCATTGCTGCAGCTTACAGCCTGCGTCCATTTCCTGGCGCCACCGTATCTACTCCACTCGAATGGAAAGAAGTAAAAAGTGGTTTAAAACCTTCGGAGTTTACTATTTTCTCTGTTCCAGAAAGACTCAAAAAAACCGGGGATCTTTTTTCGGGTGTATTAGGAAAAGGCATTGATTTAAAACGATGCCTTGAAAAATTAGCAGCCGGTTAAAAAACAGCCACCTGTTGTACTCCTTCAGTATAATTTTTCCTCCAGCTTGTTGAGTTGTACAGTGAATACTATTCTTTTACCTGTTCCGTTGCATCAAATGCACCGGCAGATCCATCAGACTTAGCTTCTTCAATTTCTTCCTGGTTCATCTTTTCGCCATCCGTATGATCTAAATCGGCAGTCTTTTTCTCCGTATCTGTTTTGGGATTGATAATATTTTCATTTACTGCCCCCGCAGGAAAACCTTTAAAATCCTGGACGATTTTTCGATCGTTACTTTCTTGTACCAGTTTTTTTGATCGCTGTTGTCCTGCTTGTTTTTATTGTTGTTGTTCTTGTCCATTGTGTTCTAATTTATTTATATAGGTAACAACTTCCGAAACCATGCCACGCTTTGCTGGTATACTATTTGGAACAACCACGTAAAAAAAGATTATGATAACAAACATTCTTGAAGGAAAAAAAGTGGCCATTTTAACCGACAATGGTTTTGAAGAAATTGAACTTACCAGCCCTAAAAAGGCGCTGGAAGAAGCTGGCGCCCAGGTTGAAATTGTATCGCTGCAATCCTCCGTTAAAGCCTGGAACCACGATCACTGGTCAGAAAGCTATCCAGTGGATACTAATCTTAAAAATGCCAACAGCAGCGACTATGATGCATTAATGATACCCGGTGGCGTGATCAACCCGGACGAGATGAGAAGACATAGTGAATACATTGATTTTGCCGCTGAATTTATGACAGCAGGAAAACCTGTTGCCTCTATTTGCCACGGGCCGCAACTACTGATTGAAACCAATCAATTAAAAAACCGGGAAATGACATCCTTTCCTTCAATTAAGTCCGACCTGGTAAATGCAGGGGCAAACTGGATGGATAAAGAAGTGGTAACAGACAATGGTCTTGTTACCAGCCGGAGTCCGGCAGACCTTGAAGCATTTAATAGTAAAATGATAGAAGAGTTTGCAGAAGGGGTTCATTAAATAAAATGTCAATTACGATCATCAGGAAAATATACCCCGCTGCTGTCGTAGAAAAAAAGAAACAACAGGTGTAAGACTAACCACATTTTTCCTGAAGCCAGCAAAGGAAAATTATCAAATCACCAGATTAGTGGTTTGGCTTATTTATTGGTTTATAGAGAATATTCATAATTAACAAAAAATAAATTTATATGAAAAGATTATTAATTGCCGGTGTTCTTGTTAGTTCATTATTTATTGTGTCTTGTTCAAACAACGATACTGCTAAAAATGAAACAGAAGACCCAAAGGAGGCAGCTAAAGAACTAAATGAAGATAAGTTTGACAGCACTAACGTTAAAGCAGATGCGGATTTCGCAGTAAAAATGGCTGATGCCGGTATGTTTGAAGTGGAAATGGGTAAACTTGCATTGCAAAATGCTTCCTCACCTAAAGTAAAGGAATATGCACAAATGATGATAGATGAACATACCAAAGCAAATAACGAGCTTATGGAAGCAGCAAGAACCAAAAATATAACCTTGCCTGCCGGTCTTAGTGATAAGTGTCAAAAAAAGTTTGGTGAACTTTCAAAAAAGAAAGGAAAAGATTTTGACAAAGAATATATGTCTGCGATGATAGACGATCACGAAGAAGTGCTGGATGTTCTAAACAAACAAGCTGAAAATGGAAATGATGCAGATCTGAAAGCCTGGGCTCAAAGTAAAGTAGGTGGAATAAAACAACACCTGGAAACTGCAAAAACAACAAAAGACATGATAAAATAAGCAGGCAGATGGTTTAATATTTGGCCGGTTGATTAAATTCAACCGGCTTATTTATTGCCCGATATTAGGGCAGACCAATCCGCAACACCTATTCTACAATTGCGCAAAGTATTACCCAGGTTTGAATTACATAAAAACTACTTCAGTCAGAAAAGGTGCGAATATATTATTGCTACATACAGGCTGTATAACTAACATGGAGATTAAAATAATTATAAAAGCATTCAACATGAACAGAGACGGCCATTTAGAAAGCCTTTGGCAAAAAGAGCCAGCTTTTGTTGAATAAAGTGAAAATGATCCATCTGCAGTGTATGATGTATATAATAGTTGGGGCTGGGATTACGGGACTCACTACTGCTAAGTTTTTGCAGGAAAAAGGGAAACACTGTATAGTTGCCGAAGCTGCCACCATTGACCGGTCCGGTACAGAATGAACTTAAAAAATAACAATATTAAATTAAGCAATGGCTGCTGGCTCATTAACAGCCACTTTTAAAACCAGCAGCATATGTGTAAAGCAGTTTAATAGAATAGAGGTAATTCTTAATGCTTTTGTACATTTGTTTTTTATGCAGAACTGTTCGCCAGGTTAATCCCGGCTTAAGTGCTGACATTAAAACAAGCGCAGCATGAAACAGGAATCGCCTCCCATAAGGTCTTTTATCAGGGATTACAAACTTGAAAAGCCGGGTGGCATTATTTGTTTTACAGCAAGTGTACATTTCCAATCGGAAAGAAATTGGTTTAAATTTATCAGCCTGGTGCATATTATCACTATTTCCTTTAAGCACCTTGATGTAATATATTTATTGAATCCAGAGATTGATGCGAAAAAGATAAAAACAATGTTTACCAATAATCACCTTTTTCATTATACAAGAACCAGGCGTTTTCAAATAACCGGGAAATCAAAAACATTGGGGGAATACATTATCAACATTATACCGATAAACACATATTGCGGAACAACAGCTATGGCAGAGTTGAAAGCCAAAATACATAATTAAAAATTTGCTATTTGTTTCTGCCATTCGCTTCCTACTCCGGCCATGCATAATATAAAATCAGTACAATCAGCACAGAAACCCCTGCAGTGAAGAGAAGCTTTTTCCACTTGACCAATAAGCTCCACCTCTTTCCACCGTGTTGCATGGCCCATTTTTCCCGAAAATGCTTTTTTAACTCCGCAACTTCATTTGCATATCGTGCGCTTCGCCATTTGGATGCCCAAATAAGATCCTGTTCGCCTACTTCAATTTTATAAAGATCTTCCAGTAAAAAAGGGCCTTTGGCTACTGCCGTGGTGCAGATATAATATTTTTGCATAGGAGGATAACGATTTAAACAACAGGCAGGATTGAATTGGGAGGATTGTATATTATCTTTTATAACTTTTCACTTCTACCACCCCGGTTTTTATCTGCCTGATTATTTCTACATAAAAATCAGCGAGGGTATAAAATAAAAAGTCATGTACCGGATCAATTAACCCGGTTTCCAAATTACCATGCTGTGAAACAAAATCATATTGTTCCAATCCCGACATACGGTGAAATGTTTCTAAAGTCATTGTTTTTATTTTACCCACATGTAATCATTAACAGAGATCCATTACTGGTAAAATCATGCCACGCCAATGATCAATTTGTTAATAAAAGATTACTTCGGGGTTATGCCGGCCTTTACAAGATATATCCACCTATAATTTTATATTCCATTTTTAACTCAACACCAGGTCTCACACTCTATTGCGGTTTCATCAGGTGAGCAGCGGTAATTTTCACTTATGCTACTACAGATGCAGTAGAATTGTTTCCGCCATTTTTCGCCAAAGCAAGTATTCAATCCGTTTTACAAATTATTAACGGTTTGGAGAATTATGTAAACCTAATGAACTGTCTTGTAACAACCAGCTGGCATTTTAAAAACAACTTTACAAAGAGAGAAAAAACTGAATAATTAAAGATGACAAATTCGCTTTTTCTCTTTGATACATCATTATTCAACATTAAAATAAAGTACAATGGCAAACACAAAAAAAGCAGCCAGTAAGTCTTCACAGGCTACTATGGCGAAAAGTTTAAACGACTCCATGTTGCAGGAATTTTTCTCAGATGGCATCAAAGACATTTACTATGCAGAAAAGCATATCATAAAAACATTGCCTAAAATGATGAAAGCAGCTACATCACCAGAATTAAAGCAGGCTTTCCAGGAACATCTTGATGTAACCAAAACACAGGTAACACGGCTGGAAAGTGTTTTTGAATTGTTGGGGAAAAAACCCCAGGCAAAAAAATGTGAAGCAATAGAAGGCATCACAAAAGAAGGCGAAAGTATTATTGAAGATACTGAAGAAGGTACCGCAACAAGGGACGTAGGT
>JAKQJG010000373.1 GCA_029561305.1 Bacteroidota bacterium | reverse complement strand
TAAATATTCTTGTTTCCACGCTATACAATTTTGCCAAATCAAAATCAAGCATTACTCTTTCGCCTCTAACTTCATAAATACTATCTTGAATTATCTGCGCTTTCATCGTTTATCATTTTTCATCAACAAATAATAAACAACCCCACTCACTCCAAACCCAACAAACCATGCATAATTATACAAATGGTTAACCCATTGTGGAAATGCATCCGATGCAATCACTTTTATCTGCAATAAAAACCCAGGAATATTTGGAACAATTCCAGCAAGCAATGCAATGATCGCTTTTGAATTAAATCCATTTCTGTAGGTATACTCTCCTTTTTCCTGGTACAAGTCAACCGCATTCAATTCCTTCCTCCTGATAAAAAAATAATCAACGATCATAATTCCCCCAACCGGGCCAAGCAAACTGGAGTAAGCAATCAGCCAGGTGAAAATATAACCATCAGGGTCGGCAATTAATTTCCAGGGGAAGATCAATACACCAATAATACCGGTGATATAACCACCTGTTCTGAAATTAATTTTTTGAGGGGCCAGGTTGGCAAAATCATTGGCCGGACTTACAATGTTAGCCGCAATGTTGGTTGCCAATGTTGAAATAATAATGCCGATCATGGCAATTGTTACCATCAATTTACTATCAAACCTGCCAGCCAGTTTTACAATATCCCATTCTGTTTGCCCGTAAATAATTGCTGTGGCAGACGTAACGATCACACCAACAAAAGCAAAGAATGTCATGGAGGGTGGTAAACCAATTACCTGCCCGTTCACCTGTGCCTTTTGTGATCTTGCATAACGGGTAAAGTCGGGTATGTTCAAAGACAGCGTTGCCCAGAACCCAACCATGCCCGTTAGTGCCGGGAAAAAATAATCCCAGAAATCGCCGTTTGTTGCAAACTTAGAAGGCTGACTTAATATTGGCCCAAGCCCCTTTGCCGCAATGATTGCCCATATCAATAAAGCCAATGCAGCAACCGGCAAAAAGAATGCTTTAAAAACCAGCAATTTTTTTATACTGTCAACTCCCAGATAAATAATAAACATGTTGAGTGCCCAGAAAACAAAAAAACAGGTCATCGGTAATGCCTGCGGAAACAGTGAGCTGCTGTCTATCTCCGCCAGCGAAGGATTCCATGCTCTTAAGATATTGTACAAGGAGGCCCCACCAATCCAGGTCTGAATTCCAAACCATCCACAGGCAACAATTGCCCTTAACATGGCCGGAATATTGGCGCCCCTGGTTCCAAAACTTGCCCTTACAAACACAGGAAAGGGAATACCGTATTTTGCCCCTGCATGTCCATTTAATATCATGGGGATTAAAACTATGCAGTTGCCTAAAAAAATAGTGAGTATTGCCTGCCACCAATTCATACCGCCGCCAATCAATGAACTTGCCAGCATATAGGTTGGAATACACAAGCTCATGCTTATCCAGAGGGCGGCATAGTTCCAGGTGCCCCAGGTGC
>JAKQJG010000372.1 GCA_029561305.1 Bacteroidota bacterium | reverse complement strand
GTTGCTGCTGAAAAGAAATGAAGTGATAAAAGAGTATGCGGAGTCAAAGAAATGGATCGGCATACTCTCTTCCGCCAGCTAATAATCCCGCCCAGCCAGCTAATCATTCTCCCCGCATTTAAGAAATACCGGCGCATACTTTTAATAAAACAAAAAAGTATGAAGTTATTTTCATCTTTCATTTTTGCTCTAATCATTTTCACTTCCTGTAAAAAAGATGAAGCTGCAAAACGCTCCAGCAAAGAACTCATTTCAAAACAATCCTGGAAACTGACTGCCGGAACACAACAGCAATTACCTGCAGGCTCAGTGCAGGATATATTTGCCCCCATGTCTGCCTGCTACCGGGATGATCAGTTTGTTTACAACGCCAACCTTACCTACGAAGGAAATGCAGGCGTAACTAAATGCAGCCCCGCAGATCCACAGGTTTTTGCAAGCGGCACATGGAAATTTATCAATAGTGAAACACAGGTGGAAAGAATAACCACTTCCGGTATTGGTGTTGATACTATTGTATTTTCTGTAATGACACTTACCGAATCACAATTAAAACTGAAAGCAACAGATAGCGGATTTGAGTACATCCTCACATTTTCTCATTAATACTATAAACACCCCGGTATGAAAAAACTATACTGCGTAATTATAGCCATGCTTGCTTTAACAATAAGTGATGCACAAAACCCGGTGGGTAAATGGAAGGTCATTTCCCATATCTCCAGTTTTGGCGGCGAAACTTTTGACTCTCAGAAAGCGTTGCTGCAACAAAGGCCCTGTGCTGCCAATATCTTTTACGAAATAAAAGAAGATAAAACCTACCGGCTGAATGCAGCTTCCAGCGGCTGCGATGAAAAGTATAAAAAGATACAGGAAAAATTATACAGCAAAACCAAGTGGAAGTTTGACGGTGGCATCATATCTATCTCTGCCACCGATTTTGCCGTAAGCCAGTCGTACAAAGTCAGCTTCTCCGGCAACCAAATGATATGGTCTGGCACAGACGGGCAAGGGACCATTGTATATCAAAAATTATAGCAACCCATGCCGCAGTATATTACAATTGTTCTTCTATTTACCTGTTTATTTACATCAGCTCAAAATGTTGGTGTAGGCACCAGCACCCCGGCAGCAAGTGCCATGCTGCACATCAACAGCACCAACAAAGGCTTGTTGATTCCAAGATTAACTTCTGCACAAAGAACCGCCATTCCAAATCCGGCAACCGGACTGCAGGTATATGATACAAACACTAATGGTTTTTGGTTTTATAACGGCAGCGCCTGGGTGCAGCTGGTAAACAATTTCTGGTCATCAAGTAATAACAATATCAGCAATACCAACGCTGGCAATGTTGGCATTGGCACCAATGCCCCTTCCTATAAACTAGACGTAAACGGCCAGGGGGCTTTTTTTGGCACTGCAGTCAGCTACGGCTTTAATGGACAACAATTTCTTTTTAGCGGGGGAGCTTTAAAACTTACCAATACCGTTTCTGCCACAGTTAGTAACAGTATTGTAATTGATGGAAACAAGGTACAGTCTTATTATACTGATGCAGGTTTGATGGATGAATTTTCGAATCCGCTTTTATTAAATGCACTGGGCGGCAACGTAGCCATTGGCACTGCCAACCCCTTGGCCAACTCAAAACTAACATTGCAAACAGATGGGGATTATGCCACGGCAATGACTATACGAAACCCAAGCGGCTCTGCCAGTTTTGAAACATTTATAGGCGGGCCTGTTAATGGCAATACCATTTCAATGGGAACACAGGGGGCTATGCCGATTGCCTTTTACACCAATGGGGTTGACAGGATGTTCATCCATGACAATGGCAATGTAGGCATCGGTGTTGCCCGGCCAGCCGTTCCCAATTCAACACTGGAGGTGAACGGAAGCTTTACCCTGCCGATCCGTACCATCAATGGAACCGGCAGCAGCACAGGATTCACAAATGAAAATCTTACCGACCAGGATTATACGCTGGTGATTGATTGCAGCAATGGGCATAGTGGCACTGTGTACGTGTACCTGCCGGAAGCCTCAGCAAGAAAAGGGAGGATCTATCATATTACCACCATTGCATTACCATGGTCTTTAAGTGGCAGGAGTACGGTACTTGTATTGTATAATAATTCCCCTGTTACGGAGTTGTTCGCTTACCAGTCGCTTGCAGCCAATACCATCGATGAATCAGAACGAAAATCATGTACGCTGCAAAGCAATGGCAGCAAGTGGCTGATGATTGATTCTGACTATTTCCGATACTCAGATACACAATAATAAATTTCAAAATCAATTGATATATCATGAAACAACTTTCCATCTGCGCTGTATGTTTACTGGCGATACTGATAACAGGCAGCAGCAGCATTGCACAAAGCGTGGGCATCGGTACCACTACACCAGCCAGCAGTGCCATGCTGCACATCAATAGTACCAACAAGGGCTTATTGATACCAAGATTAACTTCTGCACAAAGAACCGCCATTGCAAGCCCGGCTGCCGGCCTGCAGGTGTATGATACA
>JAKQJG010000364.1 GCA_029561305.1 Bacteroidota bacterium | reverse complement strand
GGCGCTTATGCCATCAATCCTTTTGACGGAAGACAAATTCCCATCTGGATCAGTGAATATGTATTAGCTGGTTATGGTACCGGCGCCATCATGGCCGTGCCTTGCGGCGATGAAAGGGATTTCAAATTTGCCAAACATTTTAATATTCCTGTTACCAATATCATCGGCAGCCATTTTAATGGCGAAGAAGCCAACCCAACCAAGGAAGCAGTATTAGAGAACAGTGGTTTTTTAAATGGATTGGTGATGAAGGATGCGATGGAAGTAGCCATCAATAAACTAACGGAGCTGGGCATCGGTACAAAGAAAGTGAATTACCGCATGCGGGATGCAGCGTTTAGCCGCCAGCGTTACTGGGGCGAACCGTTCCCCATTACATGGAAAGACAATGTTGCCAAAGAATGGAAAGGCGACTTGCCGTTGGAATTGCCGCATGTAGAAACCTACAGTCCCGGCCCCGATGCACAGGGCCCATTGGCCAATATACCGGAATGGGTAGCGCAGGAATTAGAAACGAATACCATGCCGGGCTATGCTGGTTCTTCCTGGTATTTTTTACGATACATGGATCCAAAGAATGATGCAAACTTCTGCGATAGAAAAGCAAGTGACTACTGGAATCAGGTGGACCTATACATCGGCGGTACCGAACATGCAGTAGGACATTTACTGTACAGCCGCATGTGGACAAAAGCACTATTTGATTTAGGGCATATTGGTTTTGATGAACCGTTTAAGAAGCTGGTGAACCAGGGGATGATACAGGGGAGTTCGAGATTTGTGTATAGGGTGGGATGGAATTTGGTTGGAAGCGGAACTATCGACACAAATAAGCTTTCATATATTTTTGTTTCTAAAGGAATTGCAGATGGATTTAAATCAGGAGAAATTAATACGATTTCTTCAGTGAAAAATCTGGCAATAGAAGTATTTGAAAAAGCTTTCAATGAAAGAAAAGATATCGGCATAAACGAAATCACAATCTTAGATATTCATGTTGATGTCAATATGGTTGATGGTATAGAATTAGAAATAGAGGAATTCAAAAAATGGCGTAATGGAGAATATGCAAATGCAGAGTTCATTTTAGAAGATGGCAAATACATCTGCGGCGTCGAAACCGAAAAAATGTCCAAATCAAAATACAACGCAGTTAATCCAGATGAACTCTGCAATAAATACGGCGCCGACACCTTCCGCATGTACGAAATGTTCCTCGGCCCGGTAGAACAAAGCAAACCATGGGATACCAAGGGCATTGAAGGGGTTCATCGTTTTTTAAGAAAACTATGGCGTTTATTCAACGACGAATTAAAAGGCAAAGTGTGGAACACAGACAAGGCCAACGATGCTGAACTAAAGATCCTGCATAAAACCATCAAAAAGATAGAAGAAGATACTGAGCGTTTCAGTTTCAATACCGCCGTAAGTACCTTTATGATCTGTGTCAACGAACTGGCCGATCTTAAATGTCATAAGAAAGAAATTCTGGAAAAAGTGCTGGTATTGCTCACGCCCTATGCACCGCATATTGCAGAAGAACTGTGGAACCAGTTAGGCAATAGTGGCAGTGTGTTAGACGCCAGCTACCCGGTATTTGAAAGCAAATACACCGTTGAATCGTCAAAAGAATATCCCGTTTCTATCAATGGTAAAGTTAGAACCAACATCAATATTTCCCTGGATGTGGAACAACCGGAAGTAGAGAAAATAGTATTGGCAAATGATACCGTACAAAAATGGCTTGAAGGAAAAGAACCCAGGAAGATCATTTTTGTAAAGAATAAGATGGTGAATGTGGTGGTGTAGGCTCGAGTTTAAAGTTGAAAGTTTAAGGTTTAAAGTTTTTATATCGCCAACCTTAAACTTTGGACTTTAAACTTTAAACAATTCCTCCCCCTATGCTGTTATGTTTTTAAATTAGCAGTATGGCAAAACCATCTATCGAACTCATCGCCGCTTTAAGAGAAACAGCCTCCCGGTTAAAAAATGGAGCCCACTATGCCTGGGGCCATCATGGCGCCTGCAATTGCGGCAACCTGGTACAGGTAGTATGCAACCTTACACAAGGCGAGATCATCCGCTACGCACACACTGGCACCGGTGAGTGGACCGAACTGGCAGAGGAATATTGCGGTATCACCAATGCGCCCTATACCCTGCTGGTTTCAAAACTGCAGGATCTTGGGCTAACCCCCACCGATATACAGCACATTGAATACCTGGATGACAAAGAAGTACTGCAGTATATTGAAGGCGGCTTTCGCTGGCTCAAAAGAAATAAACGGGAGGATGCCATTGCTTACTTTGAAGCCTTTGCAAATATGCTGGAAGAAAAAATGGCCCTACAGATCAATATAGATTTTAGCAAGATATTATCTATGGAAACCAGTCCATCAGAACCACAGCCTGTGATGGCTTAAAGCCCCACAGCTTTGAAAAATCCAAACAGCCGGTGAATTGTTCACCGGCTTTGTTTATTTGAAATGCTGCCCCAGTATTATCCCTGGCCAAATCAACATCTTAGTAAAGATATCATCCACCTGATCTTCCTTTATAGTTGAATTGAAAATGAATATTTCACTTTATTTATAGATATACGTTTCAATAAACAGTAACAAATTTTATAAGAAATTCTGTTTAAGCAATTGCCATCATCTCCTGTTTACCTGAATGTTACCAACTACTGTTTATTTTAAAATGGCTGTCAGCAAACGCCAACAGCCATCCTGATCTAACACTTATTTTCACCTCTTACTTAGGCAGTACAACTGCATCGATCACATGAACTACACCATTGGTTGCTGCCAGGTCAGTGGCAGTCACAGTTGCGGTTCCTCCATTTTCATCTGTCAATACAACTTTACCATCTACCACTGCAGCACTTAATTTTCCACCGGCAACCGTTGTAAGTACTGCCGTTCCATTTCCTTTCTTAATGGCAGCAAGCACCGCTTTTGCATCCAGCTTTCCGGCTACCACATGATAAGTAAGAATTCCCGCCAGCTTACTTTTGTTTTCCGGCTTCAACAATGTTTCCACTGTGCCCTCCGGTAATTTTGCAAAAGCATCATTGGTGGGGGCAAACACCGTAAATGGGCCTTTGCTTTGTAATGTTTCCACAAGACCAGCGGCTTTTACAGCGGCCACCAATGTAGTGTGTACTTTAGAACCGGCAGCAACATCCACAATGTCGGCTTTCTTTTGAGCGGTTGCATACAAACCAAACAAACTAACGGTAACGAACAAGGCAATTTTTTTAATTGATTTCATCTTATTTAATTTTTATGATTACGTTTCTCTAACAGCACCGGTTTCAGAAGGTTGTTTCAAAAGCAGCTATAACAATTTTATAACACTATCAGCAGGTACCGGAGCCGTACTGCTTCGTCTCATACTCCTGTACATTTCGTGCATTACTCCCATATGCGGTGCTGTAAGTACAGCCAGACCAAGAAATACATAAACTGTCATGGCATCTGCATTGTAAAACATAGAGCCGGTTAAGCCAAACAGCGTTATCCCCGCCATGGCGAGTACGCTGTACAAACCTATTTGCTTCAGAATAAATTTCACAGAGTGCACGCTGTTTTGCCGCAGGTAGTTTATCACATTCTTTAATGACAGCAGCGAATGCCAGAATACAAAATAAAATGTAAAACCAAGTATTACCGGCAAATGAAAGAGGATGAGCAAAATAACTGCAAACCTCACCAAAAACACACCCTGTTGCTGGCTGTTTTCACGATGCAGTGAAAAATAAACAAAGCAGCTTACAAAAAAGAGCAGCCCGGTAAATGAGAGAATAACATACCGGTACTGATCGATGAAGTGTATAAACTGTATATACGTTTTACCAGATTCAAACTGCATATATAACGGCAATACCTCGTCAAAGTGGTTAAGGAGTATTACACCAAGAACAACCAATCCGTAACTGAATACAAATACTTTTCCTGCAACCGTATTGGTTTTAAACTGGTGCAGGTCTGTTTCTCCAAAATGATATGCTGCAAATACGATGAATAAAAGATTACCTGCCAGCGGTAAAAACCATAATACAGCAGCAAACAATGCCAGCCTGAGCAGGTAGCTGGCCAGGAACAGTATACTGGAAAATTTCCTGCTTTCCACCCGGGCATTGGTAGACGCTACTAATAAATCGGCAGCACCATGCGGAATGCCCACCAGCAGGATACCTGTCATAAACAGGATGAACTGCACATTGTTAGGCAAAGCATAAACCCATTGTTGGATAACCAGTAAAAGTCCCCCTGCAAACAGCATCAATAAACGGAGCATTTGTATTCAGGTTTGGGTGTGAGTAATTATTATTAACGGCACCGGGCAAAAGATAAAAAAGCAGTGCAGGCAGGCAACCTGCTGCACTGCTCAAAAAAGATCAGGAAGCCAACTCTGTTTTTTCTGTTTGGGCGAGTGCATAGATCACCAGGCCAAATCCAATTTTATTAATGGCATCGCCAATATTATATACAATATCTAATGACAATCCTTCCAGTACTCTCATTCCAAACAAACCACCTTCGGTTCCTGCTATGTACCCAATAGGATAAATAGCCCAGCCAACCAGTACAAACCAGGCAAGTGTTTTATTGGCCTTTGCCACTGCAGCACCTGCACCAGCAGCAAGTTTAGCTACTTCACCAAACCATATTAAATAAACGATGTAGAAGTAGGCAAGACCACTCACAAAGCCCCAGATCCAGCTTTGCTTTTCAGTGGGATAAATAGCTTCGCCTATATAGCCGGTTACCAGCATAAATACAGAAGCTGCTATCAGTTTCCATAGCAAGCCAATTTTTGCTCCTGCTTTTTTTGTGATCAGGTAAAATTCAACACACATCAACGGCACAGTCAGCAGCCAGTCAACATAACGGAAAAATGTAGGAGATTGACCTGTTGCCAGATTGTAATCCCGCATGTAATAGTAGTGTACGGCTGCAATAAAAGTAATCAACCCGGAAACCAATACGGAGGTCCGCCATTTTTTAGCGGTATTGGAAACCTCGAAAAAGAAAAAGACAGATGCGGCCATCATGGCCATGCACCCGATAAAGAAAGTGAACGCCACATAGTTGTTGTTGGCAATGGGAAGAATTTCCAGAAGTGTCAGTTTCATATTATATGATTTAGGTTTTAAAATACAAGTTGTCCTGATCGCAGCGTATCCTCTTCACTATACCTTTTTTGCACCTGGCCTGGACTAGACTAACGAGTGGTATTATTTAATTGTTTGAAAGTTTCAAAATAATTTGAAAATTTTGAGATTTGTGGAACCGCTGTTTTTTGAAGAACGTTACGGCGGCCGTTCTGTTGAATGTTTTCACCCGTCTTTACCAGTGTAGAAAACTGTTTGTTGAAGAAGCCAGGGGGAAAAACCTGCGGGTGCAGAACATTATACAAAAAAAGCGGCTGAGTAAGCCGCTGTAAAAAAACATTCACGAAAAATGCATTCTTTAAAATGCCGTATCAAACTGGAGGTATTTCAAAAACTCATTTTTACGCTGTTCATTTTTGAAAGCTCCACCGTAAAAAGCAGTAACCGTGCTGGAGGTATTGTCTTCCACTCCACGGCTGGCTACACAAAGGTGCTTGGCATCGATCAATACAGCCACATTATCAGTACCCAGCACCTGCTGAAGTTCCTTTCCAATCTGCATGGTGAGTCTTTCCTGCACCTGCGGTCTCTTGGCATAGTACTCCACCAAGCGGTTTAGTTTACTAAGACCAATCACTTTCCCACTGCTGATATAGGCCACATGCGCCTTACCCATGATAGGCACAAAATGATGTTCGCAGTTGCTGTAGAACGAAATATTTTTTTCTACCAGCATTTCATTGTACTTGTACTTATTATCAAATAAAGCCACCCTGGGTTTATTCGCAGGATTAAGGCCCTGGAAAATCTCCTTAATATACATCTTCGCCACACGGTGCGGCGTACCCTTCAGGCTGTCATCGGTGAGATCCAGACCCATGATATCCATAATAGACTTAAAATGCTCTTCTATCGCTTTGATTTTTTCTGCATCAGATAAATCGAATGCGCCAGCCCGCATGGGAGTATCTGTGCTGGTGCTTACGTGGCTATCGCCCATTTCTTCAATAAGTATGTCCAGTGTTTCAATCGTTTCATTACCATTGAATTTTACATGAGGTACTATTTCTTTTGTTAGCATACGATTTTTTTTAAAATACTCCGGAGCCGGTATCAGCTGCGGGTCTGAAAAAATTTTACGAAGGAATTTTCAAATATTCATCATTTCAACTCATACCATAGTTAACAATGGCTGATATTCCTTGAAACAATGACTGCATATTTATCTGGATCATTAAACAGGTCTGCTGTGTTTTTGTTTAAATATGCAGAGATTAAATGCGCTGTTTAAAACAGTATATAGATAAAAAGGAAAGGACTAAACAATTTTTACAACAGGCTCGTCAGCTTTGGCATATTTATACCGGCTTTGTAAGGAAGTGCTATAATATCCATCAATACCCAGTGATGTAATGGTGTTTGCTTTTTCAAGGTGTATGAAGCCATCGTTGCTTACCAGGCCATCATCAATTATCACATGGGTAACACTGCCAAGTACAATAAAAGTCTGATTGTGCCGCACGGGTATGATCTCCAGCAGTTGCAGCGCATATTTAACTATACTCTCTGCCACAAAAGGCGCATCAACCTTATCCACGAACTGTGTTGAAAAGCCTGATGCTAAAAATTCATCCGTTTCTATTTTAAATTTTGCACTGCTCTGGTGCGCCTGGGCAATGTACTTTTCCGGAACGAGGTTCATAGTGTACACTCCCGTTCGTTCAATATTAGCAAGCGTGTGTGGCGCTGCTTCCCTTGGTCTGTTAACAAAACCTATAACAGCGGGTTGCGCACCCACATGAAATATATTACTGAATAATGCAAGGTTTGGCTGCCGGTTTTCTTTGAGCGTACCAATAAGGGTAGCGCTTTTAAAACCACTAAGGCTATTGATAAAATTAGCCCTGTAAAAGCGATCCCATTCATTGATTTCTGTTAAACTGATATGCTTCATTTAAATGCAACAGAAAAACGAATATTTTGTTTAGTACAACTGCATGCAGGCTGTAATTTTTGTTCCTGCCGTAATTTTTATTTGACAATGCAGCCATCATTAATAACCGGAACCTGTGAAAAAAAATTGAGGAACCGCAAAAAATATACCTTCTGTACTGCTTACTTTTACAATCAAAGGATAGCCATGCAACATACATTCATCAAACAATTTGAATTTGAATACTGGAGTAACGGCACTATTTTACATGCATTGCGTCAACTGAAAGAAAAGGATGACCGGGCCATGCTTCTTTTCTCTCATTTACTATCTTCCCATTGTATGTGGCTGAGCCGGGTTAACAAAACCTCCTTCACCTGCACCCTCTTCCAGGAAAGAACATTGGATGAATGTGAACAGTTGATGAAAGAAAACCTGGAAGGCTGGAAAAATTATTTAACTGACGGGTCAGACACAGACCTGGAACAAACCATTGAGTTTATGCCTGCATGGGAAACCAATCCCATCAAAAGAAAAATGGCCATTGAAGACGCCATCATTCATTTGATCAACCATAGCAGTTATCACCGTGGACAAATTGTAGCCAGCATAAAAGGCAAAGTGGATGAACTTCCTTTTTCAACTTATATTATGTATGCAAGTGAAATAGTTTAGTTGCTATGAAATATACATTGCAAAATACCGGCGGGCACATGCACTATATTGCCCTGGCGGATAAAACAGTACAACAACTTACCACCGGCGGCAACAAAAGAGTGCTCTGCACTATTAATAAAACCGTTACCCTTCATGCAGCCATCCTGCGTACCAAAGAGGGTATGTGCTACATTATGGTGTCATCAAAATATTTAAAGCAACTAAAAATAAAAGCCGGCAGCACAGTGGATGCGGTGATAAAAAAAGATGACAGCGAACTGCAGTTCAATGTGCCCGAAGAATTTACCGAAGTATTTGCCACAGACCTGGCGGCAGAAAAAATTTTTGCATCACTTACGGATGGTAATAAACGGGGATTGATCGCTTTGGTGAACATGGTAAAATCAACTGATAAAAAAATAGAACGGGCGCTGCGTATTGCAGAAAAATTAAAAATTGGTATCAAATCACCACAATTGATGATGAAATAAGCTGTGAATCGAAAAACTATTGCACATCTTTATTATTTCAAATTCTCTGCAAAAAATCGCATTCAAAAAGTTACTTTTGCAACCCGGTAATAACCGGTACAATTTTTTGAACCAATAACACAGCAGCGTGGTACATAATTTTAATGCAGGGCCTTCTATACTTCCAAAAACAGTTTTTGAACAGGCATCCCAGGCCGTATTGGATTATAACAATACTGGTTTATCTATACTTGAAATTGGCCACCGCACTTCCACCTTTCAGTCCATTATGGATGAAGCCAGGGCATTGGTAAAAGAACTGATGCAGTTGAGTGACAACCATGAAGTGTTATTCTTACATGGCGGTGCTTCCACCCAATTTATGCAGGTGCCCATGAATTTATTAGATGATAAAAAAACTTCAGCTTATGCAGATACGGGCGTTTGGGGGCAGAAGGCTGTGAAAGAAGCAAAGTTGTTTGGCAATGTGGAAGTGGTATGCACAGGCAAAGAAAGTAACTATACTGTGATACCAAAAGATTTTGCCATACCAAATGATGCAGCATATTTTCACATCACCACCAACAATACCATTTACGGAAGCCAGTGGCAAAAAATTCCAAAAGTCAGCATCCCGTTAGTGGGAGATATGAGCAGCGACATTTTCAGCCGTGTTATTGATTTTAATTCATTTGACCTTATCTATGCTGGGGCACAAAAAAACATGGGGCCTGCCGGCGTGAATTTAGTGGTGGTGAATAAAAACATATTGGGAAAAATAAAACGTCCGATCCCTACCATCATGGATTACCGCAATCATATTAAAGACGGAAGTATGCTGAATACACCACCTGTATTTGCGGTATATGTTTGTATGCTTACGCTTCGCTGGCTGAAAGAACTGGGCGGTGTGGCTGCTATTGAAAAAAAGAATAATGAAAAAGCGGCACTGCTGTATAACGAGATTGACCGCAACCCATTATTTACCGGAACCGTTGCAAAAGAAGACCGTAGTAAAATGAATGTTTGTTTTGTTATGCAGGATCCCGCATTGGAAGAAAAATTCCTTGCTTTTGTAAAAGAACTGCAGATTATAGGTATCAAAGGCCACCGGCTGGTGGGAGGTTTCAGGGCATCTCTTTATAATGCACTACCAATCAGCAGTGTACAGGTGTTGGTGGATGCGATGAAAAGTTTTGCACAACAACACGCTTAAAGAAAATAAACTTATTTTTACCGCCCCGATAAAGAAGCGCAATCCATGGTTACTATTTCTCCGTTTAAAGCCCTTAGGCCAGAAGCACAACATGCAAAGAATGTGGCATCACGTCCGTATGATGTGCTTAACAGCAAAGAAGCCAAGGTAGAAGCACAGGGCAATCCTTATAGTTTTCTTCACATCACCAAAAGCGAGATCGATCTGCCGGAAGACACCGATATCCATGCACAGGCCGTGTATGATACAGCTAAAGAAAATTTAGATGCATTCATCAGCCGCAATGTACTGTTCAGGGAAAGCAAACCCTGTTATTATATTTACCAGCTGATCATGAATGGCGCTGTGCAAACAGGGCTTGTATGCGGCAGTAGTGTGGATGATTATGATAATGACCTTATCAAAAAACATGAATTTACAAGGCCGGAAAAAGAGAACGACCGGATCAATCACATCACAACAACCGGCGCACAAACGGGCAATGTATTTTTAGCCTACAGAAGTGTTGCTGAAATTGATGCCTTGATCGAAAAATGGAAGACGGATAAAAACCCTGTATATGATCTGATCGCTGATGATAAAGTACAGCACACCGTATGGATCGTCAACGACAGTAAAGTAAGTGATAAAATAACAGAGTTATTTAAAACAAAAGTCCCGGCTACTTATATTGCAGATGGTCACCACCGTGCTGCCTCGGCTGCTAAAGTGAGGAAGGCTTTAGGTAAAAAAGCGCCTCCAGGTGCAGATATCTTTCTTACAACATTATTCCCCTCAGAGCAGTTAAGAATAATGGACTACAACCGGGTAGTAAAAGACCTGAATGGTTTAAGTAACGAAGCCTTCTTACAAAAACTCGAAGAAAAGTTTACGATTGAAAAAGTAAAAGAAGCCGTAGCACCCTCCCAATTGCATGAGTTTGGTTTGTATCTGAAAAAACAGTGGTATAAACTCACCGCTAAAGAAGGAAGCTGGAAGAATGACCCTATTGGTATTCTGGATGTTACCATTTTACAGGAAAATGTGCTGAACGCATTGCTGGGTATACAGGATCCCCGGACTGATAAAAGAATTGATTTTATTGGCGGCATCCGCGGACTGGCAGAACTGGAAAAACGAGTGGATAGTGGTGAAATGGCCGTTGCTTTTAGTTTATATCCAGTCAGCATCCAGCAATTATTTGACATTGCCGACAGCGGGAATGTAATGCCTCCTAAGAGTACCTGGTTTGAACCCAAGCTAAGGGATGGTTTACTGACGCACTTGATAAAAGACTAATTCTTTTCATTTAAGTTTACACTATATAAACTTATAATATGCGCTTTCTAACTCTTTTACCCTTTTTATTTATTTCTCTATGTTGCAATGCTCAAATAGGTATTAGTACAAATAGCCCAGATAGTAGTGCAGCCCTTGAAATCAAAGATACAGCAAGAGGAATATTGATTCCCAGGATGACATTGAATCAGAGAACCGCTATTGCTAATCCCGCAGAAGGATTAATGGTTTATCAAAATGATGGAGTAAAGGGTTTTTGGTATTTTGATGGTACTCAATGGCTACGAAATGGAACCGCACAGGGCAATACAGGTAGTGGTAAAAGCATAATAATTCTAACAGATACCATAACAAATATTCAGG
>JAKQJG010000359.1 GCA_029561305.1 Bacteroidota bacterium | reverse complement strand
TTTTTACTGTGCCAGCGATATCCTCACCTGCACCCCTGCCCGGGTATTGATGGTTGGCGGGCTGCTGGAAATATAAGGTGTTACCCTGCGCTGATCAAAGAAGAGTTTTACATTCACCCTGCTGCTTAAGAAATAATCAATGCTGGGACTGAGTGTGATTTCTTTGCTGCCGCTCGTAGGTAAAGTGGCATCCTGGTCGAGCCTGTTATTCACCGTAACGTTGTCCCTTATCCTGAAATCCAGCCGGAAGTTGATTTCGTTGTCCAGTTTATTGGTATTGTTTCCACTCAGGAATTTTGGCAACTTAATGAACTTGGGTAAGGTCAAACCTTTTTTGCGGTAACCGGCACCGATAGAGAACTCAGTTGACCTGGTTTCACTCAGCTGGTAGTCGATCAGGCTCAAGCTAAGTGTGCGCTGTTTCGTCATTTCAAACTTAGCCTGGAACTGGTTGGTAAACATCAGGTCAACGCCAACCAATGGTGCAAACTGTTCCTGGATCGTTACGTTCGGCACCAGGAAGTAGGGTACATAATTCTTTGCAGTGGTGTCGTAAAAAGATGGATAACTATATCTTGAAACATCCTGGTACAGCAAGGCAGAATTAAACCCGTTCATACTCAGGCTGCCCGTGTAGCCATGTGACAGGGTAACGTTGCTGAATATCTTATCAAGCCCTTTTATCCTGCTCAATCCTGTATAATCAATCTTCCAGTTGGGCATGGGTAAAAATTTCTTAAACGGATTGGAAGAAATTTTTGGATTGCCCTGGTCAAGCAAACTAACGCTGTTGGGATCTTTACCGGTATAGGCTGCTATAAATGCTGGTATCAGTACATCTGTAGCATATTTACCATAACCATAATAGTATCCTTCTGCATCAGGGTTAAGATTTCCTGATTCCTGGTTGTATTTATTCGTAACCCCCAATCTTTGTGATATCACCTTCCGATTCTCCTGGAACTTCTGAAAGGTTTGGGATAATTGTGTTGGATTAAAACTCTCAAACATGGTATTGAAAGCAATAAAACTAATATCAAAACTACCGCCTGAATAAGGGCTCAGGTGTCCAAAATTATTACCGGTGCCGGTGGTGTCTTTAAATGTTTCGCTGAATGCTTTGCTGAAATTCTTATTCAGGTTAACCGATACCGTTAGATCCCTGATCGGTTCTAACTGCGCTGTCAGTGTAATACGCTGGTTAAAGTTTTGCTGAAACAGCATATTGAAAAAAGAGTCGGTAGAAATGAGATTATTCCTTGCAGCCTGGTTTAGCCAGTTGGTATCAGGTTGCCGGCCAAATACAAAGTCCATCCCCGGCTGCATGCTCTTCCAGTTTTGTCCCACATACTCCGTGCTGTCCATATAACCGGGCAGCCGGGTATTACCGGTTTCAGAAAGAGAAAAGTTTACCTGCTTGATACTGGTAATCAATTTGCCAAAAATTCTCAATGCCAAATTTGGATCAGGCAACGCATTCGGGTCTTTGATCTTTTTTATTTTAAGCCTTTTAATTTCTTTTGTCTTAACGCCATCTTTGGTAACCTTACGGAATACCGTATCTGTTCTTGTTCGGGGTTCTGTTTTTACGCCAGATCCTCTTGGCTGATCAAGCGCCCTGAAGAATTTGAATTTATTATACAGCTTGGTAAAGTCAAGCTGCAGTGTGGCTTCCTTGGTCTGGCTGTTCTCCAGGATATTACCCAGTTCAATCGCCAGCCTTGAAGCACCGATCCATTTATAGGTAGCCTGGTATTTCAGGTTCACTGCCGTCCAGTCTAACAATGGGAATTTAGTAGTCGGTAGTGTATAATTGAAATTAGCAGTCTGATTATAAATGGTATTTCTTCCTCCACTGATCAAACGGCGCCATACGGTATCCCTTTTTTCTTTGGTGTCCAGCCTGCCGTAAGGTTCGTCTACCCTGGAGTTATTGGTAGCGGTAAAATCGAAGTTTAGTGAACGTGTCAGGTTCCAGCGGAAAATATAATCCCGCTGCATCACCAGGTACTTGTCGTAGGTCTCTGGTATTTTGTATTTGTCTGATCCAATACTTCTTGGTCTTACAGCACCAAATTGTCGTTGAATATCTGTGCGGAAACTCAACTGTGCCGGGGCGTAGTTGAAGTTAAAATCCTTGATCAGGTCGAACCAATGTGTTTTTCTTTTCTTAAAGAATTTTAATTTTTTAAAAGGCTCGATATATTTCGGCTGCGGTGCAAAATTATAACCCAATGCGCCCCTGTGCCTTGTTACTTCATTGCTTTCAATTAACGGGTTATGCGATTTGTTGTTGAAGTAGGAATAGCTGATATCAAAATTCTCAATATCATATATTTTTGGGGTACCCGTTCCTGTTCTGTTCTTTCTTACGTTGGTAAAGTTTACCGTGGTGGTACTGTTAAAATCAATAGCCGCTTCATTGATGGAATCCCGTTGACCGGAGGACGTGGCTGCACTCAGCTTATCCTTCAGTTTAATATCCATATCAAACGGGTCGTATTCAGGCTTGCTCACCGTTTGTGAGTAGCTGGCAAATACAGGTATTGAAATAGCAGCTTTCTTAGGCAACAGTTTTCCCAGTTCAATATTGGCTGCCACATCAAACTGTGTCATATTATCCCTGAAGCGTTCGTTCACTCTTTGCTCTAATGTACCAAAGCCGGTGGTGTGCATCGCAACAGAGGCAGTAATGGTACCCAAATCAGCCAGTGTAATATCGGCCCTTGCCATGGCAGCATAACCCGCCTGTTCATTAATGGAGGTCATCCTTAATTCGTTCACCCATATTTCCCCGCAGGCCTTTGGATTGCCCGCATTTTCAACACCAATAAGTATGCCCCTTATCTCACCAAGATTGGGGTCGCCCATTATCGAATAGGTATGCCCGTTAGGTTGCAGCTGGCGGTAGGGCCTGTTAAGGGCTGACCCTGAAGCATTCCGCTCTGCTTTTAATTTGGGCAGCAGGTTAAGATCCAGATCAAGACTGTTGAGCGGTATCCACAAAGTGTCATTATAGGCATCGCTATTGGGGTCAAGCCGGGTGGCTGCATCCAGCTCTGTCAAACGCAACGGAATTTTTACTTCATAATAGTTTCCGGCAAAATCAGTACCCACCCTTACGATCGCATTCAATTCGCCATCCTGTATATTATTGGGTTCTTTTACTGCATTTTCAGCATGTATATACATTGACAATTTACCAAACTGCCTGAGATCCCTGTTAGCAAAAGTTTGTTGTACACCTCTTGCCTCTCCCTGTAAAAGATTACAGAATTTCAGTGACATACTCTGTTCATTCTGCAACAGGTTTACGCCGTTATTGCTTTGTATCTGCTGGCGCTGAATATCTTTTGGTGTACGGTAAGGCAAGGGAGCACGCTTGTCGTTCTCTTCAATATTGATACCATTCACATCCAATGTTGCCTGGCCGGTTACCACATTATAGTTACCCGTTGTGTCAATATTAAAAGGAAACTTACGCCAGATATTACGGGTAAGTTCCAGCTTGCCAAAACGCATTACTATGGTACTGTCAAAACCAGTCAGGAACATCCTGATAAAACGAATGGATTTAAAATCGGGTATATTGCCTACCCGCTTATTAAATGACCCGATAGGTATCCTGAACTGGTACCAGGTTTCTTCCCTTGCACCTCCGTTTGGCAGGCCGGTTATGGGTACAGATTTCCGGTCCACAATAAAGTTCTGACCGATCTGCATCACAGCATTTTCCTTGGGCTGTATCTCCACCGTATATTGAAAATACTGCTCCGTTTCATTCATGGTATTATCCCTGTTCAGGTCTTCACCATCTGGATATAATGTAGCAGCAGAAGAGAAAACAGAAGAACCATCATTGATAGCAGAGTTGCCTTGCGGACTGTTGAAGTTTTTATACCGCTGTATCACCCCGTCATTTCCTGTAAAAGCAGGATCACGATACCATTTATAATTATCCTGTGCAGGATCATTTTGCACCTGCTGCAATGCTGTTGGATTTAATGCACCTGCCAGGTCTGTAAGATAAGTAGCCAGGTGTACTCTTTCAGAATCATCTGTGTTACCATCAAGACCTACATCCTGGAAAGGCCTGTCGGCTGGGTCGTTGCTAAAGGCATTGGTAACCTGTATCGGGTTCAGCGGCACTTTGCCCCAAATAGACGCATCTGTAGGTTGATTTTGTGTTGGAGTAGGCAGTCCATTTTCATAAAAACGTTTGCCATCTTTTAAGATATCTTCTGAAATGTTACCAAGATTGAAATATAGTTTACCACCCGTTGAATTGATCTCGTTCCTTGATTCAAAAGGCACATAGGGATCCTGCATCCAGAATTCGATGAATTCAATATTGGCCGTTTCAAAATCTGTTTGATCGATATTACGCATCAGTCCACCCCACCTTGTTTGTGGATTTAGCAAGCGGTTGTCTGCGTCAATGCTGCCAGGTCTTGTATCAAAATTGTAAGGACCTTTTTCTTTGGGATAATAGGCCAGGTCAAAAGTGGTTAATTGGTTTTGCCCAAAGTCAGTTGTACGTTGTGGAAATATCTCACTTTGTTTTACCAGCCTGGTACGGGGGTCACTTAGTTCTATCCTGTTTTCTCCTAAGGGATTGTTGGCTCCTTTAAATTGCTGCAAGGCTGGTTCTATCTGGTACCAGGCCAGTTTGGCCCTGTTTATTCCATAGTCAAGCGATGCGGTAGGTAAAGATGCTTCGGGAAACAACAAACGGGTGGTATCAATATTGTCAGACGCTTCTCTTGGAGTAGAGGCCAGCATCCAGCTGATAGCAGGAAAACGAAGATCAATACCAGAGCGGCTGCCTTCAAAGTCATCTAAGTAAACAGTACCAGCAGAGCCAGCACCTATCTGCGGCGCATGCCCCGGTTTCAACATCGCACCTTCAGCGTAAAAATTAATAGAAGAGGGCGCTGTAGTGGTATAAAAAGGAAGCTTGTCTAATATTTTAGTAAGCCGCGGCAACTCCTTACGGTAACTTACATCCAGTCCATACATGGCATTGCGGATAGGTTCTTCGCCCAGGTTATTTTTCGTAAAGAAGGGCCTTTCACTTAACCGGACCATGGTAGCACCAAATGCCAGTTGTTCTTTCAATTTATCTTTAGCCAGGTAGTCGAGCCGCAGACCAAGGTAGTTTCTTTGCTGTATACCAAAGGCGGCATTGTTTTCAAAGTTCACCTGCACGGGCAAACCGGCATTCAATATCGCCTGGTTCAATATTTTGATCGTTCCCAGGTCATAGTTGATATCATAATCCGTTCCTTCAATCAGCATTTGACCACCTGCAGTAACGGTTACGCTTCCACGAGGAATATTGTAGCCAATACTTATATCAGACGAACCGGAAGTTTTGGCGGAGCCCTTTAATACAAAACGGTTAAGGTTAGGGTATTGCTGTGCCACTGCTTTGATGGTATCATACAGTGCATAATATAAAGTGTCTTTTATATTGGGATTGCTGGTATCTGCATACAGTCCTACGGCAAGGTCACGGCCAAAAGGTTCTAATACAGGGAACACAATACGGCTATATTGCGACAGTACGGTATAACCTTCCACAAAATCAAAAACACCATCCGGCTGAGGATCATTCTGATTATTGAGCCGGTCAAGATTTACTAAAGAAAGCAAAGGAGTACCCTCATTTATATTACCGAAGGGCACATATCTTTTCCAGCCCTGGCCCGGCTCCTGGTACAGTAAGTTAATTTTAAAATCCTGCGCACTCAGTGTGCCATACCCAACAGAATACACATTCTTCATCATCCATTGCCAAATGGGAAGACGGGGACGCTGTGAAGTGGCTTTTAATAATTTTAAGAACAGCACCTGCTGTGTGGCCACGGCACTGTCGGGCGGCAGGTCCTGCGAAAATTCACCCACCTGGTAAATACGGCCATTGTAAGAATATTGATAGGCTACTGCCAGCACTTCATCTGCCAATAAGGGCTGGCTTAATGATATATAGCCTGCCTGCCTGTTAAAATAATATTGTGTTGAGTCCAGTTTACGGGCAAAAGTTTTTTCAAAATCCTGCACAGGTAAAAGATTCAGATTCTGCAGGCTGTTGAATATAAGCGAAGGCTGCCTGTTGTTGGGGTTGTTTTTTAAAGTAGCATACAGGTCGTTTACATTATTGTCCGGCACACCAGCGTAGTTGGATACCGGGTTGATGATATCCCTGCGGAAAGGATTTACTTCACCAAGATCCATCAAACCCACTACATCCCTTGTATTCGTCGTGGTTCCGTTCCTGTTAGTTACCCATACTTCAAGCCGCAGCACCTGCACCGGCGTGGTAAGGGCTGGTATCTTTTGCAACACTTTATTATAGTTGTCTTTAAAGTATTGTCCCAGCAAAAAATGGCGGTTCTCTTCATATTCGTCTGCCTTTACTTCTATTGGCTGGGAAGCAGCACCGCCTTGCAGGTTTACCGACTGGCGTTGTGATCTTTGATTGGCAATAACTGTTGTTACATTCAGCTTACCGAACTGTAATTGTGTTTTTAAACCAAAAAGTTGTTGAGAACCGGGGATAAAAGTACTTCTGGAGGCAAACTGCACCACGCCTGCTTCAAACCGTTTGATGATCTCATCATCCATGCCGGTATAATCGAGTTTCAATTGGTTCTCCTGTCCAAAATTGGCCAGTGTATTATATGCAATGGGGAATTTCAATTTATCTCCAATATTGGCATTCACATTCACCTGGGCATTCATATTAAAATCGAAGCCGCCATTGTTTCTTGCCCTTTCTGGTAAGGTTGGGTTATTGATCTTTTGTCCCTGGTAACCGGCCATGATATCTACATTCCCCTGCGGTGATATTTCAATTTTACCATTACCAAATAAACGGTTGAAAAGATTATCATATAGTTTAAGTCTTGGCTTTACAGCTCCCCTGTTAAGCAGGTTCATGGTATTCGCTCTTTTTTGCCAGTACTCATTTTCAGCTTGCTTACCTCTGAGTTTCCAGTATTCTTCTGATGTATAGGTGATGGGGGTACGATAATACCGGTTACCTATTTTTTCGTATAGTGTATAAGTATTTGTAACCGGATCGTAAGCTACAGAATCTTTTATGTTAGATGGCAGCCTGAAATCGTAGGTACTTCTTCCGCCATTGCTTAAAAAGTCGCCTCGGTAATCATTGATTGGAAATTGCAAAGGTCCAACATACTTTGGTTCTGAATTGCCAAGGATAGGCGTATCTGGAGGTTTTGAAGCCGGAGTGGCGGGTGGTGCAGCCGAAGCTGGTTCTTTTGTTTCTTCCTTTTGCCCAAATACGGGCAAAACAGCTATGAGTGTGAAGAACCCAAAACATGCAAAAAAAACACTGCGGTGCAGCAACAATTTACTTTTAAACAACATTCCTGTAAAGTCAGTTAAGGTAGATTTCCGTCAAATTGTTTTCAGTGCTTTTTTTATCAGTTCTTCAAGTGAATTAATACCAGGGTCTGCTTTTATTGTTTTTTGAATAGATGTTTCGGCCATTGGTTTTGAAATACCCAGCGCCACCAAAGCATTTAACGCGTCCTGCTGTAAACTATTGCCCCAAACCGGTGTGGATCCGGTACCTGTGCCCGGTTTGCCCACTTTGTCTCTCAGTTCCAGTACCAGTCTTTCTGCAGTTTTCTTTCCAATCCCTTTGATGCTTTCTAACAGTTTTACGTTGCCCAGCAAGATGGCTTTGCTGATCTCATCGGGTTTCTGGTGAGACAGCATCATCCTTGCAGTTGCTGCACCAACCCCCGAAACGCTTATCAATTGCAGGAACAATTCTTTTTCCTCCTTTTCAAAAAAGCCAAACAATACATGCCCATCTTCCTTCACCTGCAAAAAGGTGAAGAGTTTACCTTCATTTAATGGCTGGATATGGCTGTAAGTGTTGAGGCTGATATTGACTTCGTAACCCACACCATTTACATCTACGTACACCTGGGCTGGATTTTTCAATGTAAATTTTCCCTGGAGGTATGCGTACATATAAAAATAAGAAAGGGCGAATATAGGAAAATTCGATTAAAACGTTTCAACCCAGGAAGGTTTTTGAAGGTTACTAAACGCTTATTTATTTCCATTACTTTTGCCGCGGCTAACAATTAAAATCTACGCAATGCAAAAAATTACTGCTGCCATTACTGCCGTGGGCGGATATGTACCAGAATACAAGTTGACCAATGCTGTTTTGGAAACCATGGTGGATACCAATGATGAATGGATAAAATCAAGAACAGGTATCCAGGAGAGAAGGATATTAAAAGGCGAAGGCCTTGGTACCAGCGACATGGTAGTGCCGGCAGTACAGGACCTGTTGAAAAAAAGAGGCATTGGCCCGGAGGATATTGACTGCATGATCGTAGGCACGGTTACCCCCGATATGGTTTTCCCTGCTACGGCCAATATTGCCTGTGATAAACTAGGTGCCAAAAATGCCTGGGGTTTTGATATCAGCGCTGCCTGTTCCGGTTTTTTATACAGCCTTACTGTTGGAGCTACGCTGATTGAAAGTGGCCGTTATAAAAAAGTAGTGGTGGTGGGTGCCGATAAAATGAGTGCTATTGTTGACTATACAGACAGGGCTACCTGTATACTTTTTGGTGACGGGGCAGGTGCAGTATTATTAGAACCCTCGGCAGATAGCCATGGAATAAAAGACAGTTTATTAAAAAGTGATGGCAGCGGGAGGGAATTTCTGCATATGAAAGCTGGTGGGTCATTAAAACCAGCCTCACACCAAACAGTGGATGCAAAAGAGCATTTTGCTTTCCAGGACGGGCAACCGGTTTTTAAAGCGGCTGTTAAAGGTATGGCGGATGCCAGCTTTGACCTGTTGCAAAGAAATAATTTAACGGGGGACGATATAGCCTGGTTGGTTCCTCACCAGGCTAATAAAAGAATAATTGATGCTACGGCAAACCGCATGGGTCTTGACCCGAATAAGGTAATGCTGAATATAGAACGTTTTGGCAATACAACTGCTGCCACCATACCACTTTGTTTATGGGAATGGGAAAAGCAGTTGCATAAAGGCGATAAAATTGTGCTGGCTGCGTTTGGAGGAGGGTTTACCTGGGGTGCTACGCTGGTGGAGTGGGCGTATAATACGGAGTGATAGCTCATCACGATATTTAATCAACAAAGAGGAACCATTTTACTTGGTTCTTTTTTTTATTACGAAAAATCTTCACTTATAATATTGTGTAATAATCAGTTGCTCTTTTTCAGAATAAACAGTACATAAAATCAATCCCGGATTACTCTATAGATTACAACCTTGCTGCAAGTGACATTACTCCAGTGTTTTAAATACCAGGTGTTCTAAAAAAGCCTCCAGCTCCTTAGGGTTTTTCTTTTTTGCAAAATCGCTGAGGCGGGGTAAATGATGCATGAAAAAAAACTGCAGGTGAGACAGATCTATGATAGAACTGGCAAGCGTATTGGGGTATTTGTACTTTGGGTTATACTCCAGGAAAACGGCGGCTATCCGGGCTGACAGATCTTTAAACGGCTTGTAAAGCAGATCCTTGTTGTTTTCATCCACATCTTTAGACAAGTACGTTTTGTTTCCTTCGCCAATCGCTACGTAGTATAATGCCTGGTGATCAAATCCGCCAAAGTCTATCTCAAGGTTATCCTCCCATACTAAAATATCAATGATCTTTTTGATCTTGTCTTCAGCACTGGAAATATTGTTAAGCTGAATAACGATCTGGAATTCGAGATATGACCAGTACCAGCTTACCAGGTAGATCAATAGCTTATGCTTATTTAAAAAATACCTGTAAATGGTAGCTTCGGTAGTTTCCATTGCAACCGCCAGCTTTTTAAAAGTGAACTGTTCGTATCCTATTTCCGCCATTAACTGAATTGCTTCTTTAATGATCCGTTTTCCCAACTCCGTGTTTTGCGGGTTTTTTACAAACAACCTGTCGTTGAGAGAAGGAGTGAACAAAATATTCATTTCATAAAATTTTCCCAAAAGTAACAACATTTTTAAAATACTATTGTTTACTTTTATTTTTGATAGTATTACTATTATATTTGCAACTATTACAATCAATAAAACTGATAACATGAAAAAACGCCTCCACTTATTTCTGCAACGACTGTTTTGCAGGCCCGGCTTTGCAAGTATGTTTACCAGTGAAAGAGCCCGTTCAAAATGGAAAACCAATGCACCCCTGCTTTTTGCTATACCAATGTTAGTCATCCTGGCCAGTAGTTGTGCGGTCATCAGGCCCGGGGAAGTAGGTATAAAACAAAAATTGGGGAAACTTTCCGATGAAGTGGTTACACAGGGCACGGTGTCGTATAATCCATTTACCAGCAGGGTGGTTAAAACATCCATACAGACGAACAACCTCGAATTGTCTTTAAGCCTGCCAAGTAAAGAAGGACTCAGCATCACCTCGCAGATATCTATTTTGTACAGGCTTAACAAAGATAAAGTAGCCTCCGTTATCAGGACCCTCGGTCTTAACTACCCTTCCATCATTGCCAGTGTATTCAGGTCGGCCTCTGCCGACGTGTGCGCTAAGTATTTCGCAAAAGACATGCACTCCGGCATGCGGGCCGAAATTGAAAAAGCCATCAAGGATAAGATGGATCAAACGCTGAAAGAGCAGGGGATATTGATTGAATCAGTGCTGATGAAAAGTATTCAGTTACCAGAAGGGCTGGCAGGTTCCATCGAAAGAAAATTACAGGCCGAGCAGGACGCTATGCGTATGGAATTTGTATTGCAGCAGCAAAAACTTGAGGCGGAACGGATCATCATTGAGGCCACCGGAACAAGAGATGCACAAAAAATTTTAGCAGAGGGTTTAACACCGGAAATTATAAAGATCAGGAGTATCGAAGCTTTTATACAACTGTCCAAATCCCCCAATGCCAAAATGATCATTACCGATGGGAAGGCGCCTTTTCTGATTAACGGGGATGGCAAATAAAATACACGGGTAAAAAAAGTAAAAATCGCAGGTTTGGTAGTTGGTTAATCTGTGCCAGCTTAAATGGGCCCGTTTAGGCTGGCTTTTTTCTTTCGCTTACCTGTATCATGATTTTTTCTTTTTTGCCGCCATAACGGACATGCTGAACACCGTATTAAAAAGTAAGCAACAAAAAAATTAAACAATGAAAAGCACTACATGGATTGGTAGTTTGTTACTTGTAACTTTTTTCACCTCTTCCTGCAACCAGGCAGCGGAAAAAATAAAACAGGAAACAACCAACGTAGTAACGCAAACGAGCGATAAGGTTCAAAAAGTGATTGATGATTTTGGATTGGTGTATGTGGAAGAAGGTGCCCAGGATATTATCACTTACGATGAAGTAAATGCCGCTCAGCAAGCGTGGTGCGATGCGTTGGTTAAAATTGGACAATTGAAAGAAGAAGGGGGAGATTATAAGGCCTTTGCCGAAAAAGTACTCACCGATGCCTACAACTACGACAATGGGAAAGTTTTCTTTAAACCCACGCTGGCGTTTGGCGAACAAACTTTCAGGAACACAAAAAAGGGTGCATTGGCCTACTTTATAGGAGGAGATCCTGATTATCCAAATGACAAAGGTTTTGCACTAACCCCCTGGGTAAAGGCACGTTACGATAATGCCGGGCAAAAAAATGAGGGCATACAGATTTATGGCTCCGTAGCTATTACAATGGGCAATGTGTGGGTTACGGGTAAAGATGGAAAAGAAGTTATGGTAGATAAAACCTGGGTGTTTAAGAAAGGTAAAGACGGAAAACTGAAAATAATCGTTCACAAATCGTCATTGCCATTTTCGCCTGCAGCTCAATAGTTAAATCAGTTCTAATAAAATAATTCACCGGCAGCCTGTTTATTAAATATAAGCAAGGTAGCTGATACAATTGTCCTAAAGACCTTTTTTTCAGTTGGCCTGTTATAGCAAAAAACACAAGGAATACAGATGAAATATCGTTATCAACCCTGCTTGCTATGTACCCTGCGCCGGGTGGCGGCTGTAGATAGGTATTGACGCAAAGATGAATAGTCACCAATAAAAAACAACACCATGAACAAAATTTATCAATAAAAATTAATTACAATGAAATGCCCCAATTGCAATCACCTGCTGCACATAACTGAAAGACAAAATGTAGAAATTGACTACTGTCCATCCTGCCGGGGAGTATGGCTGGACAAAGGAGAACTGGATAAGATCATTCAATTTTCTAACGAGCAGATAACCATGCTGTCTGCAAAAAACGAAGATCACCGGGGTGATGTCAGAAACCACAGGCATAAGCACAAAGAACTAAAAGATGATTTTTACACTGGTAACAAAAATTACGCTGATAAGTACGGAAAGAAAAAATCATTCCTGGGTAATCTTTTTGATTTTGACTAAACAGGGCAGTGTCAGTAAGCATAAATAAGCAAATAAGAAAACGCACTACATGCAGTTTTCATAACTATATCAGTTTGCTAAAAAAACAATATGAAAAATTTAAAAATCAAACTGCCGCTTGTGGGCATATGCATGCTTGCTTATTTAACATCAGTGTGCCAGGCCTATCAACAAGGCACCTTTTCTATGAGTATTGCCGGCGAAGTATTATTTGCACAAGGCATTTTGGCACAATCACACAACGCAGGCCTGGGTTCAACAGTGAAAGGAGAATACGTTTTTGGTAAACATGTGAGTGCAACCATGGTGAGCGGCTACTATTTTATGAACGAAAAGCGCATTTCCGGGGTTAACCTGGAAGATATTTCTGCTATTCCAATAAAAGCAGGTTTGAGATATTACCTTGGCAGTTTTTATGGCGCAGGCGAACTGGGAGGTATAGTGTCATCAGGTTTTGCGAAAAAAAGCGGCATCCTGTACTCAGTTGGCCTGGGTGATAAACTCAGGATTAGGCAACGGGTTTTTGACATTGCTTTGCGTCACGAATCCTGGACGCTTGGAGATATTACAAGGGCCGTGATTGGCTTTAGAATCGGCTATGAGTTTGCCATAAACCGGTCCCAAAAATCACCCAGGGACGTATCGTTATAAAAGAGCAGGTTTGCAGCTACCGGTCCTTCTTAAAATGGGCACTGCTTTTTAGACTATCTTCAAAAACCTGAAGCCATGAACTCCGTTGATTTATGGCTAGAGACTTTTACTAGCGGAAACGAACACTGCGGATCAAAACTATAGAAAGCCAACTAAAATGAAGTTAGTTTAAGGCCGGCTTCGGCCAGTTCGTATATTATTAAAGCAATAAATCAAACAGGGTGCAGCAGTATGGATTCTACCCAGGTGAAAGTGATTGAACCTGTACAACTAACGGTGCCGCAGAACCTGTTTGCCTGCCAGGTAGAGCCTGTTCAGCTAAATACCAATGGTGCCGCCACTTACCAGTGGATCAACAACACAGAAGGCATCAATAATACAGCAACCGGTAATCCCACGGCACTACCAAACGCCACCCTTACCTACACCGTTGTTGGTTACGCCGAAAATAACTGCTATACTGATACTGCTACTATTCTGGTACGCATCAGCATTATACCAGTCGTTGATGCAGGTATCAACCAGGAAGTGGCCAGCGGTACAGCAGTAACTCTTTATCCAACTGTAAGTGGTGCTGTTAACTGGGAATGGTCGCCCGTTACTTTTTTTAAGCTGTGTTGATTGCCTTTCCCCGGTAAGCAAACCCTCTGTTACCACTACTTATACATTGAAGGTTTATAACAGTGATGGATGCAGCTCCAGCGATGCTGTTACCATTAAAATGCTCTGCAAGGATAACCTGGTATTTATTCCGAATGCCTTTTCACCCAATGGGGATACTAAAAACGATTACTTTACCATTAAAGGTACCGGGCTTAAAACCATCCGCTCCATTACTATTTACAACCGCGGGGGTAAAATCCTTTTTGCAAGAAAAGATGTTGCCATAGATGACCGTAATAATAGTTGGGACGGCACTTTTAATGGCGAGCCGCAGGATGCAGGCACCTAGGTTTATTTTGTACAGACAATTTGCGAAGATGGTGAGGTTTTTACATACAAAGGAACTGTTACCCTGGTGAGATAGAAAAAATACATACAATACCCATCATTCAAGTTCAAAAAACCAACTATTTTTGACCACATTACCCATTTTACTAATTTTCGCAGCATAAGCAAGGGTTCTACCTGCTCTTTTGCCCGTAACATTAAACAAAAAGGCCAGGCTGTATTTAACCCATCATTCTTTTTCTACCTGGTGACGGCCATTTATAGCCGCAATCGGGTAATTAAGGGCTACAAAAGGCATTAAACTTACCCATTATTATTATTTTCATTTGTCAAATCGGCAATATGCGCTTAAACTTGCATCTGTTTTTTAAGTTCACGCAGCTAATTTAATGTTGAAGTTATCTTGAAAGATAATAATCCCCCCTAAAAAACCTGCTTTTGAGAAAAATGCTACAGTGTATTATTTAAGGAATTCAAAACTAAACTAATAATTTATGAGGAAAAAACCGTCCGGTTATTTCAATGGCTTCGCTATTGTTTTGCGTTTTACTTTTTGTTTCGCTCTTATTTTGGTGGCAACTTTTTCTTTTGCACAGAACACTGTGACAGGTAAGGTTGTGGATACTGCTTCCAAACCCATGGAAGGCGTGTCTGTTCTGGTTAAGGGAACAAAAAACGGAACGAGTACAAACAAATCAGGGGAGTTTCAATTGTCAGGAGTACCGGCAAATGCCACCCTGGTATTTAGTAATGTGGGGCTTGAAACCAAGCAAGTAAAAATGGCCCCAGGTAAGGAACTGGTTATTACAATGGTAGAAAATGCTGGTATGCTTGGCGACGTGATCGTAACAGGCTTTCAGCGTATCAACAGGAAGAACTTCACCGGTTCTGCTGCTACCATTAAACCCGATGACATTAAGCAGGGCGGGGTAACAGACCCAAGCCGTTTGCTTGAAGGGCGTGTTGCCGGGGTTTCTGTGCAAAACGTATCGAGTACTTTTGGAAGTGCTCCAAAAATAAGGATACGGGGTGCTACCTCTTTAAATGGTGATAACAAACCTCTTTGGGTTGTGGATGGCGTTGTATTAGAAGATATCATCAACATATCAAATGATCAGTTATCGAGTGGTGATCCCACTACTTTACTTGGTTCTTCGGTAGCAGGTATCAATGCCAATGATATTGAAACCTTCGATATCTTAAAAGATGCAGCGGCTACTGCACTTTATGGCGCAAGGGCTATGAACGGGGTAGTTGTAATTACCACCAAAAAGGGCCGCCAGGGAAAAACATCAATTACTTACACAGGTAACTACAGTTCGCAGCTGAAGCCCCGTTATGCAGATTATAATATTATGAATTCTGCACAACAGATGTCTGTATGGGGAGAACTGGAACGTAAGTTTAACCTGACATCGGATATTTTGAGCCGCTCTAACTATGGCGTATATGGAAAGATGTATGACTTAATTAATGTGCCGGATGAAAATGGCAATTTCCGTTTAGAAAACACACCTGAAGCCAAAAGAGATTTTCTTGAAAGATACGCTACTGAAAATACAGATTGGTTTGGTCTGTTATTCAAAAATTCTTTTGCGCAGGATCATACCATCAGCATATCTTCAGGAACCGAGAAGTCTCAATCATTCTTCTCTACGAGCTTTTACAAAGACAATGGCTGGACTATTGCAGACAATGTAAAAAGATATACGCTCAACTTCAGGCATAACTACAATTTCTCTGATCGCTTATCAGCAGGTTTTCTTACGGTGGCTTCTGTTCGTCAGCAGCGTGCTCCAGGATCTATCAGAAGGGTAAGCAATCCTGTGAACGGCCAGTTTGAACGTAATTTTGATATTAATCCATTCAGTTATGCACTCAATACCAGCAGGGCAATAACTGCATATGATGAAAACGGGGACCGTGAATATTTCAGGCGCAATTTTGCACCTTTTAACGTGTTCACTGAAATAGAGAATAACAGGTTGAACATTGATGTGATCGATCTGAAACTGCAGGGAGAATTGGGTTACAAATTCAACAAACATTTGAGGTATGAATTTATTGGCGCCCTCAGGTATGTTGGGTCCACAAGGGAGCATGAGATTACTGAAAATTCCAACATGGCCAATGCATACAGGGCGGCGGATAATGCTACCATGAAAGCAAATAACAGGTTCCTTTACCGTGACCCGGACAATCCTGCTGCTGAGCCAGTAGTAGTGTTGCCGTATGGTGGTTTTTATAACCGCACAGAAGATAAACTGATCAATTTCGATTTTCGTAACAGTTTAAACTACGTTAATACTTTCAGGGATAAACACGAAGTGAACATTTTGCTGGGACAACAGGTAAAACTTACAGACCGTCAAAACTTTTCAAACACTGGTTACGGTTACCAGTATGACGCAGGGGGTATTCCTTTTGTAGATTACAGGATATTGAAGCAAACCATTGAGTCAAGTTTCCCGTATTACGGTATGACCAAAGATTTTGACCGCTTTGCAGCGTTCTACCTGAATGGTCAGTACACTTTCGATAAAAAATTCAACATATACGGTACTGTGAGATATGACGGTTCAAACAGGTTGGGTGCAGACCCTAAGGCACGCTGGCTGCCAACATGGAGTTTCGGCGGTTCCTGGAATGTTGAAGAAATGGATTTTATGAAAAAGGCTTTATCAGTAACATATCTCAAACTGAGAGCGAGCTATGGTTTGACTGCAAGCCTTGGCCCGGCTACCAACTCTAATATTGTTTTGAGAAGTGCTATTACCAACAGAACAGCGCCAACCGACAGGGAATCAGTAATTATCCTGGCCAACCTGGAAAACTCTGAACTTACCTGGGAAAAGAACCACCAGGCCAATTTTGGTATAGACGCAGGATTATTTAATGGAAGGGTAAACATTGCTGTAGACTGGTATAGCAGGAAAAGCTTTGATCTGATCAGTGTTATTCGTACACCGGGCATTGGTGGTGAAGCATATAAAGCAGCCAACTATGCAACACTTACTTCCAATGGTTTTGATTTTGTTGTAGGTGGAACGGTGGTAAAGAAAAGAGACTGGAACTGGAAAACGAACTTTACGTTTGGTTTAAATGAAACAAAGATAACGAACGCCAAAAACGAACCTATCCTGTTTAATTTAATCCAGGCCCAGGGTGGAAACCTGGAAGGATACCCGGTAAACGGGCTGTTCTCAATTCCTTTTGCGGGCTTGAATCCTGAAAATGGTATTCCCCAGTTTGCATTAGGGCAGTATTCAACTAAAGATCCAAACGATCCAAACTATCAGCAAGATTCACTTGGTGCGGACGTTTATTTCCAGGATCAAAATACCAGCCTGCTTAAATATGACGGCCAGGTAGATCCAAAATATACAGGTGGCTGGTCCAATACATTTAATTACAAGGATTTTTCGCTCAATGTATTTTTTACATTCCAGGGTGGTAACAAGATCAGGCTTTATCCTGCATTCAGAACAGGTTATTCGGATTTTGATGCATTGCCAAGAGAGTTCATAGACAGGTGGGAAATGCAGGGTGATGAAAAAGTAACCGATATACCTTCACTCTTGTACGTTTATAATTCTTACTTGTTAAGCAGCGAAGGCAGAGAACCTTTTAATACTTTTAACTATTCCTCAGCAAGGGTTGCATCTGGAGCTTTTGTAAGGCTTAAAACAGTTTCACTTACCTACAACGTAAGACCTGCTGTTGTTAAGAAATGGGGAATGAATTCATTTTCTGTTACATTAGTTTCTAACAACCCCTGGCTGGTATTTTCTGATAAGAAGCTGAAAGGACAGGATCCGGAATTTTTTAACACCGGTGGTGTAGCCCAGCCTATTCAGAAACAATTCACCCTTTCCGTTAAAGCAGGATTTTAATTATAATAAATTACGATTATGAAAAATAAAATATTATACGTCCCATTTTGCCTGCTCTTGGTTGCAGGATCCGGGTGTAATAAATTTCTCGATAAAGAGCCTGACAACAGGGCAAAAATCAATACGCCTGAAAAAATTTCTCAATTACTGGCCACTGCTTATCCGCAATCCAACTACCAGGCTTTTGCCGAAACCATGTCGGACAATGTGGATGATATTGCAGATAACCTGAATACAGATGCGCTGTTAAATGATGTGTATCTTTTCAGGGACACTAAGGAAAATCAGCAGGATTCACCTGAAGCTTTCTGGTATGCCTGCTATACTTCTATTGCTGCAGCTAACCAGGCTTTAGAAACTATCAGCAAAGTAGCTAACCCCGATGATTATAAAAATCAAAGAGGTGAAGCGCTTGTATGCAGGGCATTCTCCCACTTTATGCTGGTAACTTTCTTTAGCAAATTTTACAATGCAGCTACTGCCAATACAGACCCGGGCATACCATATGTTACGGTTCCAGAAACGGTGGTAATAAAGCAGTATGAAAGAAAGACAGTGCAGTATGTATATGACATGATAAAAAAAGACCTGGATGAAGGAATGCCGCTATTGGAAGATAAAGCTTATGACATTCCTAAATTTCACTTTAATGTTGCAGCAGCAGCAGCTTTTGCCACCCGTTTTTATCTACATCAAAAAAACTGGCCGAAAGTGATCGAGTATGCAGGAAAAGCAATTCCTGGAGGAAACTATGCATCTTTTATACGTGGCATGAATGATCCTACAAGTCCTTATAATGCCATTACAGATGTAACTGAATTATTTAAGGTATATGCAAGGAGCACAGAATCTGCTAACTTATTATTAGTGGAAACAAGTTCATTGTGGTCGAGGAACTATTACACTGCCCGTTGGGGTGTTACCTTGTTAAAATCAAGGGAAATATATCCCGCGGTTGATGTATTGTCAGGTGGCACAACAGCATATAAAAGGTATAGCATCGCATCAGGATCACATCAGCTGATGCCTAAAATTGATGAGTATTTTGTAAGGGAAACAGTAGATGCCAATTTCGGACAACCCTATGTGATGGTGCCATTGTTTGCAGCAGAAGAGGTTCTGTTCAGTCATGCTGAAGCCCTGTTTTATTCTGGTGATATTGCAGGTGCCATTGGCTTGCTGAATACATTTGTAAGTAAAAGGATTACCAACTACAATCCTACTACACACAGAGTAACAGAAACAAGGATTAATACTATATTTCCGCAGGTGACAACTGAAGAAGGCACTAAAAAACTACCCAGTGTGCTGCAAGCAATTCTCTATTATAAAAGGATGGACTATGTGCATGAAGGCATGAGGTGGTTTGATATATTGAGATATGATCTGCCAGTAAAGCATTATATCAGGAG